>NZ_JBEZXU010000129.1:0-12602 GCF_040638175.1 Actinoplanes sp. NPDC026670
CGGCCGCGCCACGCCCGGAGGGCCTGCGCGCGCCGGAATCGGCCGCCGCGGCGGCGCCGGCCGAGAACACCACCGGAACCGCCGCCGGCCAGGTGCCGGTCGGCGAGGCCGCGCCGAACACCGGCGGCCAGGACAGCGCCGGGCAGGGCGACCGATCGGGTCAGAGCGGCGGAGACGGTACGGCCGGAGCGTTCACCGGAACCGGGAAGTCCACCCCCGCCGAGTCCTCCGCCGGCGCGTTCCCGCAGGTCGGAGCACCGGCCGAGACGGCTGCACCGGCCGCGCCGCACACTGCCGGGCTCGCCGGGGTGACCGGCCCGCAGGCGACCGCCCCGGCCGCGCCGACCACCGACGCCCAGGCCGCCGCACCACAGGCCCCGGCCACTCCGGCGCCCGCGGCGGCACAGGTGGCCACCCGGCTCGTCCCGCTCCGGCTGGACGCCGACGGTGTGCACCGGCTGACCGTCAACCTGCATCCGGCCGACCTGGGACCGGTACAGGTGGTGGCGGAGATCCGCAACGGCGACATCACCGTGCAGCTGTCCGGCGGGACCGAGGCGGGCACCGAGGCGCTCCGGTCGTCGCTCGACGATCTGCGGCGTGAGCTGGAGAACTCCGGGTTCGGCAACTGCACACTCGACCTGCGGCAGGGCAACGCTCAGCAGCAGGCGCGGCAGCAGTTCGCCGAGACGCCAGGCCGGCGGGCCGACGGGCAGCGCGGTGGACCGGACGTCGGCGCCGAGCCGGCGCCGGTGGCCACCCGCCGGGTGGGCCCGGGGACCGGTCGGCTGGACGTGCAGGCCTAAGCGAACCGGCGCCGGCTCCCCCACGGGGCCGGCGCCGGTCAGCTGGTCTTTCCTGGTTCGGGGCTGTCGTACGGCTCGGGCGTCATCACCGTCCCGGGCGGCTCCTCCTCGGCCTTCCGGTAACCGGCGAGGACGAACCGGAGCCCGGCCAGCAGCACCGCGGCGATCGGCACGGCGACCAGGAACCGGATCAGCACCTGGATCAGGTCCACCTCGTCGAGGAGCAGGCGGTACCACGCCGGCGCGCTCATCAGCAGCGCGAACAGCAGAACCGACGGCTTGATCATCGGCTCGGCGGGTTCAGCGGCGGCCGGACCGGGTCAGCCGGCGCGGAACCACCGCCGACGGCATGACCTCGGCCGCGATCCGGGCGCACAGCATGGCCGCCCAGGCATGCGGGGTGGCCGGCTTGCCGTCCAGCGAGAAGATCGGGACGTCCAGGCCGAGGACCGACGCGGGGTCGGCGGTCAGTTCCACGCTGTGCACCACGAGCGCCTCGACCTCGCCGAGACTGCGCAGGTGGCGGGCCGAGTCGGCGGTCTTGCGGGTGGCGTCGACGACGGCCCACAGCGCGGTGGCGCCGAGCGCGTCGCTCATGTCGTTGACCCAGAACGGGTCGGTCCCGCCGACCGGCGCCTCGATCACCACCACCCACGGGTGCTCGGAGCTCTGCAGTTTGTCCGCCCGTGACTCGGCCGCGCTGCGGCTGGAGATGAGCCGGGACGAGTGCAGCCCGGTGCCGGCCGTCGACGGGGCGGCGAGCAGCAGGTGGGTCTGGTCGACGTGCAACTGCTCGAGGATCTGCTTGGCGATCGGCACCGCGGTGTGCACCTCACCGGCCAGCACCAGGATCTCGCCGGGGCCGTCCGGGATGCCGGGTGCGGCCGGGCGGGCGGCGAGGACGCTGAGCACACCGGCGTACGTGTCCCCGCCGGTGATCTTGCGGGCCATCGACTCGGGCATGCCGACCGTGATCAGGTTGCGCTGCACCGGGTCGAGCTCGCCGGAGCGCAGCGCGGCCGGCGCCGCGGCCGGGGTGGCCACCGCCGGCGGGGCCGGCGCCTGTGCGGCCGGGGCGGGCGAGATCGGCACCGACTCGTCGAGCCCGTACACGTCGGCCGCGGACCGGATCGGCGCGGGCGGCTGGGCGAAGGCGGCACGCGGCGGCGCCGGGGTGGGCTCGACGGTCCGGAACGGCGCCGGGGAGACCGAGCGGGGGGCGGCCGTGGCCGCGCGGATCGGGGTCATGGTCTCGCGGGGCTCCGGGGTCTGGCGTTCCTTGGCGGCGGGCCGCTCGGGGAAACTCGGCGTGGTGGGCAGGGCGGCGGGCAGCGGCCGGCCGGCGTTGACGGGTGAGCCGGTGGCGGTGGCCGGGCGGAACGGGCGCACCGTCGGCGACTCCTCGCGCGCCTCGGCCGGCTTGAGCGGCTCGGCCGCCCGGGGCCGGGACGGCGCACGGCCCTCACCGAGGTGCCCGGCGACGTCGAGACCGGCCATCAGCTCGGCGAACGCGGCCCCGGTGTCACCGAGCCCGGCCTGCCGGCCCTCCTGACGGGTTCGCCGCTCGGGGGCCGCGGGCGCACGGTCGGTGGTCACCCGGTCATGCGCCTCGGCCTGTTCGAGCAGGCGCTCGAAGTTGTGTGTGCCGTTGCCGGCGACGGTCTGTTGCGCCATGTCATCACTGTCCTCGGTTGGATCCGGTACCTCGACGGAGAGCTCGTAGTGCTGCTTCGCGAAGAAGCCCCCGATGCCACCACTTCGTACCTTGTCGGCGGAGATGATCCGGACGCTCGAGCCGTACTCGTCACGTACCTGAGCCAGTAACGGCTCGATGGCCGGTCCCTCAAGCAGCACCCGCGTAGGCACCGTTCACCACCCCTATCGTCTCGATCTGTGCGGTGGAACCAGAGATTTCGCTGTACGACAGCACCTGAACCCGGCGCGAGCCGGCTCGCAGCAGTCGCATCAGTGGCAGCCGCAGCTGTGGTGAGCAGGCCAGGACCGGGTTGAGTCCCTGCTGCTCGGCGGCCTCGGCGAGCCGGCTGGCCTCACTGACGATCGCCTCGGCGCGCATGCCGTCGATCGCCATGAAGGCGCCTGTGTCGCTGGGCCGCAACGACTCGAGCAGACCCTGCTCGAGCATCGGGTCGAGAGTGATCACGGTGAGCCGGCCCGCGGTCGCGTACTGGGCGGCGATGGCCGGTCCGAGGGCGCCGCGCGCCGCCTCGACCAGGCCGTCGTGATCCTGGGAGGTCTTGGCCCGCAGCGACAGCGCCTCGAAGATCCGGACCAGGTCGCGGATCGGCACGCCCTCGTCGAGCAGCGCCTGAAGCACCTTCTGCACCTGGCCGAGGCTGAGCAGCGCCGGGGTCAGCTCCTCGACCACCACCGGGTGGGTGCGCTTGACCATCTCGGAGAGGGCGCGGACGTCCTCGCGGCCGAGCAGGCGGCTGGCGTTGGTGCGGACGATTTCGGCCAGGTGCGTGATGATCACCGAGGCCCGGTCCACCACCGTCGCGCCGGAGATCTCCGCCTGGTAGTGCAGCTCGGCCGGGACCCACTTGCCGGCGAGCCCGAAGACCGGTTCGACCCCGGCCCGCCCGGGGAGGGCCTGGAGACCCTCGCCGATGGCCAGGACGGTGCCCGGCGGCGCCTGGCCGGCGCCGGCGTCGACACCGGAGATCCGGATCGCGTACGAGGAGAGCGGCAGGTCCAGGTCGTCCCGGGTGCGCACCGGCGGCATGATCACGCCGAGTTCCATGGCCATCTTGCGACGCAGGGCGCGGACCCGGTCGAGCAGGTCGCCGCTGCTGGCGTCGACGAGGTCGACCAGGTCGGGGGCGAGGGCCAGTTCGAGCGGGTCGATCCGCATCTCGCCGAGCAGCTGTTCCGGCGAGTCGGGCGAGGGCAGGTCGACCGCCTCGGCCGCGGCGCCGCCCTCGACCGGCTCCGGGACCGGATCCTTGATCCGCTGGGCGATGAGCAGAACGGTTCCGCCGACCAGCAGGAACGGCAGTGGCGGCAGGCCGGGGATGACGCAGAGGGCCATCGCGGCGCCGCCGCCGATCCGCAGGGCCAGCTTGTTCTGGCTGAGCTGGGTGGTGACGGTCTGGCCCATGTCGCCGGAGGTGGCCGAGCGGGTGACGATGAGACCGGTGGCGACCGACAGCAGCAACGCCGGGATCTGCGAGACCAGGCCGTCGCCGATGCTCAGCATGCTGTAGTGGTTCATCGCGTCGACCGGGGCCATGCCGGCCTGGAGGATGCCGACCGCGAAGCCGCCGACCAGGTTGATCACCGTGATGATGATGGCCGCGATGGCGTCGCCCTTGACGAACTTGGAACCACCGTCCATGGCGCCGTAGAAGTCGGCCTCCGACGACACCTCCGCCCGGCGCTTCTTGGCCTCGGCCTCGTCGATCAGACCGGCGTTGAGGTCGGCGTCGATGGCCATCTGCTTGCCGGGCATGGCGTCGAGGGTGAACCGGGCGCCGACCTCGGCGACCCGCTCGGCGCCCTTGGTGACCACGATCATCTGGACGATCACCAGGATCGTGAAGATCACCAGACCGATGACCAGGTTGCCGCCGACGACGAAGCTGCCGAACGCATGGATCACCTTGCCGGCGTCGCCGTCACGCAGCACCAGGCGTGTCGCGCTGATGTTGAGGGCGAGTCGGAATAGGGTCATGACCAGCAGCAACGCGGGGAAGACGGCGAAGTCGAGCGGCTTCTGCACGAACATGGCGATCAGCAGCACGAGCAGGGCGGCCGTGATGTTCACGGCGATCAGCATGTCCAGCAGGAAGGTCGGCAGGGGGACGACCATCATGATGATGATGCCGACGACCCCTATGGGTACGGCAAACCTGCCTAGGTTTCGGTTCTTCACAGCACCTTCCGAGCGTGGGCAGTCCGATGGCCATCCGAGCCCAGCCGTCGCCGTCCTGGCGTTGTTCTGTTCGGCGTTCCGTCGCCGTCACTGAGGCCGCTGTGGCACCGCCACGTCTCGATCTTCCCTGCTCTTGCACCGCGTTGTGAGGAAATCTCCGGAATCGGTGGTTATGCCATAGCTGGGGTCGGGTTCGGGTTGCGATGCAAACCGGCCGCCGCACCACGTGCCTTCAGGCTCATCACGAACGCCAGCACCTTGGCCACCGCGCCGTAGAACTCCGCCGGGATCTCCTGGCCGATCTCACAGTCCTGGTTCAGCGCCCGGGCCAGCGGGATGTCCTGCACCATCGGGATCCGGTTCTCGGTGGCGATCTCGCGGATCTTCGCGGCCAGCGGGCCCTTGCCCTTCGCCACCACCCGGGGTGCGCCCTTCTGCGGCTCGTATCGCAGGGCCACCGCGACGTGCACCGGGTTGACCACCACGACGTCCGCGGTCGGCACGTCGGCCATCTGCCGGTTCCGTGCCATGGCGTGCTGCTTGGCCCGGATCTGGGCCTTGACCAGCGGGTCGCCCTCGGTGTTCTTGTGCTCCTGCTTGACCTCCTCCTTGCTCATCCGCAGCTGCTTCTTGGTGCGGCGCCGGACCACGAAGTAGTCGGCCGCCGCCATCACGATGCCGGCCGCCGCCGCGGCCCGGATCAGCTGGATCGACGCGTCGCTGACCACTCCGAGCAGGGTGACCAGCGGCAGCCGACCGGCGTCCATCAGCACCGGCACGATGTCCTGCATCGTGAGCCAGAGGACAACCCCCAGCACGATCGTCTTGACCAGGGCCTTGAAGCCCTCCCACAGCGCCTGCGGGCCGAGCATGCGCTTGAGGCCGCTGAACGGGTTGAGCCGGTTGAACTTGGGAATGAACAGCTTGGTGGCGACCCGGATGCCGCCCTGCGCGGCGGCCGCCACGATGCCGACCGCCATCATGGTCAGCGCCAGCGGCAGCACCGCCCAGGCGGCGCTCATCAGCGCGTCCCGGAAGATCGCCAGGCCCTTGCCGACGTCCGGATTCGCGATGGTGTCCGGGATCTTCTCCATCAGCTCCTGGGCGTGCTCCATCGCCTGACGCAGCGTGCGCGGCAGCATGATGCTCGCGGCGAGCATGCCGACCCAAGCACCGAGGTCCTGGGTCTTGCCGATCTGGCCCTCTTGCTTGGCCTTCTTCAGCTTTTGTTGTGTGGGTTCCTCGGTCTTCTCGCCGGACACGTCTCACCTCCCCGCGCTCGTGGCTCTACCAACGCTCTTCGGCGTGGTTCAGCCGCCGCTGAGCCGGACCACCGCGGTGACCGCCTTCTCGACCAGGGTGTCGAGGGCGCCCGGCAGCATCGCGATGGCGATCCCGGAGAGGGTCACCACCAGGAAGATCTTGATCGGAAAACCGAGCTGGAACGCGTTGAGCGCCGGCGCCACCCGGTTCAGCAGGCCCAGCGCCACGTCGGCGAGGAACAGCACGGCGATCAGCGGCCCGGCGATCTGGACCGCGGCCAGGAACATCTCGCCGGCCCCGCGCAGCAGCAGCCGGCTGAAGACCTCGGTGGAGAAGGTGGCGTCCAGCGGCAGGGTACGGAAGCTCTGCAGGAATCCACGCAGGATCATCTGGTGCCCGTCCCCGGCGAAGAGCAGGGTCAGCGCCACCAGGTTGTAGAACCGGCCGAAGATCGAGGCGCTGCTCTGCGAGAACGGGTCGTACGACGCGGCCAGGGTGAAACCGCTGAACAGGTCGAGCAGGTCACCGGCGGCCTGGATGGCGGCGAACAGCATCGCGGTGAAGAAGCCGAGCGCCGCGCCGACGAAGACCTGGAGGGCGGCGCTGAAGATCAGGTCCTTGGTCTCCAGCGACGGGACCGTAGTGGTCAGGTAAGGCGCCATCGGCAGCGTCAGGCCCACCGACAGCAGCGCCTTGACCTGCCCCGGGATGAGCCGGGAGTTCAGTGGCGGGCACACCATCATCCACGCGCCGGTTCGTACCGCTCCCAGCATGACCGCCAGGAACTGTGCGATGGCAACGTCGAAGTTCATCGTCTCAGTACGAGCCCACCAGCGCCGTGATGATCAGGCTCCACCCGTTGACCAGCACGAACAGCAACAGTTTGAACGGCAGCGCGATGGTCACCGGGGGCAGCATCATCATGCCCAGCGACATCAGGGACGCCGACACCACGAGGTCGATGATCAGGAACGGAATGAAGATGACGAACCCGATGATGAACGCGGCCCGCAGCTCGGAGAGCACGAACGCCGGCACCAGCGTGGTCAGCGGAACCGCCTGGATGTTCGGCGGGCGCTCCTCGCCGGACACCTTGATCAGCAGCGCCAGCTCGTCCTCGCGGGTCACCTCGTACATGAACTCGCGCAGTGGCTCGACGCCGTCCTTGAACGCCTGCGACTGGGTCTTGTCGCCGTTCAGGTAGGGCTGCACGCCCTGCTCGTTGATCGCCGACACGGTCGGGCCCATGATGAACAGGCTCAGGAACAGGGCCAGACCGGCGAGCACCTGGTTGGGCGGCATGGTGGTCAGCCCGAGCGCGTTGCGGGTGATCCCGAGGACCATGAAGACCTTGGTGAAACACGTGCAGAGCAGCAGCAGCGCGGGGGCCACCGAGAGCAGGGTCAGCCCGAGGACGATCACGAGCGACGCGGCCGGGCGGCTGCCGTCCGGGTTGGTGCCGTTGATCTGGATGTCGATGCTGGGTGGTGTCGGCGCGGGCGCGGCCGAGGCGGCCTCCGGCAGCAGGACCAGGGTCGCCGCCAGGATCAGCAGGGAGAACGCGCGCCTCGCCATGTCGTCATCGCCTCGTCGTCCGGTCGCGCAGGAACTCGAGGGTCGAGGTCCACGTCTTCGGGGAGAGCAGTGAGCCGTCGAGCCGGCCGCCGAGACTTCCCGGGTGCCGGCCCGGCAACGTGGCCGACAGACCGCCGGCCTCCACCTCCATGTGGTCCCGGTGCTCCTCGGGCTCGGACTCGAAGGCCTCGATGTCCGTCTCGCCGAGGAGGCTGACCTGCTGTTCGGTGATCCCGAGCACCAGTGCGCGATCCGCCACCCGGACCACCGCCACCGCCGAGCCACGGCTCAGCTGCTGACGGTTGAGCACCGCGAGCGTCCCGTCACGACGGCCCGCGTACGGCCGGCGGACGGCCTTGGCGAGCAGCCACATCAGCATCAGGACGACGAGCAGGGAGAGGATGACGCGCAGGGTGAGCGAGATCAAGGCGGTTACTCCGCGCCCGGCGAGACGATCTCGGTGATCCGGATACCGAAGTTCTCGTCCACCACGACGACCTCGCCGCGGGCGATCAGGCGTCCGTTCACCAGCAGGTCGGCCGGGCTGCCGGCGGCCCGGTCCAGTTCGACGATCGCACCAGGGGTGAGCGACAGCAGCTCCCGCACGCTCATCCGGGTCCGGCCCAGCTCGGCCGAGACCTCCATCTCGACGTCGTGCAGCATGTCGAGGCCGCCACGCCCGCTCGCCATCCGGCTCGGCGCGGCCCGCTGCGAGACGTTCACCGCGCCCTGGTCGTCGCCGGGCCACTGGCTCAGCGCGAGGGCCAGCACCGCCCGTACCTCGGTCTCGTCCTGAAGCGGAACCGCGACCGAACCGTCCTTCGCGGCCAGGGCGCTCAGCGCGACCTCCGGCTCCATCAGCTGGCCGGGGTCGAGGACCACCGGGCCGAAGACCCGAGCGGCCGCCTCCAGGGCCGGGCGCACCGCGGCGGTGAGGTCCAGCTCGCCGAGCGGGCTCTCCCGGAG
Organism: Actinoplanes sp. NPDC026670; assembly: GCF_040638175.1. Taxonomy (NCBI): domain Bacteria; kingdom Bacillati; phylum Actinomycetota; class Actinomycetes; order Micromonosporales; family Micromonosporaceae; genus Actinoplanes; species Actinoplanes sp. NPDC026670. The sequence goes on from NZ_JBEZXU010000129.1 coordinate 8,503, forward strand.
CGCGTCCGCCAGGTCCTGACCGACCACGACGAGGACCTCACCGGAGGCCGCGCCGGTGAACCGCGCCGTGATCGCCTGGCCTTCGATCACCGTCCCGGCGTCCGGTATGACCGGATCGCCGACCACCAGGGCTCGGCTGGTGGGCAGGACGGCCAGCGCGGCCTCGGCGGCGTTCCGGGCTAGCGCCAGCTGAGGCGCGGTCATGGTGGGCGCTGTCATGGGCGGCCAGACTCCTTGGACGAGCTCTCGTTGGGCGACGGCACGACGAGACACGCCAGCCGGGCGCCCTGGTTACCGGGAACTGCATGAGCGAAGACGATGTCGTGCACGGTCACCTCGAGCGGCCGGCTGGTCGCGTGTCCGAGCGGGACCACGTCGCCGGGGCGCAGATCCACGATGTCATCGGTACGCATCCGGATGGGCTGAAATCGCACTGCTACGTCGATCGGAGCGGCGGAAAGTCCGGCGGTCAGGTTCCGCAGGGCGGTGTCCTTCGCCTGGCGTTCGGCGGCACTCAACACGATCGCCTCGGTACGCGACAGCACCGGCAGGATCGTGTTGAACGGCAGGCAGAGGGTGGAGATGCACTCCTCAGCGCCGATCTTCGTCTCGAAGGAGGCGACCACCACCGCGTCACCCGGGGCGTGGGCACGCAGGAACTGCGCGTTGTACTCGATCTCCTTGAGCTTCGGCGAGATGTCCACCATGCTCTCGAAGCCGTACCGCAGCTCGCCGAGCATCCGTTCCATCAGGCCCCGCAGCAGCGGCATCTCGACCTCGGTCAGCGGCCGCTCCGGCTGGCTGCCGCCGGGGCCGCCGAGCATGTGATCGATCGCGGTCATCACCGCCGACTGGGCGATCTCCAGCAGGACCGTGCCGGGCAACGGGTCCAGCGTGACCACACCGATGATCGTCGGATTGGCGAGCGCGGCGACGTACTCGTCGTAGTTCAGCTGCTCGATGGAGATGAGACTGACGTTGCTGACCGCCCGGAGCCGGGTGGTCAGCAGGGTGCCGCAGCTTCGCGCATAGGACTCGAAGACCATCTGCAGGGTACGGACGTGCTCGCGGGAGAGCTTGATGGGGCGCCGGAAGTCGTACGCGGTCGGGCCTCCGCCTTGGCCGCGACGTGACATCCTGCCGGGGGATCGCTGAGCGGTGGTCACGTCGTCCTCATCGGCTCACTTACCGAACCGCTGAGCCGTGGCGGCGTTTTCATCCAGTTCTCGCGCCGATGGGCGGGTCTCCCGGAGGAGACCCGCCCGGCCGGCGGTCTTACTGGGTCACGAAGGACGTGTAGTAGATGTCCATGACCATCTTCTTCTTGTCCTCGGTGTAGGTCTCGATCAGCTTCGCGAGCAGCTCTTCCTTGATCTTCTCGCGGCCCTCGGCGGTGGAGAGCTCCTCCAGCTTGCGGCCGGTGTAGGCGTCGATCGCCAGCTGGTAGGCCTCGTTCAGGTCGACCGCCTCGGTGCCGGCGTCCTCGGTCTGCTGGAGCGCGAAGCCGAGCTTCAGGTAGTGCCCGTCGGCCAGGTTCACCGTGATGGTGCTCTCGCCTGCGGTGACGACGCCCTTGACCGGCTTCTCCTCGGCGGCCGAGGCCGTGTCGCCGCGGAGCATGAAGAACGCCCCGGCCCCACCGCCGCCCAGGATGACCAGCACGAGGGCGATGACCACCATCAGCATCTTGTTGGACTTCTTCGGCGCTTCGGCCGTTTCCTTCTCGTCAGCCATTACGAACTCCCCTCAGTTCAGTCGTGCGTGGTGGTCTTGGTGGTGGTGTGCTCAGTGGTGGTGCTCGGCGTCGTGGTCTCGGTCGCGGCCTTCTGCTCGGCGTTGTACTCGGCGGTGGTCTGGCCGGTGTGCAGCTTGCCGTCCTCGCCGGCCGCCGACGGCAGCAGCGCCGCCTGGTCCGCGGTGAGCTGGGTGAGGACGACTACGTCCACCCGGCGGTTCATCTGGATCGAGCGCGGGTCCTTCGGGTCGATCAGCGGCTTGGTGTCGGAGAAGCCCACCGCGCTGAGCCGCTTCTTCGGCAGACCGTGGTCGGTGAAGAACCGGACCGTGGTCGAGGCGCGCGCCGCGGACAGCTCCCAGCCGCTGGGGTAGAACGTGGTGCGGGCCTTCAGCTGGTTGGTGTGGCCGTCGACCTCGATGTTGTTCGGCAGGCCGGCCAGCGTCGGGGCGATCGCGTTCAGGATCTTCTCGCCACCGGTCTGGAGTTCCGCCCGGTTGCCGGCGAAGACCACCTCGTTGGTCACGATGGTGACGATCAGGCCGCGCTGGTCGATCGTGAACTTCGCGCTGCCGAGCATCTTCTGCGCCGCCAGCGCGTCGGCGATCTTCCGTTCGATGGCCTTCAGGTCCTCGGCCTCCTTGGCGGCTTTCTCCGCGTTGGCCGACGCCTGCTTGCGGTCCTCGGCCTTGATGGCCCGCTCGACCGCTTCCTTCTGCTTCTGGTTCAGGCCCTCGGTGCCCGAGCTGCCGTCACCGGGGTTGGAGCCCGGGTCGATCTGCACCACCTGGGCGTTGTTCGAGGCGCCGTCCAGCGGGGCGTAGTTGCCGCTGAACGCCGCGCTCTTGGAGCCGAACCCCTGGGACAGGCCCTGCGCCAACTGCGCGAACTTCTTCTGGTTCACGTCACTCATCGAGAAGAGCACAACGAAGAGAACAAACAGCAGGGTCAGCATGTCTGCGTACGACACGAGCCAGCGCTCGTGATTGACGTGCTCCTCGTGCTCCTCGTGCTTCTGCTTACGCTTTCCCCCGCCGGAACTCATCTAGGTCAGGCCGCCTTCTTGCTCGAGGCCGCAGCTTCGGCCTTCTTCATCTCGTCGGGCGGGAGCAGACTGCGCAGCTTCTGGGCGACCAGACGCGGGTTCGAGCCGGCCTGGATGGCCAGGACACCGTCGATGACCAGCTCCATCTCCTCGGCCTCGATGGCGCCGAGCCGGTCGAGCCGGGCCGCCATCGGCAGGAAGATGATGTTCGCGCTGAGCACGCCCCAGAGGGTCGCGACGAACGCCGCAGCGATCGAGTGGCCGAGCGTCTCGGGCTTGTCCAGGTTCTCCAGCACGTGGACCAGACCCATGACCGTGCCGATGATGCCGATCGTCGGGGCGTAGCCGCCCATGTTCTCGAAGAACTTCTTGCCGGCCTTGTCGGCCTTCTTCTTGGCGGACACCTCGGCGTGCAGGATGTCGTGCAGCTCGTCCGGGTCGGTGCCGTCGATCGCCAGCTGCAGACCGCGCTTCAGGAAGGGGTGCTCGACCGTCTTGACCGCGTCCTCGAGCGCCAGCAGACCCTCGCGGCGGGCCCGCTCGGCCAGCTTCACGACGTTGTCGAGCAGCTGGGTCGGCGGGGTGACCTTGTTGGTGAAGGCCTTCTTGAGCTGGGTGATGAAGCCGCCGGCGTCCTTCATGATGCCGCCGGCCATGGCGGCACAGAAGGCGCCACCGAACACCAGGAGCATCGAGGGAAGCAGGATGATGGAGGCGGGTGAGCCGCCCTCCAGGATCTGGACGGTGAAGACGATCGCCAGGCCGGCGACCACACCGATGATGCTAGCGAGATCCATCAGCGTTCCTTCCGGTGCAGCGGGAGCACCTTGGCGTCGAGGTCGTCATCCGAGGAGGACGAGGAAGTGGTGAGAGCCGAGGGCTCGGGCTCCATGCGGCTCGCCTGGGCGATCAGCGAAGCGCGGTAGTGACGCACCGAGTCGATGAATTCGGGCACGGACTCGGCGATGACGTATTTGGTGCCGTCCACCAGGGTGACGACCGTGTCGGGCGTGCAGTCGACGCGCTCGACCAGGTCCGGGTTCAGCGCGAACACGGCACCGTTGATACGAGTTACGAGGATCAAGTTCCGTCCTTGGGTCGTCCTTGGCTGGTGTAGGCCGTCCGTGGCCCTTCGCCTGTTACTTCGGCCCGATCCCGGTTGCCGATGAGATCGAGGCGGTCGCTATCCGGGTGCGAAGGTGCTCGTCCGTCCGGACGTGCAGAACGGCCGGGTCCTGCGCCACGTTAGCCCTACCCGGCCCCCCCGTTCAGCAAAACAAAAAAATGAAGAAGAACAGATAAAGGTGGATAAACATGGGT
>NZ_JBEZXU010000130.1:0-11736 GCF_040638175.1 Actinoplanes sp. NPDC026670
GCGCGGCGGCGGCGGTCTGGCTGGCCTGCCCGATCGCGGCGGCCAGCGCGGCCTTGGCCAGCGACCGCGGGTCGGCGCCGCCGGTCCACTGGTCGAGACGCTGGTCGAGCAGGGTGGTGTGGATCCGCCCGGCGGTGAACTCGTCGTCGCTGATCACGGCCCGGAGCAGGTCCAGGTTGGTGACGACGCCGTGCACCCGGCCCCGGCGCAGGGCGTCGCCGAGCCTCCGGATCGCGGCGTCGCGGTCGGCCGCGTACGCGACGACCTTGGCGAGCATCGCGTCGTAGTGGACGCCGACCGTGCTGCCGGCCTCGACCGCGGAGTCGACCCGGACGCTTGACGGGAAGTCGAAGGTGCGGATCCGGCCGGTCTGCGGGGTGAATCCACCGGCCGGGTCCTCGGCGTAGAGCCGGACCTCGATCGCGTGGCCGGAGATCGCGGGCGGCTCGCCGGGCAGCGCCTTGCCCTCGGCGACGGCGATCTGGAGCGCGACCAGGTCCAGGCCGGTGACACATTCGGTGACCGGGTGCTCGACCTGGAGCCGGGTGTTCATCTCGAGGAAGAACACCCGGTCGGCGTCGACCAGGAACTCGACGGTGCCGGCGCCGCGATATCCCACCGCGTGCGCGGCGGCGCGGGCCGAATCATGCAATACGGTACGGGTCCCGGCGGCCAGGAAGGGCGCGGGCGCCTCCTCGACGACCTTCTGGTGGCGGCGCTGGATCGAGCAGTCGCGGTCGCCCAGCACCCAGACCGTGCCGTGGGTGTCGGCGAGCACCTGCACCTCGACGTGCCGGGCAGTCGGCAGGTACGGCTCGGCGAACACCGTCCCGTCACCGAACGCGGACGCCGCCTCCGCCTCGGCCTGCGCGACCTGTTCGGCCAGCCGGTCCAGTGACCCGACGATCCGCATGCCCCGGCCCCCACCACCCGCCGACGCCTTGACCAGCACGGGCAGGTCGGCTGCGGTGACGGCGGCCAGGTCGACGCCGAGGATCGGCACCCCGGCCGCGGCCATGATCCGCTTGGCCTCGATCTTGCTGCCCATCGACTCGATGGACTCCGGGGCCGGGCCGATCCAGGTGAGGCCGGCCGCCTCGACCGCGCGGGCGAAGGCGGCGTTCTCGGAGAGGAAGCCGTATCCGGGATGGATCGCGTCGGCGCCGGCCGCCCGGGCCGCCTCGATGATCAGGTCCCCGCGCAGGTAGGTGTCGGCGGGCGCGTCACCCGGCAGCCGGATCGCCTGGTCGGCCTCGGCCACGAACGGGGCCGTGGCATCGGCGTCGGAGTGGACGGCCACGGTTGCGATGCCGAGTTCGCGGCAGGTGCGGAAGACCCGGCGCGCGATCTCCCCGCGGTTGGCGACCACAAGTTTGCGAATCACTGGATCTCCTTCACAGGCGGAAGACGCCGTAGCCACGGGCGCCGGCCACCGGCGCGCTGTGAATCGCCGACAGGCAGATGCCGAGGATGGTGCGGGTGTCGCGGGGGTCGATCACCCCGTCGTCGTAGCCCAGGCCGGAGGTGAAGTAGGCCAGCGACTGCTCCTCGACCTGCTTCTCCACGAAGGCCCGCATCTGGGCGTCGCCCGCCTCGTCGAACGGCACGCCCCGGGCCGCGGCGGCCTGCTGGGAGACGATCGAGATGACTCCGGCGAGCTGCGCCGGGCCCATCACCGCCGACTTGGCGCCGGCCCAGCTGAACATGAACCTCGGGTCGTACGCGCGCCCGCTCATGCCGTAGTTGCCGGCCCCGTACGACGCGCCCATCACCACCGACAGATGCGGGACGGTCGAGTTGGACACCGCGTTGATCATCTGCGCGCCGTGTTTGATGATGCCGCCCTGCTCGTACTCCGCGCCGACCATGTAGCCGGTGGTGTTGTGCAGGAACAGCAGCGGCGTGTCGCTCTGGTTGGCCAGCTGGATGAACTGGGCCGCCTTCTGTGCCTCCGGGCTGAACAGCACCCCCTGGGCGTTGGCGAGGATCCCGATCGGATAGCCGTGCAGCTGCGCCCAGCCGGTCACCAGCGAGGTGCCGTAGAGCGGCTTGAACTCGTCGAACTCGCTGCCGTCGACGAGCCGGCGGATCACCTCGCGCGGGTCGAACGGGATCTTGAGGTCGGCCGGGACGATGCCGAGCAGGTCCTCGGTGTCCAGCAGCGGCTCGGCGTAGCCGGTGCGGGGCGCCGGCCCGGCCTTGCGCCAGTTGAGCCGCCGCACGATGGACCGCCCGATCCGCAGCGCGTCGAGCTCGTCGACAGCCAGGTAGTCGGCCAGCCCCGAGGTGCGGGCGTGCATCTCCGCGCCGCCCAGCGACTCGTCGTCGGACTCCTCGCCGGTGGCCATCTTGACCAGTGGCGGCCCGCCGAGGAACACCTTCGCGCCGCCCTTGACCATCACCGTGTAGTCGCTCATGCCGGGCACGTAGGCGCCGCCGGCGGTCGAGTTGCCGAACACCAGGGCGATCGTGGGGCGGCGGTCGGCGCTGGCCACGGTCAGGTTGCGGAACACCGCGCCGCCCGGGATGAAGATGTCCTTCTGGGTCTGCAGATCCGCCCCACCCGACTCGACCAGGGTCACCGTGGGCAGCCGGTTCTGCTCGGCGATGCGGTTGGCGCGGAAGATCTTCCGTACCGTCACCGGGTTTGAGGATCCGCCTTTGACCGTCGGGTCGTGGGCGATGATCAGGCACTCGACGCCCTCGATGACGCCCAGACCGGTGACCACCGAGCCGCCGACGGTGAAGTCGGTGCCCCAGCCGGCCAGCACGCCGAGCTCGAGGAACGGCGAATCCGGGTCGATCAGCAGCTCGATCCGCTCGCGGGCGGTCAGTTTGCCGCGCCGGTGATGGCGTTCGACGGCTTTGGGGCCGCCGCCGGCCAGGGCCACGGCCTGCTGGACCGCCAGGTCGGCGACGCGTTCCAGCATCGCCTCCCGGTTGGCGGCGTAGCCGGGTGACGATTTCATTCCAGGAACTCCTCGGGCAGGTTCACCACGCGGGCGCGCAGCCATTCACCGACGGCCTTGGCCTGCGGGTCGAAACGGGTGGAGGACGCGACACCCTCGCCGAGGAGTCCGTCGATGACGATGTTCACCGCACACAGGTTGGGCAGCGCGAACACGTCGATGCTTCGCCCGGCCGACTCCGGCAGCAGCCGGGACACCACGTCAGGCGTCAGCCAGGTGTGCAACCACGCGAAGGCGTCGGATCGCCGCGGGTGTCCGGCCGGGATCCAGACGCCCACGTTGGCCGTGCCGCCCTTGTCACCGGACCGGGCAAAAACCAAACGGCCCAACGGCAATTCGGTTGTACGGTCGGAGCATGCCACGACGGCCAGGGGCGCCGTCTCCTCCGGCAGCTCCGCGGTGACCTGTGGCGCCGCGATGTCCACCTCGGTGCCGTCGGGGCGGACCACCACGTGCGGCACCAGCTCCTGCGGCAGGTAGGCGGCCCGGTAGACCCCGAACGGCGCGCCGGCGCCGGGTGGCGCGGTGACGTGGAAGCCCGGGTAGGACGCGAGGGCCAGCTCGACGGCGGCGCTGCTGAACGCGCGGCCGACGACCGCCGGGTCGGGGTCCTTGACGTGGCAGCGCAGCACCGCGGACGCTGCCGACTCGGTGGCCGGGTCGGCGTGGTCGGTGCGGGCGAGGTCCCACACGATCTCGGCCGGGGGCCGTGCGCTGAGCGCCTCGGTCATCTGCTTGCGAACCCAGGCGGCCTTCTCCTCGATGTCCAGGCCGGTCAGCACGAACTCGACCGAGTTGCGCCAGCCGCCGGAGCTGTTGAGGGCGATCTTCGTGGCCGGGGGCGGGGCGACGCCGCGGACCGAGGTGATCCGCACCCGGTCCGGGCCGGCCTGCTCCAGCTCGACCGTGTCCAGGCGGGCCGTCACGTCCGGATTGGCGTAGTGGGGGGCGCCCACCTCGTACACCAGCTGCGCGGTGACCGTGTCGACGGTGACCGCGCCGCCGGTGCCGGGGTGTTTGGTCACCACCGCGGTGCCGTCCGCGCTGAGCTCGGCCAGCGGGAAGCCCAGCGGGCGGCTGGTGTCGACGGTGGCGAAGCCGGCGAAGTTGCCCCCGGTGGCCTGCGTGCCGCACTCCAGGATGTGGCCGGCCACCACCCCGGCGGCGAGCCGGTCGAAGTCGGTGCGGCCCCAGCCGAACTCGGCGATCGCCGGGCCCAGCGTCAGCGACGCGTCGGTGACCCGGCCGGTGACGACGATGTCGGCGCCCGAGGTCAGCGCCTCGGCGATCCCGAACGCGCCGAGGTAGGCGTTGGCGGTCAGCGCCCCGCGCCAGCCGTGCTCCCCGGCCCGGCCGATCAGGTCGTCGCCCTGCACGTGGGCGACCGCGACGTCGACGCCCCGCTCCGCGGCGAGGGCCCGGACCGCCTGCGCGAGCCCGGCCGGGTTGAGGCCGCCGGCGTTCGTCACGATCCGCACCCGCCGGTCCCGGGCGAGCGCGAGGCAGTCGCCGAGTTGCCGCAAGAACGTCTTCGCATACCCGAGTGACGGGTCCTTCTGCCGATCGCGACCCAGGATGAGCATGGTCAGCTCGGCCAGGTAGTCGCCGGTCAGATAGTCCAGCGGGCCGCCGTCGAGCATCTCGGCCATCGCGGAGAAACGGTCACCGTAGAAGCCCGAGCAGTTCCCGATGCGGATCGTGCGCATTGTCCGGCTCAACACCTCAGTGAGTAGTGGTTGACCGCCACCCTAAACTTTCTGACAAAGTAGTCAAGTTTCCAGGGGGTGTCCGATGGGACGAGCACGAACGAACCCCGCTCCGGCGGCGCCGGCCACGGCCAGGGGCCGGCGCACACATGACGCGCTGATCGTCGCCGGTCGGGAGGTGATCGAGGAGCACGGTTGGGCCGGATTCACTCCCGAGGCCGTCACTCAGGCCGCCGGGGTCTCCTACGGGACCTTCTACACGTACTTCGAATCCAAGGACGATCTGCTTCGCAAGATCGTGCAGGCGGCGGCCGACGAGATGATCGCCGCAAGCCTGGTGCCGGACACCCTCGACGATCCGTACGCACGGATCGTCGAGGCGAACCGCCGCTACCTGGCGGCGACCGGCCGGGCCGCGAAGGTGCTGCGGATGGTCGAGCACGGCGCGTACCTGGACGACACGCTGCGCGGACTGCTGCTGGAGATCCGCGAGTTCTACGTCGGCCGCAGCGCCGAGGGCATCCGGCGGTTGCAGGAGGCCGGGCTGGCCGACCCCGCCCTCGACCCGCGGATGACGGCGATCGCGCTCGGCGGGATGGTCGAGCAGGTCGCCGTGATCATCAACGAGCTGCGGGAACCCCTCGACGTCGAGAAGATGGTCGACCACCTCTCCCGGCTGTGGGCCTCGGCGCTCGGCCTGCGGAGGCCCCTTTAGGGGGCCTCCGTCCAGTGGGCCACGGCTATTTCAGTGGGCCACCGCAACTGCCGGGGCGTGCTGGTGGGCCGGCAGCCGGTGCGGCTGGACCACCAGGAAGCAGACCAGGCTCGCCGCCAGCATGCCGCCGAAGACCACGATCGCCATCGCCACCTCGCCGACCCCGAGCACACCGACCAGCGGGGCGGCGAGAGCGCCGACACCGAACTGGACCGCGCCGAGCAGGGCCGCCGCGGTGCCGGCCGCCTCGCCGTGCCGGGACAGCGCCAGCGCCGGGGCGTTCGGCATGGCCAGGCCGACCGTGGCCAGCACCAGCCACAGCGGGATCAGGATGCCGGCCAGGCCACCCACTCCGGTGACCGCCAGCAGCAGGAACACCGCGCCGAACACGAGACCGGCGACCAGCGCGGCGCTCATGATCTGCTGAGGCGACCAGCGCCGCAGCAGGCGCACGTTGAACTGGGTCGCCCCGATCAGCCCGACCGCGCCACCGGCGAAGATCAGCGCGAACTGCTGCTCGCTCATGCCGTACCCGTCCTGGAAGACGTAGGACGATCCGCTCACGTAGGCGAACAGCGCCGCCATGGCCAGCCCGGCGACCAGGATCAGGCCGACGTACACCCGGTCGGTGAACAGCCGGCCGTAGTCACGGACCGTGCCGAGCACTCCCCCGCTGCGGCGGTTCGCCGGCGCCAGCGTCTCCGGCAGCACCAGCGCCGACACCACGCTGATCGACACCGCGACGACGGTCAGCACCACGAACACGCCACGCCACGACGTCCAGTTCAGGACCAGGCCACCCACCGTCGGGGCGAGGATCGGCGCGACGCCGACCACCAGCATCAGCCGGGAGAACAGCCGGGCCGCCGCGTTGTCGGTGAACAGGTCACGCACCATCGCCATGGCGACCACGGCCGCGGCCGCGGCGCCGAGACCCTGCAACACCCGGAGCGCACCGAGCACGGCGACGTTCGGCGCGATCACACAGAAGACCGAGGCCAGCATGTGTACGGCGATGCCCGCCAGCAGGGGCCAGCGCCGCCCGAACGCGTCGGACAGCGGGCCGACCAGCAGCTGCCCGAACGCCAGGCCGATCAGGGTGCCGGTCAGGGTGAGCTGCACCGCGGCGGCGGTCGTCGACAGGTCGGTGGTGATCGCCGGCAGCGACGGAAGGTACATGTCGATGGTGAGCGGCCCGAGCGCGGTCAGCAGGCCGAGCACGAGAACGATCCGGAACCTGCGCCCGGCCGGCAGCAGCTCTCCGGGCGAGAGGTCGTCGTCGGGCGGGGTCACGGTTCGAGTTGAGGCCACCTCACCGACAAGTCGGCCCCCACCCGGCTTCTTCCACCTGGCGACCGAAGGTAACGCTGCTCACAAAGGCCCCCGTTCGAGCCTCCAGCGCTGCTCACACATCCACCGCGCGGACCTTCCCGGAAAGCTCAGCCCACAGCGCCGGAGCTGCGCCGATGGTGAGCTCGGTGGAGTAGTCCGGGCCGTGCCCGCCGAGGGTCACACCCGCTTCCCGGGCGATCAGCGCGCCGGCCGCGATGTCCCACAGTTTCGTGTCCAGGGCCAGGCCACCGTCGAGCCGGCCGGCCGCCTGGTACACGAGATTGAGCGCGGCCGGGACCCGGCGGATGTCACCGCAGACCGGCAGCAGCTCACGCAGCACCCGCCCGGCACGCTCCTTGGTCGCCGGGTTCGGCTGAAAACTGATCCCGACCAGCGCCTCAGACAGCGGCGGCCCGCTCGATGCGTGGATCGGCTCGCCGTTGAGCAGCGCCCCGCCCTCGTCGACGGCGCTGAACGTCTCCCCCGCGGCCGGGTCGTGCACGACCGCCATCCGCGGCTGATCCCCCTGGTAGAGCGCGATGCACACCGACCACGGCCCGGTCCGGCTCACATAGTTGCGGGTGCCGTCGAGCGGATCGATGATCCAGGTCCAGCCGCTGCCCCCGGCCCGGCCGTGCCCCTCTTCGGCCTGCATGGCGTCGTCCGGCCAGGCCTCGTGGATCGCCGCCACGATGAGCCGCTCACTGGCGATGTCGACATCCGAGACGACATCGTTGGCGTGTGCTTTCGGCGCGCCCATTTTCAGCGTGTCGCGGCCCTGCAGTTGCAGCCGCCCGGCCCGGATCGCCAGTCCGGCAGCGAGTTCGCACGCAGCCTCAAGATCTCTGGTCATCACCGGTCAGGCTATCGGTCCGCCCCCAGCCACACACTGCGCACCCACCGGCAGCCCGCCCGGATCACCCGCACTTCGGCTGCTCGCCCGGACCACCCGCACTTCGGCTGCTCGCTCTGAACGCCCGCCCGCGCAGAACCCGCCCGGCTCGCTCGCGGCCGTCCAGCCACTAGGATCGCCGGAGCCAGGTCGGCAGAACAGTCCCCCTGGTGACCGGCACGAGCGGAGGGACACCAGCATGCCGTCACCCGACCGGTCCCGGCCGCCGACCCTCGATGAGGTCGCCGAGCGTGCGGGGGTGTCCCGCACCGTCGTCTCCCGCGTGATCAACAACGGACCGCATGTGAGCCCGGCCAAGCGCGAGGCGGTGGAGAAGGCCATCCGGGAGCTCCGCTTCACCCCCAACCGGGCCGCGCGAACCCTGGTCACCCGCCAGACGGGCGTCGTGGTGCTGGCGGTCTCCGGGGACGGGCCCGAGGTCTTCGGGGACCCGTTCTTCACGCAGATCATCGTCGGTGCGTCCGCCGCGCTGGAGAAGACCCAGCTGCATCTCATGCTCAGCCTGGCCACGCCGGTGCACGGCCGGCAGCGGCTGAAGGCCTTCCTGCAGACCCGGGGCGCCGACGGGGTGATGCTGGTGGCGATGCGCGGCGACGACTCGCTCATCGACATCGCCGCCCAGTCCGGGCTCCCGACCGTCTTCGTCGGCCTGCCGATCCACGGGACGCCGCCGTTCTATGTCGACGTCGACAACGCCGGTGGATCACGGGCGGCGACCGAGCACCTGCTCCGCAACGGGCGCCGCCGCATCGCCATGATCACCGGCCCGGAGGACACCGCCGTCGGCCGGGAACGCCGCCGTGGCTACACCGAGGCGCTGCTGCTGGCGGGCTCCGGGCCGTACGCCGTCGAGCCGGGCGACTTCCTGGAGGAAGGCGGCGCCGAGGCCATGCGCGCGTTGCTGAACACCCATCCGGACCTCGACGCCGTGGTCGCCGCCAACGACAACATGGCGGCCGGCGCCCTGCGGGTGCTGCGCGAGTCCGGCCGCACGGTGCCCGGTGACGTGGCAGTGGTCGGTTTCGACGACCTGCCCGTGGCGCTGCACACCGACCCGAAGCTCACCACCGTTCACCAGCCGGTGCAGGCCCTCGGCCGGGAAGCCGCCCGCATGCTGATCGACCTGCTGGACGGTGCCCGGCCGGAACCCTTCATCCTCCCGACGAAGATGGTCGTACGGGAGTCGGCCTGACCGCCTCCCGCGCCAGTTCGTGGCCGCGTCCGTGCATGTACCGCTCGCCGACCCAGGACGTGAACGCGGCGAGCGCGGCCGGCGACGAACCCGGCGACCACGGCTCCTCCTTGTTCAGGTCGAAGTAGGTCAGCAGTTTCAGGTCGGGATACGCGCCCGCTTTCAGCGTCGCGTTCAGGTCCCGGAACCACTGGGCCTTGTCGCCGCCGTCCTCGGTGGACCCGAACTCGCCGAGCATCACCGGCCGGTTCGGCGCGACCGCGCGGGCTTTGGCGTAGGCGGCGTCGAAGGTCGCGCGAAAGCTCCTCCAGTGATCGCCGGCCGGATCCCAGTACGGACCGAACCCCCAGTTGTAGCCGTCGACGCCGACCCAGTCGACATAGCCGTCACCCGGGTACGCGGCCGCGGGATCGTTGTAGGGCTCGTCCGGTGACGAGCCGTTGTTGAACGCCCACACCCACTGCACATTGCGCGCGCCGGCCGCCCGGACCAGGTCGTGGACATGCCGGTACGCCCGCACGTACCGCGACGGGTCGGCGTCGTTGTTGGCGATGCCCCAGGGATACCAGTTGCCGTTGAACTCGTGTCCCCAGCGGACCAGGATCGGCAGTCGCACGGCGGCGAACTCCCGGGCCCGCGCCCTGATGTAGCCGTCCCAGGCGCCGTCGATGACGTCCTGGAGGTGGATCTGGGCGGGATCGGCCGGGCCCAGCGCGGTGTTCCACGGCTCCCAGGTGTAGTGCGGCATGACGCCGTGCCGCCAGAGCGTCCTGGCCTCGTCCACCGGGAACGCCCGCCCGCTCGCCCAGCTGTCGAACCACATCACGCTGGCCGGGACGGTGCCGTACAGCTTCTTGACGTCGGCGGCGATGGCCGTCGGGTCGCCGTCCCGGAACGCACCCAGATAGCGGGTCGTCTTGCGGCCGGCGCTCGCACCACCGGTGTCGGACACCACCAGGGCCGTGGCGGCCGTAGCCGCACCCAGCAGTGTTCGCCTGCGCATGTTGCCTCCCGAGGATGCCGGCCAAAATTGGAAGCGGTACCGGTCAAAAAGTACAACCGGGTTCCATCCATGTAAAGACGAACCACCCTCGGCGCACGAAGTAGCCGTTCTCAACCGGCCTCCACCTGCGCACTATTGACAGGAATTAACGGCAGGTTACAGACTTCTCATCGAGCTAACTCGATAGTTGGCCTTGGAAGCGCTTCCAACTCCGTCCCCCACAAGTGGAGTTCCCCGTGCGCATCACTCGATCTCGTACCGCTGGCATCGTCCTCGGCATCGCCGTCGCACTCCTCGGCCCCGGCGCCGCACCGGCCCAGGCCGCCATCGGCTCCAGCTTCACCGACAACTTCGACGGCTTCGACACCGGCCGCTGGTACAAAGCGGACGGCTACAGCAACGGCGGCATGTTCAACGTCGGCTGGCGCGCCGACCACGTCACCGTCGGCGGCACCATGAACATCAACCTCGACAATCAGCCGTGCCCGGGCGGCTGCTCCGGCAAGCCGTACGCCTCCGGCGAGTACCGCACCACCGACCTGTACTCGTACGGCCGCTTCGAGGCCCGGATGAAGGCGGTCAAGAACCCCGGCACCGTGACGTCGTTCTTCACCTACACCGGCCCGAGCGACGGCCAGCCCTGGGACGAGATCGACGTCGAGATCCTCGGCAAGAACACCACCCAGGTCCAGCTCAACTACTTCACCAACGGCGCCGGCGGCCACGAGACCGTCATCAACCTGGGCTTCGACGCCGCCGCCGGTTACCACGACTACGCCTTCGAGTGGTGGAACGGCGGCACCATCAACTGGTTCGTCGACGGACGTCTCATCCACCAGGAGAACGGCTCGCGCGGCCCACTGCCCACCCACCCGCAGCGCATCATGATGAACCTGTGGCCGGGCATCGGCGTCGACAGCTGGTTGCAGCCGTTCACCTACCCGGGCCGGCTGACCGCCGGCTACGACCGGGTCAGATACACCAGGTACTGATCCCGTCGCCGCCTTCCACCGGCTCAGGTGAGGTCCGGAACTCCGGTCCGCCGCTGATCCTCACCGGCGACGGGCCGGCCGATTGTCGGCTGCACCTACCATCGGCTGATGTTCAAACGCGCGGCCGCAGCCGTACTGATCCTGGGACTGCTCAACGGATGCACCGCCGAGCCGGCGCCGGTGACGGCGCCGGCCGTTCCGCCGTCACCGGCCGTCACGACCGCGGCCTCCAGCCCGGCCGCCTCGCCGACTCCGGCGACCTGCAAGGACACCAAAGGCTGGTCCGCTGACGACACCCTCTCCTGGGTACGGCAGCAGGTGACGTACAAGATTCCGGGTAACGTCGAGCTCGGGACGCCCGGCCGCATCGACTTCGTGTGCAAGCCGATCGGGCTTCAGGTCCAGTTCTGGAACGTCAAGGTCTCGACCGCGCTCGGCAGCGTCAGCTATGTCATGCCCTCATCGCAGCGCAAACAGATCTCCTTCGACGGCCGACGCCCGATGACCGTGAAGACGCCGAACGACCTGCAATCCACCGACTGCGGCGGCTTCGTCATGGCCGTCTACACCGGAGCGCCTCTGACCGACGACGAGTTGCCCGAGAGCATCGACTTCTCCGGCCTGAAGGACGTCAAGTTCCGCTCCGACCGGGTCGCCTACGTCTTCAGCCAGTTGCCGCCGGCCGACACCGACTTCAGCAGCAAATGCCGCCAGGCCGGCTACCTGGGGTAGACCGCGCTCGGCGGCGACCAGGCCCTGAACGGGGCCTGAACGACGGCGTGCCCGGCCGGACCACGATCGGTCCGGCCGGGCGCGCCCGCGGTACAGCTGGGCGGGTAACCCAACGGCGTCCACCGGCGCCCGTGCCACCCCCGCGGCCACCGCCGGGGCCGGGGTGGCGGGCATGCCGAGAT
>NZ_JBEZXU010000131.1:0-11372 GCF_040638175.1 Actinoplanes sp. NPDC026670
CCCGCGCCAACGCACAACTCGGCACCGCACTCACCCTCCGCGACGTCTTCGACCACCCCCGGATCAGCGAACTCGCCCACATCGCCGACACCACCGAGGCGTCCAGTACCCGAGTCGGCGACCTGCCACGCCCCGCAGTCCTGCCCGTCTCCTACGGACAACAAGCGCTCTGGCTGATCGATCAGCTGGGCGGGCCGGGCGGGCGGTATGTGGTGCCGGTGGTGCTGCGTTTGCGCGGCGCTCTGGATCCCGATGTGCTGATCATGGCGGTACGGGACGTGGTGTCTCGTCACGAGGCGCTGCGCACGCTCCTGGTGGAGAAGGACGGCACGCTACGTCAGGTCGTCACTCCAGCGAACGAGGCAGCGGAAAGGCTCTCTCTGCCCGTTGAGGATGTCACGGGCGTGGACGCGGCCGGCGTGGATGCGCGGATCGGCGCGGTGGTGCAGGCCGGGTTCGATCTCGCGGTCGACATCCCGATCCGGGTCGCGTTGCTTCGTGCCGGCGCTGACGAATGGGTGTTCGTTGTCGCGGTACATCACCACGCAGTGGACGAGTGGTCGTTCCCGTCGCTGCTGAGCGACCTGTCGGCCGCCTATCAGGCGCGGGCCGCAGGGCAGGAGCCGGGATGGACGCCGTTGCGGGCCCAGTACTCGGACTACGCGATCTGGCAACGTGAGGTCCTGGGTGCGGCGTCGGATTCACGTTCCCTGCTCGCCAAGCACCTCGCCTACTGGTGTGACGTCCTCGCGGATGCGCCCGAGGAGTCCACGATCACGCTGGACCGGACCCGGCCGGTGGCGCCGACCCACCGCGGTGCGGATCTGTGGTTCACCGTCGACCAGAAGGTCGTGACCGGCCTGCGTCAGGTCGCGGACGAGCAGGGCGTCAGCATGTTCATGACCCTCCAGGCCGCGACCGCGTTGACCGTTTCGGCGCTGGGCGCCGGTGCGGACGTGGTGATCGGTTCGCCGGCCGGTGGACGCACCGAGGACGGCCTGGAGGACCTGGTCGGATACTTCGTGAACACACTGCCGATCCGCCACCGTTTCCATGCCGGTGACTCGATCACCGACGTTCTGCAGAACACCAGACGAACGGTCCTCGGCGGGTTCGAGCACCAGGCCGCGCCCTTCGAAGAGATCACCCGTGCGCTGGGCACCGAGCGATCAGTCGGCCGTAACCCCCTCTTCCAGACCATGCTCACCCACCGTGTCGCGGACAGCCGCCGTGCGGGCGGCCTGCACCTCGGGAGTGTCACGGCGACACCGGGTTCGGCGACGGTGGGCGCGGTCAAGACCGATCTCGACCTCGACATCTTCGATTCGGTCAACGACCTGAAGGGGAAACTCTCCTACGCGGTCGATCTGTTCGACGATGCCACTGCCGAGCGGTTCGTCGCCGTCTTCCAGTCGGTGCTGGAGACGATCGCCGCCGGTCCGGAGGCGCGGATCGGCGACCTGGACCTGCTGCCCGCACCGGAGTCGCGGCAACTCGATGCGTGGTCGTGTGGCGAGACGCTCGATGTTCCCAGGACGACTCTTGACGAATGGGTGCGCCGGCAGGCCGCGGCGAGCCCGGACACGGTCGCCGTCATCGCTGACGACGGCACTGAACTCTCCTATGGCGACTTCGATGCGCGGGTCAACGCTCTCGCCCACCTGCTCGTCGAGGAGGGCGTGCGGGTCGGGGACCGGGTCGCGGTCGCAATGCCGCGCTCGGCCGATCTGGTGGTCGCTCTGGCCGGGGTGATCCGTGCCGGGGCGGCGTATGTGCCGATCGCCCCCGACTACCCCGCCGAACGCGTCAAGCACATCCTCGCCGACGCCGAACCACGTGTGGTGATCGCCGACCGGCACACCGCCGGCGTTCATCATCAGGTGCTCACCGAGCATCCGGTGCGCCTCCTGTTCATCGACGACGAATCAGTGCAGCAACGTCTCGATGCCGGCGTGATCGACCCGCCGCAGCTCTCGCGCCCGCTGCTCCCGGCGGATGCCGCCTACGTGATCTTCACGTCCGGCACCACCGGACGCCCCAAAGGCGTGCAGATCAACCACCAGGCAATCGTCAACCGGCTGTGGTGGATGCGTGATCTCTACCAGATCGGTGCGCCGGACCGGGTGCTGTTGAAGACCCCGTTCACGTTCGACGTGTCCGTGTGGGAGTTCTTCCTACCGCTGGTCACCGGCGCAGTGGTGATCGTGGCGCAGGAGGACGGGCACAAGGATCCACAGTATCTACTCGAAGTGATCGATCGTCGCGCGGTGACTGTGACCCACTTCGTGCCGTCGATGCTTCAGGCCTTCCTCACCGCGGCCCCGGACCGGACGTCGATGGATTCGGTACGGCGAGTGTTCTGCTCCGGCGAGGCATTGCCCGTCTCGCCCGCAGCCGGCGCCATTGCGCTGTTCAAGAACGCGGAGTTGCACAACCTCTACGGGCCGACGGAGGCGGCCGTGGACGTGACCGCTCACCCGGTGATTCAGGCCGAGCTCGTCGATGCGGTCGGGGTGCCGATCGGGATTCCGGTGGCGAACACGACAGCGCGTGTTCTCGATGCGTGGTTGCGTCCGGCGCCGGCCGGGGTGGCGGGCGAGCTCTACCTGGGTGGAGTGCAACTCGCGGACGGGTACGTCGCCCGCCCCGGCCTGACCGCCGACCGATTCGTGGCCGACCCGTTCAGTGACGACGGCGCGCGGTTGTATCGCACCGGTGATGTGGTGCGCTGGAACGCGCAGGGGCAGTTGGAGTATCTCGGCCGCAGCGACGACCAGGTGAAGATCCGCGGGTTCCGGATCGAACTCGACGAAATCCGTGCCGTCCTCGAACAGCATCCCCAGGTGTCGAACGCCGCAGTCCTCGCCTTGGACAACCCGGCCGGTGGAAAGTACCTCGCGGCCTATGTGACCGCGACGGCCGAGGAAGCCGTGCTGCGCGAACATGCCGCACGGTCGCTGCCGGACTACATGGTGCCCACGACGTTCGTGCGACTGGACGAATTCCCGGTCACCGCGAACGGGAAACTGGATCGCCGTGCACTACCGCAACCGGACCTGACGGCGGGCGCAGCCTACGGCCGGCCACCGGAGACCGACGCCGAGATCGCCGTCGCCGGCATCTTCCGTGACGTGCTGCACCTCGGCGACGACATCGACCTCGGCGTGGACAACGACTTCTTCCAGCTGGGCGGCGACAGCATCTCCGCGGCAGGCCTCGTCGCCTACGCCCGCGAGCGTGGACTGACGTTCAAACTGTCCGAGGTGTTCGTGCAACGGACCATCGGCGCCCTCGCCGCGCTGGTTGCACCGTCGACGCCTGATGTCATACCGGCCGAGCCCGTTCTGGTGCCGACCTCTGCTGCCCTCGAGCGCTTGCGTGAGGCGGACGCTGCGCCTGACGAGTACG
Organism: Actinoplanes sp. NPDC026670; assembly: GCF_040638175.1. Taxonomy (NCBI): domain Bacteria; kingdom Bacillati; phylum Actinomycetota; class Actinomycetes; order Micromonosporales; family Micromonosporaceae; genus Actinoplanes; species Actinoplanes sp. NPDC026670. The sequence continues at coordinate 3,409 of NZ_JBEZXU010000131.1, forward strand.
TCTTCACCGAGCTCCTCGACCTGCCCGCGCAGTCGGCGAGCGCCTCGGTCGTCTCGTCGTTCCGCTCACTGGTCGCCGGCACGGACGCGCTTCGCCTGTCGGTCGACGCCACCGGCCGGCGGCTCTGGTTCACCTACCTGCTGCCTCCGGAAACGGTCCAGCCCTCGACCGTGGAGTTGACCGCGGGCACGAACGTCGACGCGATCAGGTCGGCCGCCGTCGATCTCATCGACATCTCGACCGGCCGCCCGGCCGCCCTCGCCTACACATACAGCCCCGAGCAGACGGTCGCCGTGCTCGCCGTCCACGCGGCGATCGTCGACCGGGCCTCGCTGCACCGTCTGGCGGAGGCGCTGCAGCAGGCCGTGTCCGGAGTCGCCGAAGTGTCCCGCACACCAGCGCTCGTCCCAGCGCTCGAAGCCGTCGAAGCAGCCGGCGACGCGGTCGCCACCGACGGCCTCGACGGCTGGAAGCGCCTTCTCTCCCGGGCCCAGACGATCGACGAACCCACCTTTGCCTCCGGCACCGTCTCCACCCTCCGCTGGGACGGCGTCCTCACCGAAGACGCCGTCAGCAGAGCCGTCCGCGACGCGCTCCGGTCGACAGGAATCGCACCCCTGATCGGCGGTGTAATCGACGAAGAGGTCCCGCTGACCTCCGATGACGACACAGGGCCGGTCGGTCCGTTCACCGCGACGGCCGCCGTCTCCCTCGACGAGGCCGAGCCGGCCAGGACCGCTGAGCTGGCGCTGCTGCGGTACCACAACAAGGCCGGACGCCGGGCATTGCGGCGTGTGCCCTCGCCCGCGGTGATCCTCACGCGGGTCTATCGGCCGGACAGCGGGTCACCGGCCCCGGAGGGCACCGAGCAGTTGTATCGCGCGGTCATCCGGTATCACCTCGCCCCGGACGCGACGGCGATCACGTTCCTCGGCTTCGCGGAAAAGGTGGTCACCGATCTCCGAGCGGCTCTGGCCGACCAACTCCGCCGGGTCGCGGTGAGAAATTCCTAAGGTTAGGCAATGCTAATGTTTGGTGTCCGGCTTCTGGCAGACCACGTTTCGGTACGCCACCTGCTCGATTGAGGAGTCGCAGTGCCGCGTCGTGCCCGCCCCACCGCCGTACACACCATCGCCCTGCGAGAGCTGGAGGTGGCGCGGGTCGTCGATGTCACTCCCGGGATGCGCCGGGTGACCCTCACCGGTGATCAGCTGGGATCGTTCGCGGGAAGCGACGGTACGACCTTCCCCGAGTTCGCCAGCAGCGGGTTCGACGACAGCGTCCGGTTGATCTTCCCGTACCCCGGGGAGAACGAGCCGGTGGTCCCGGTCTACAGGGACGGCAAGTTCCGGTGGCCGGCCGACCCGCCGGCGTTGTGGCGGGTCTACACGGTGCGACGCTACGACGCGCAGGCTCGCGAGCTCGACATCGACTTCGTGAAACACGGTGTGGGCGTCGCGACGACGTGGGCGTACCGGGCGAAGCCCGGCGATCGCCTCCACGTCGGGGGACCGTCGGTCTCCAGTGGCCGGCCCGAGGGCTATGACTGGTTCCTTGTCGTCGGTGACGACACCGCCATTCCGGCGATCGGCCGGTTGCTCGAGGAACTGCCCGACGAGACACCGGCCGACGTCTACATCGAGGTGGCCGAGGAGGCACACCGAACCGATCTGCCAGCACGTCCCGGTGTCGAGGTGACCTGGATCGTGCGGAACGGCGCCGCGCCGGCCACCCAGCCCTTGCTGCTGCAGGCAGTCCGCGAGGCCGGCCGGCGGGACGGCGCGATGTTCGCCTGGCTCGCCGGCGAACAGTCCGTGGTACGTGACCTGCGGCGATACCTCGTCGAGGAGCGCGGTGTCGACAAGTCCGACATCGACTTCACCGGCTACTGGCGGCGCGCAGAGGTCGTGGCGCTGGACGAAGACCCCGCCCTGCCCGACCCGGAACGCAACGACGAGGCCTTCGAGAAGTTCCATGAGATGTCCGAGCTGCTTCCGCCGCTGGCGATCCGGGCGGCCGCGAACCTCGGTATCGCCGACTGCATCAGCCGTGGAGTGCGCACCGTACCCGCGCTCGCCAAGCACACCGGCGCGAACGAACGCTCGCTGGCGAAATTCCTGCGGTACCTGCAGGCGATCGAACTCTTGGAGAAGACCGGCGACGAATACCGCCTCACTGAGACCGGCGAGTTCCTGACCAGCGAGTCCGTACTCGATCACCTGACTTCCGGCGGGGTCGAGTTCCGCATGTCGCAGGCCTTCCACGGCCTGGAAACGGCGGTCCGCCACGATCAGCCGGTGCTGGCGTCGGTGACCGGCAAGGACTGGGACGCCCTCCGCAGCGATGTGACCTTCGAGCACAAACGGCTGGAGAACAAGTCCCGGTTCGTGCAGGTGCTCGCCGAGCCGCTCGCGAAGTCACCCGTGCTCGCCGGCGTCGGCACGATCGTCGTCCACGCGGCCGGCGCGGCGGTCCACGCCGACTACCTCACGGCGGGGCATCCGGAGGCGACGGTGACCATCGTGGCGCTCCCCACCGCCGCCGACTGGTTCCGCCGGGACATCCCGACCAGCATCGCGGATGCGACGCGACGCGACCGGATTCGCATCGTCGAGCAGTCGGTGTTCGAGAAGACCGAACCTGCGGACGCCGTGCTCATCATCGACACGCTCGGGCAGCATCGGGACGCGGAGGCGAGGCTCATTCTTCAGCGGGCCGCTGCGAGCCTGAGCCCTGGCGGCCGGGTGCTGTTGGTGGAGGACGTCTTCGATCCCGACGAGCTGGACGAACATGACGCCGAGCGGGACATCCTGCAGTTGACGCTGCACGGATCGGGATACCGCACCGAGGAGGAGCTCGAGGCGGTCATCACCGGCGCCGGCCTGAAGGTGATCCAGACGTCGCTCGTCGGGTGGGGCAACACGTTGCGAGTGCTCGCACCGTGATCTGAGGTCGTCGGCTGCGAGCAGTCCGGCCGGGTCGTCCACGACGAACCCGGCGGCCGCCCTACCGTTGGGTCAAGAAGCTACTTCCTCACCGGCCTGGAGCTTCTCGATGACCTCGATCCAGTGACCGAGCCTCGAATCCTCGGCCAGGGTGATGAAGTCGATCCGGTCCACGCCCGCGGTGCGCCACCGCTCCACCAGGTCCATGAGACGCACCGAGTCCATCCCCTGGTCGCGGAGGCTCAACTCGTAGTCGATGTCCGCGGGTTCGAGGAACAACACGTCGGCGACGTCGGCGATCAACTGTTCGGTGCTCAGACTCATCAGGACTCCTCGTTCATTGCTTGCCAACTTCTTTTGACATTTCCGGCCGGCCGTGTCAGACGGTGGCGATCAGGGCTTCCTCGCCGCTGTACGGTCGCAGGCCGTCGGTCCGGCCCGCGAAGTAGCGATCGGTCAGGTCGGCTGCCGAGACATGTTCGGCATCGGCGAAACCTGCCTGTCGCGCCAGCTCGATGATCTGGGCGGGAGTGTAGAAGCCGATGAACGGCGTACCGGCCCGCCGGGCACCCTCCCGGGAGGCACGCCGAATCTGCACGTCCTCGGGCGCGAGATCTTCGAGATGACGGAAGAACGTGAGGATCAGCGACGAGCCGGCCGGCAGACTCGCCACCCGCTTGAGGGTCGCCGCTGTGGCCTGCTCGGTCAGATACATGGTGACTCCCAGCCAGGACACCACGGCGGGACGCGAGGCATCGAATCCCGCCGCCTGCAACCGATCCCACCAGTCGTCGTTCGCTTCGAAGTCGACCGGAACCAGGCGCAGCCAATCCGGGATGTCATATCCGAGTTCGATCAGCCGGTTCCGCTTCCACCCCTGCGTCTCCGGCTGGTCGATCTCGAAGACGGTCATGGTCGAACCGGCATCGGGATGACGTTGGGCGTACGTGTCCAGGCCCGCGCCCAGGATCACATACTGATCCACTCCGCGGCTCGCGGCCTGCGCCACCAGCTCCTCGGTCAAACGTGCCCGCCCGACGATCGTGGCGCGTTTTCCCCGTGAGTCGCCGGGGACCATGTCTCCGCGCTCGCGCCATCCGTCGTCGTCCTGTGCCAGCCGGGCGCCCAGCACGTCCTCGAGGACGTGCGGCGGCTCGTCGACCAGGGTGTGCAAGGCGCGCCACAATGCGGTCCGCACCGCCGTGTTGTCCGGCGTGCCGACAACGCTTCCCGTCATGCTCCAGTCCTTTCTACCTTGTTGTTGATGCTTCGTCCGGCCGTCCACGCGCTCCACAGCCCGCCGTACACGCCACCCGCGGCGACCAGTTCGTCGTGCGTTCCGATCTCGATGATCCGGCCCTGCTCCATGACGACGATCCGGTCACACGCCGCAGCTTGGGAGAGACGATGCGCGATCACCAACCCGGTGCGCCCACGCAGAGTCGCCTCGGCGGCGCGGTCCAGCAACCCGGCGTGGGTGGAGCCCGCCTCGGCGGTGGCCTCGTCGAGGATCGCCAGTTCCGGGTCGGCGAGCAGCAGCCGGGCGAGGGCGAGCTGTTGAGCCTGTGCATCGGTGAGCGGATGTCCGCCGGTGCCGATCATCGTGTCGAGACCGTCCGGCAGCAGATCGAGCAGACCGGCTGCCCCGGTGGCGTCCAGCGCTGCGTGGATGTCGTGGTCGGCGGCCCCAGGGGCGGCGAGCGTGAAATTGTCGCGCAGGGTGCCGGCGAACACGTGCGTCTCTTGGGTGATCAACGTCGTACGGCCGGGCCGGGCCACCGTCCCCGCGTCGGGCAGATGGATGCCGGCGATGACGGCGGCGAGCGTCGTCTTCCCGGCCCCGGAGGCGCCGACCACAGCGATGCGCTGACCGGCGGGGATGTCGAGGGTGAGGTCGTCGAACACGCGGGGGCCCTCGCCGTACCGGAATGCGACGCTCTCGAGCCGCACGGCGACGTCGGTGTCCGCTGTCGCGGTCGGCTCGCCGTCCTCGTCCGGGATGGTGGCCACCCCGATCATGCGGCTTAGCGATGCCAGAGCCGACTGGAGGTCGTCGACGACGAACACCAGCTCGTTGATCGGTCCGAGCAGGCGCAGGACGAGCAACGTCGCCGCGGTGGCGCCACCGACGGTGGACGCGCCCGCGTCGATCAGCGCGAAGCCGACGGCGAGGACGGTGGCCAGGCTCAGACATTCGCCGAGGTTCAGGCGGATGCTGAGCATGGCCTGCACGGTGCGCGCGCGAAGCGTCCACACCGCGACACCCCAGGACGCGGTCATCACACTGTGATGCCGCTGATCGGTCAGACCGAGCCCGAGTACGGTGGCGTAGCCGCGCTGGGACTCGAGGATCTGCTGCGCGCGGGCGCTCATCGCGGCACGTTCGGCGCCGTACACCCGCGGGCCGATGCGGAGGTACCAGCGCATGACGAGCACATAGACGGGCAGCACGACGGCGAACGCGGCGGCGTACTGCCATTCCAGTGCGGCAAGCCCGCCCAGCGATACCACGATGGTGAACGCGGTGACGGTGAGCGCGGGGATCACCGCGGGAGCGGCATCGGCCACGGCGGTGACGTCGTCGCTGGTCCGAGAGATCAGATCGCCGGTCCCGGCGCGTTCGACGAGATGCTGCGGGAGTGTCATGGCGCGGCCCACGAGCTGTTCGCGCAGTCCGGCGAGGATGGTGTGGTAGACGCGGGTGGCGAGCACGATCGTCACCGCGGTGCCGGCCGCACCGAGAACTGCCGAGAGCGCCATGACGGCCGTGACCGTCAGGACGGTGCCGACGTCAGCGGTGCCCGCCTGCACCCGGTCGACGAGAAACCCGACGATCACCGGCGGGATCACGTTGATGGCGGTGCTGACGATCCCCAGCACGCCGACCGTGGCGAGCCGGAGCCGATGCCCGCGGCTGAGCCGCCACACCTCCTTGGCCGTCTCCCGGCCGCCCGCGATCGGCAGCGCATGCTCGTTGGCCGTGGATGTCGCGCTCACAAGGTTGTCCTTACCGGCGCCAGTGCGTCCTCGAGCAGGTCGACGACGCGGTCGCAGCTGCCCAGCAACGCGGGAGACGAGGTGATCAGCAGGGTCGACCGGCCTGCGCGGACGTCGCGCAGCCGTTCCGCGATGGTGTGCTCGGTGACCGGGTCGACCGCCGTGGTCGGGTCGTGCAGCACGAGCACCGGCGCGTCGCCGGCCAGAGCGCGGGCGAGCGCAAGACGCTGGAGCTGGCCGCCGGAGAGGCGGTTGCCGTCGGCGCCGAGCGGGAGGTCGAGATCGGCGGCGAAATCGTCGCATGCCGCAGCCCGCACCGCAGCCGTCACGAGCTCGGGTGTGGCCGCGGTGGCGGTGAGATTGTCGCGGATCGTCCCGCTGAACAGCATGACCCGGTGCGGCGTGAACGTGACCCGGGAGCGGTACTCCTGTGCGGTCAAGTCCCGCGCGGCGATCCCGTCCAGCTGTACCGCGACCTCGTTGCCGGGCCCACGCGGATCCAGCAGAGCCTCCGTGATGCGTGCGGCGGTCAGGTCGTCGGTGCGCACTCCCACGAGTTCGCCGGGCTCCACCCGGATCGTCGTGCTGAGCGTGGACACCTCCAGCACCGGCACCTGCTCCAGCCCTGGCAACTGCTCAGCCGGCGGCCGCGCCGCGTCGACCGGCTCGGGTATCACAGCACCGTCGGTCTCCAGCGCGTCGAGGATGCGCGCGGACGAGGCGCGGGCGCCGGCGAGGTTGGGGATGGAATCGTTCGCGATCGACTGGATCTGCGGCAGCAGGGCCTGAGCAAGGCCGACAGCGGCGATCAGCTCGCCGATGCTGAGCTGTCCGTCCACGGCGAACCAGCCCGCCAGCCCCATGACCGCTGCGACGAAGGTGCCGGTGACCACACCGGAGCCCATCAGGAACCGTCCCAGTAGTCCCGCATTGCGCTTGGCGCCGACCAGCGTCTCCTGGCTTGCCTGCCGGTACCTTCTGGTCGCCTCGGTCTCGGCGCGTATCCCCTTGACCACCCGATAGCCGGCCACGACATCCGTGGCCAGTCCGACCGTGGTGGCCAGCAGCCCCTGGTACTCACGGGTGTCCCGGGACAGCCGCTCGCTGAGGACGCCCATCAACCACACCGCCGCCGGCGCCCCCACCAGCACCGCAAGCCCGAGCAGCCAATGTGTCGTCAGCAGCGACACCGCGATGAATCCGATGGTCGTGATCCTCGCGATCGGCATGATCACGAGCTGAACCCCGTTCGCCAGGCGGGCGACGTCGTTGGTCATCAACGAGACGACGCCGCCGCCCGGCGCGTGGACACTGCCGCCGACCGGATGCAGCACACGGGTCGAGAGGGTGCTCCGGAGGCGGTGCTGCAGCAGCTGAATCGCATACGCGGTCAGCTGGGTGGCGAATTTCGCCGCCACCGTCAACCCGACATACGCGGCCACCAGCGCGCCGAGCCACAGCGCCAGCTGCCCCGCATCCCCGGTCGCCAGCGCACGGTCGATCGCGAGGCCCGTCACCACCGGGACCGCTGCCTCGCCCACCTGCCAGACGATCGCGGCCAGCGCCGCCGGAACGGAGACCCGCCGCACCGAGAGGATCACCCGCAACAGGAATCGACCGGATGTGGTCCCCGGGCCGACCTCGAACGGCTGGACCTCGGGTGGATCGGTGGGCGCCTGCCAGAGCACAGGCAACCAGCGGGTCAGAGGTCCCCGGCCCAGCCCCGACGGGTCGGAGTGCGAAGTGTCCCTCATGGCCGGACTCCGGAGAGATGGAACGACCCGTCCGGGATCGAACATGGACAGGCCGTCGTCGAGGGGCGGATGTCGTACCTGATGGACGCGTCTCCTCGCTCGGGAGGCGGGATGGGTGGTGGCACCGTGCAAGGTTAGCCTACCCTTCGTTGAGGTTGTAGCGATCGTTGCCTCGGTTGGCTCGGTCTGGTCTCAAGAGAAGTGGGTGTGCTTCCGTTGACGGCTTTTGATCGTGTGGAGTTGACGGCGAGTCAGCGTGGTAACTGGG
>NZ_JBEZXU010000132.1:0-11015 GCF_040638175.1 Actinoplanes sp. NPDC026670
GGTGGCCGAACCCCGTCGGCGGGCGCTGGGCGCCGACCCGGCCTCCGGCACCCGGTCGCTGGCCGGCGACCGGGCCCGGCCGCCGGTCACGGTACGGATGCTGGGCTCGTTCGCGGTGCTGCACGGCGACGACCCGGTGCCGGTCGCCGCCTGGCAGAGCCGTAAGGCCCGCGACCTGCTCAAACTGCTGATCGTGAGGCGGGGCCGCCCGATCACCAGGGATGCGCTCGGCGAGGCGCTGTGGCCCGGCGAGCCCAAGGTGGCCAACCGCCTGTCGATCACCCTGTCGGTGCTGCGCGGCGTCCTCGACCCGGACCGTGGACGCCCGGCCGACCACTACGTGACCGCGGGCGCCGGTGGGCTCGCCTACGACGGGCACACCCTGGCCGTCGACGTGGACGCGTTCCTGCAGCTGGCGTACGCGGGCACGGCCGCCGCCCGGGAGGGCCGCCCCGAGGAGGCGCGGATGCTGTTGTCGGCGGCCGACAGCGCGTACACCGGGGAGGTGCTGGCCGACGAGCCGGACTTCGAGGACGCCGGGCCACTGCGGGCCGAGGTACGGCTGGCCCGCCTGGCGGTGATGCGCGCGCTCGGCGGTGTGCACGTGGCCGCCGGTGATCTGGACAGCGCGGCGTGCGCCTGGTCACGGCTGCTGGCCGACGACCCGTACGACGAGGATGTCGCGTTGCGCCTGGTCACCGAGCTGACTGCGGCCGGCCGGCACGGGGAGGCGGCCCGGCAGCGGCGCCGCTACGAGGGGCGGATGCGGGAGCTCGGCATCCCCACCAACAGCGGACCCAAAGGCCGGTCCCGATGATCGGCGACGTGAGCGGAACAGAATACGAGCCGAGGCCCGACAACCCGGTGGAGGCGCTGATGCGCCACAACATCGAGGTGCACAACTCGCCGCAGGTGCGGTTCCTGCACAACCTGATGGCGGTGCTGATCACCGCGACCGGCGTCTTCATGATCGGGGCGGGACTGTGGTTCCTGATCTCCGGCATGCTGATGATGAGCGGCGTCATGATGATCTTCGCGGGCGGGTTCCTGGCGTTCTGGGGGCCGTACTCGCGTCGTAAGATCCGCGAGGACACCGCCCGGAAGACCGCCGCCGCGCTCTACCAGCTCGAGCAGGTGAAGGCCTACCAGTCCATCCACCCGTCCAGCGACGGTTTCCGCAGGTAGGGCGGCTCGTCGAAGTCGATGGCGGTGAGCCACGGCTCCTCGGCCACCGCCACGTGCCCGAGCGCCGCGGTCAGTTCGCGCACCACGACCGGCATGTGCCCGGCCCCGAACACGATCGCCATCTCGGCGTCCTCGGCACCGAACTCGCCGTCGATCTCCCGGATCGCGCCGAGCAGCAGCCGGTTCCGTTCGGTCAGCCCGTCCGGGCCGAGCTCCTCGCCGGGCATCAGCCCGAAGTCGGTGGTGTCGTCGATGTTCAGGCTGCTCCGGACGATCCAGTCGTCGCGGCCGGAGAGTGCCATCTGCAGCGCCAGGCCCGGCGTCTGCACGATCACGTCGGCCCAGCCGACGTCGGGCATCCGGCGGTCCTCCTCCGGCGGCGGGGCGGTGTGCGCGTCCGGGAAGATGATCGGTACGCCGAGCGCGCCGTAGTCGATGTCCTGGTGCACCAGATCACGGGCGGCGCGCTGCCGGGCCAGGCGCATCGCGGCCACGTAGGCGTAACCGGTCGAGCTGGGCCCGTCGTACTGTTCGGCGATGACGGCCTGGCAGGACCGCAGCCGCTGCCAGATCGCCCAGTAGTAGTCGGGATGACCCAGGTGGATCGTCGGGATGACCACCCATCGCAGGCCGCCCGCCGGACGCTGGAAGACCCGCACCGACGTCCGGTAGCCGGTGTCGCTCCATTCGGCCAGCCGCATGCCGCCCAGCGTAGGGATCCGGCGCTAACCCAGCTCCAGGCCGTCGAGCATCTTCGTGGCGCCGCCGCCGAACGAGGTGAGCCGCCGGCGGGCCGGGGCCGGCAGGCGGGGGAGCAGCCGCATCACCTGCGCGGTCGCCCAGATCTGGGCCGGGCTGCGCGGCACGATCGCGTCGAGCACCTTCGGCCCGACGTCCCGGCTGTGCCGAACCGGGCCGGCGAGCCGTTCCCCGTACCGCTGCAAGGCTTGTGGAATCTCGCCGACGGTGACGTCGCGCAGCTCGTCGGCCAGCACGAATGCGCCGGCGGCGGCCAGGCTGGTGCCGCCGCCGACCGCCGGGCCGGGCCCGTATCCGGCGTCGCCGGCGAGGGTGACCGCGCCGCGGGACCAGCTGTCCATCCGGATCTGCGAGATGTCGTCGAGATAGAAGTCGCGGGCCGCCGCGGCGTGCCCGAGGACCGCGCCGACGCGCGGCCCGAGCCGATCTCCCACCAGGTCCGCGAGCAGGTCCGGGCCGCGATTGTCGAATTCCTCGGCGGTACGTACGAGAAAAAGCGCCCGTGACAGTCCGGAGGTGAGTGTCGGGTAGACAGTGGCGGCCAGCCCGGGAGCGGTGAACGCGGCGACCGTCGGCCCGGTGCCGAGCACGTCGGGCAGCGTGTAGACGGCCAGGTAGGCGCCGAGGAACCGGCGATAGTTGCGCTCCGGTCCGAAGGCGAGCGCCCGCACCCCCGAGTGCAGCCCGTCCGCGCCGACGACCAGGTCGGCCTCGACGGTGGCGCCGCCGGAGAGCTGCGCTGTCGTCCCGTCGAGCCGCTCGACGACCTGTCGGTCAGTCCAGGCGATACCACCAGGTCATCAGCTCGTCGCCCAGGCTGTCCAGGGACTCGTCGTCGGGGCGGAGGTCGTACCAGAGCTTCGCCTCGTGGGCGCCGGTCCGCCGTACGATCGCCCGAAGCTCTTCGACCCCGGGAGTCTCGGCGAGTTCCTCGGCGGACAGTGGGCAGCCGCCGACCAGCGCCTCGTGGCCGAGCGCCCACCAGAGGGCGATCAGCTCCACGTCGCCGGCGCTCTCCGCGGCCTGCGCCACCGCCACCACCACGTCCAGCAGCCGGACCGTGCGCGGCTCGACCCGGTCCGGGCCGGTCATCCGGCGCCACAGGGCGGTGCCCGCCTCGCAGTACAGCCATGGCGGATCGACGTAGCCGTCCTCCAGTTCGCCGGCGAACACCTCCTCGTCCTCGCCGAACTCGCGCAGCGTGGTGAACTCGGAGATCCCCTCGAAGAACTCCCGCCGCTCGGCGTGGTCCGGGTGCTCGCTGACCGGGAACCGCAGGGTGTGCCCGCGCCGCAGCAGGATGTCCAGCACCCGGTGCTGCGTCAGCGAGCAGTCGTAGTCGAACTGGAACGCGTACAGCGCCACGAACCAGTCCCGGATCCGCTCGTCATCGGCCGGGAAGTGCCTGTCGAGGACCTCCACCGCGCCCTGCACCATGTCCTCGATCGCATGCATCGACATGGCCGCCACGGTACGTCGCCTCGATCAGGGTCCGCGTCGAGTGCGCCGTGAACACGCCGTGCTCCCGGAGGTGCGCGTCCATCCGGAGCAGCGGCTCCCGATAGCGGTCCACGCCGAAATCCGGCACCCACCACACGCATTTCCGCAGGATCCAGACGACCGCCCCGACGTCATGGAACTCCATCCGGCACCGGGCGGTCCGCAGGTCCACGACGTCGAGCCCGGCCGCCCGGGCCTGGTCCGCCTCCCGCTCCGGATCGCGGCCGGCCCGCGACTGCGGCCCGAGGAACCATTCGATCAGCTCGAACGCCGACCCCGGCCCGACGTGCTGCGCGAAGTAGGTGCCGCCCGGTTTCAGCACCCGCGCGATCTCGGCGAAGTCCGGCCGCACCGGATGCCGGCTGCTGACCAGCTCGAACGTGTCATCCTCGAACGGCAGCCGGGCGCCCGGCCCGGCCTCGGCGATCTCGGCGCCACGGGGTTCGAGCAGCTGCCGCGCCCGTTCGGCGTTCGGCGGCCAGCCCTCGGTGACCGCCATCCGCGGCGGCAGCACCGGCATCTCCCCGATGATCTCCCCGCCGCCGGTGTCGAGGTCGAGCGCCGATCCGGCCCGTTTCAGGCGTTCGGCGAGCAGCCGCGCATAACCCCAGGGCGGCCGTTCCTCGGTGGCCCGCCCGTCCAGCCATCCGAAGCCCCACCCGCCGACGTCCGCTTTCAAACCTTCATTCAAAAGCTCCGCAAATGTACGCACACCGACTCCCGTCCCGACCCGCCGAAGTCTTCCGCCCCCGCCGCTCCGGACGCACCCGATTTCCCGCCTCCTTCCGTTGATCGTCTTCCGTTGACTCTTGACGGAGTGAGTACTCACTCCGTAGCTTGGAAGTATGACAGAGACACCGGCCCGGCGGAGAGCGCCGGGAATGAGCCCCGAGGCGCGACGGGAGATGATCGTGGCCGCGGCCCTGCCGTTGCTGGTCGAGCAGGGCGCCGCGGTCGGCACCGCGCAGATCGCGAAGGCCGCCGGCATCGGCGAGGCCACGATCTTCCGCGTCTTCACCGACAAGGACGAGTTGCTGGACGCCTGCGTGGCGGCCGCCCTCCGCAACGACCACGTGCTCGCCGAGCTCGACGCCGTCCCGCTCGACCAGCCACTCGCCGCCCGGCTCGGCGAGGCCGCCGCCACCCTCCAGGCCTACCTGCACCGGATGGGCACGGTGATCGCCGCGGTCCACGCCACCGGCCGCCGCGCCGACCGCGCCCGCCCCGCACCCGCCCCACCCGGCGGCCCCGCGTCCGGCCCACCCGGCGGTCCCGCGTCCGGCCCGTCCGGCGGTCCCGCGTCCGGCCCGTCCGGCGGTCCCGCGTCCGGCCCGTCCGGCGGCCCAGCGCCCGGGGCTGATCGGGGCCTGTTCGCGTCCCGGGAGGAGGCCTCCGAGCGCACTCTGCAAGCGGTGGTCCGTCTCCTCGAACCCGACCGGGCCGCCCTGCGCCTGCCGATCGAGCAGCTCGCCGCGGTCTTCCTGAGCATGCTGTTCAGTCGTCGCGGAGCCCCGGCCGCGGACACGCCCATCGAGACGCTCGTCGACATCTTCCTGCACGGAGTGATCACCCCGGGAGGCCCGTCATGACCATCACGCTGAACCACACGATCGTCCCCGCCGTCGACAACGAGACGGCCGCCCGGTTCTTCGCCGGCGTGATGGGCCTGACCTACCGTGGGGCCGAGCGCCACTTCGCCCCGGTCCGGGTCAACGGCGAACTGACCCTCGACTTCATGACGGTCGCCGACCCGTCCGCGGTGCACCTGGCGTTCGACGTCGACCCGTCCACCTTCGACGGCATCCTGTCCCGCCTGCGGTCCGGCGGCATCCCGTACGGCAGCGAGCCGGGCGAGCCGGACAACGGCCGCATCGACCACCCGCTGTGCCCCCGTGGCCTGTACTTCCGGGACGAGGCGGGCAACCTCTACGAGGTGATGTCCCCAGCCTGAGCGGCCGTGAGTGTTTGCGCGTCGGCGTGCGGCTTCAGCCCGGCGGTCGCGGGTCGGCCGGGACGGGCCGCCTGCGTCGCGGTGTGAATCACGGTGCTGCTGATGGCCGTACCATCTCGGTTATCCAAGCGACCGCGACCGGCGCACCCGCCGGACTCGCCGCGTAGAGGCCGTTCACGACGAGCCAGATTCGGTCGGCGAGGAGTTCGTCGCCGCCCGCGCCGAGGACGAGGTGGTCCATCTGGGCGCGGCTGTCGGTCAGGTAGGACTGGGCGACGCGGGCCGGTTCGTCGGTTTCGCCGGGAAATTCGGTCAGGTAGTTGCGGAAGGCACAGCCCCGGTAGCCGGGCCGGCGGACGCTGTCGGCGATCTCGGTGACCAGGGCGATCAGGCGGTCGGCCGGGTCCGCGGACCAGCGCAGGGCTTCGGTGGCAGCGCGCTCGCGTTCGTGGCGGGCAAGGGTGAGATATGCCGCCGCCAGGTCCGCTTTGCTGGGAAAATGCTTGTACAGCAGGTTCTTCCCGCAGCCGGCCGCCTCGACGACCTGGGCCATGCCGACGGCGCGGACGCCGAACTCGTAGAAGAGCCCGGCGGCCGCCGTCAGAATGGTGTCCCGTGTGCCGGGTGCCGGCGTCCGTGCCATGCAACCCACTTTAAAGGACCGATCGGTCCAATCCGACATTCTTCACTTTGAGGCCGTTCGGGTCGAGCTCCAGAACGCGGTCGACGAGGTCGAGCCCCTCGGTACGGTGCGCGAGCACCAGCACGGTCCGGCCCGCCGCCGCATCCAGCAGATCCGCCATCAGATCCCGCGCGCCCGCCTCGTCGATCCCCTCGGTCGGCTCGTCCAGGATCAGCAGCGCCGGATCGGCCAGCAGCGCCCGCGCGGTCGCCAGCCGCCGCCGCTGCCCACCGGAGATCGTGCCGCCACCGGCGCCGAGCCAGGAATCGAGATCCATCCACCCGAGACCGGCCCGCGCCAGGACCGCCCGGAGCTGCTCATCGGTCGCGGCCGGCGAGGCAAGGCGAAGATTCTCTCGTACGGTCGACGCGAACACGTGCCCGGTCTCCTCCCCGACGAGCACCGCGGTGCCGCTGACCCGCACCGTGCCGGCCTGGGGGGTCAGCAGCCCGGCGAGCACGGCCCCGAGGGTCGACTTCCCGCACCCGGACCGCCCCATGATCGCCGTCCGCGACCCGGCCGCCAGTTCCAGCGTCACCCCGTCCAGCACCGGCGCCCGCCCCGGAACCCACCCGGCCACCAGCCCTTCGAGCCGAACCGCCCCACCGGGCCCCGCCGTGTTCTCCGCTGCGCCGGTGCTGTCCTGGCTCACGCCGGCGTCCTCTGCTGCGCCGGTGCCGCGTCGGTTCGCGCCGGTGTCCTCCGCACAAGGAGCTGGACCGTTTTCGATCAGGGCGGCTACGCGACGTCCGGCACCCGCGGCCCGGCGGCGCGCGATCGCCGCCTCGGGAAGTGACACCACGGCCTCACCGAGGACGATCACACCGAGCAGCACCACCGCGCTCCATTCGGCGACGAGCCCGCCGCGCGCGAGGACCACCGCGACCCCGACGGCCGCCGCGCCCCACCCGGCGTGGGCGACGGCCGCGGCGAATCCGGCCTCCCGCGCCGCACGCGCCTCCAGATCGGCGAGGGTTGAACTTCTCTTCTTCGGTACGTCCAGACGACCGCCGCCGCCCCCGAGTTCCTCGACCCCGTCCACGGTTTCGACGACGGCGTCCCGCAGAGCAGCCCGGGCGGCGCCGGTCACCGCTTCCTGCCGATCCGCCAGCCGCCCGGCGACCGCCGGGGCGAGCACCCCCGCGACCAGCAGCCCGACCGCCACCGGAACCGCCGCCTCCCACGCCACGCCGGCCAGCACCACGAGCCCGGCCGCTGCCGTGACCGCCGCCGCGACGACCGGAAGCCGCCCCCGCAACAGCCCGTCGGTGGTCGCGTCCACATCGTCGACCAGCCGGGTGAGCAGATCCCCGCGCCGGTGCAGCCGCGGCCCCGGCACATGCGGGATCAACCGCGCGAACACCGCGGCCCGCCGTTGCCCCAGCCGCCCGAACGCCACCTCGTGCGACACGAGCCGTTCCAGATACCGCAGCAGCGGCCGGGCGACGGCACTGCCCCGCACCAGCACGACCGCCGCCGACAGACTGAGCACCGGCGGCAACGAAGACGCCCGGACGAGCAGCCAGGCAGCCGCCCCGGTGAGCACGATCCCGGCGATCGACGACCCGGCCCCGAGTCCGGCGGCCACCCAGAGCCGCCGCCACCAGCCGGCCGTCACCGCTGTCTCGGGCACCTCGTCACAGCGGTCAGAGCCAGCCGCGTGCTCTCGGCTGGCCGTCTCCGTGGTTTCGGGCGCCCTTTCGCAGTCGTCGGAGCCGGCCGCGTCCTCCCGGCCGGTCGTCTCCGTTGTTTCGGGCGTCCTTTCGCAGTGGTCAGGGCCAGTCGCGTTTTCTCGGCTGGATGGCACCGAGGGCTGCGTCGTCTCGAGGTCAGGGCAGGCGAGGGCCTTCTCCGGGGTGGGGTGGGCTGACCGGGACGAGAGTTCCCGAGGGCCCGGGTGGCCGGCGGCCGGCGTTGCTCGGGAGAGGACTGTTCCGGCCGGCGGGTGCAGGGTGACGATGCGGTCGGCCGCGGCGAGCAGGGCTGGGCGGTGGGCTACCACCAGGACTGCGCAACCCTGGGCCACCAGATCGTGCAGACGGCTGATGACCAGCTGTTCGGCGGTGCTGTCCAGGTGGGCGGTCGGTTCGTCGAGGAGCAGGGTGACCACCGGGCCGGCGCCCCGGGCGCGGTCGGCGGTGACGGCATGGGCAGCCCGGTGCAGCAGGACGGCCAGGGCCAGGCGCTGGCGCTGGCCGGCGGAGATGCCGGCCGCCTGCTCGCCGAGCGCGGTCTCGTCGGTGAGTTCGCCGGTCAACCCGGTGACCAGCAGGGCGTTGCGCACCTCGGCCGGGGAGGTGCCCGGCGGGAACGCTTCGGCCACCGTTCGAGCGTGTGGCAGGGCCGGGCGTTGTGGCAGGTGGAACATGCGGCCGACGGCGACCGCGCCGGATTCCGCCGGGTGCAGTCCGGCCAGGACCCGCAGGGCCGTGGTCTTCCCGGCGCCGGAGACTCCGCGCAACGCGACCAGTTCACCGGCCCGGACGGTCAGCTCCGGCAGGTCGAGCGCGTCCTCGAAGGCGCCGGGGTACCGGGCTCGGACACCGGCCGCCCGCACTCCCCATCGGCCGGACGCGGCGCGCCCGAAGAGCGGTGTGGCCACGGTGCTCCGCGGTGATCGCCCGGCCACGCCCGGTTCGCGTGGACTGGAGTGACCGAACGCGGACGACGACACGATGACGTCCCAGGGGCCTGAGGTGGTGAGGATCTCGTCCACGTCGGCTATCACGGCGGTGGCGTCGGTGGAGGCGTGGTACCGGGCGGCCATCTCGCGGAGCGGACGGTAGGCCTCCGGGGCCAGGAGGATGACCAGCAGGGCGGGGCCGAGTTCCATCGAGCCGGCCGCCACCCGGAGTCCGGCCTGGACCGCGATCAGTCCTACCGCGAGGGTGCCGACCAGGTCGAGGGCGGTCGACGACAGGAACGCGACCCGCAGCACCCGCATGGTGGCCGCCCGATGCCGGTCGGTCAGGTCGGCGATGACGTCGATCTGGCGGTGCGCCCGGCCGTACATCCGGAGCGTGGGAAGGCCTCGCACGACGTCGAGGAAGTGGCCCGCCAAGCGGGAGTCCGCGGCCCAGCGTTGTTCGGCGCGGGCCTTCGTCGCCCAGCCGATCAGGGCGCCGAGCAGGGGGAGCAACGGGATCGTGAGCAGGGCGACGATCGCCGAGGCCGGGTCGACCACCGCCATGATCACGACGACCAGCGGGGGGAGCAGCACACCGAGGACGAGCGCCGGGAGGTAGCCGGAGAACCACGGGCGCAGCGCTTCCAGGCCGGTGCCGAGCACCGTGGTGAGCCGGCCGGGACCGTAGGCGGCCACCCATGCCGGGCCCCGCCGCACCACCCGGTCCAGCAGGGACTGCCGGAGTTCGTCGGTGACGCGGGCGGCGGTTCGCTGGGCGGTCACCTGTTCCGCCCAGGCGAGCGCGGCCCGTCCGGCGAACCCGGCCGCCAGCAGCCCGATCGCCAAGCCGGTCGACGTGGTCAGGAAACCGTCCAGCGACGTGGTCAGGAAACCGTCCAGCGACGTGGTCAGGAAACCGTCCAGCGACGTGGTCAGGAAACCGTCCAGAGACGTGGGCAGGAGACCGTCCGGTGACGTGTGCAGGAGACCGTCCAGAGGGGTGCCGGCCAGCGCGCCGGTTCCGCCGGCCATCGTAGTGACGATCGCGCAGAGTGCCGTCGCGATCATGATGGTGGCCAGGGCTTGACCGAATCCGATCAGGCTGAGCAGGGCGATCCCGCCGCGGCTGGCCCGCGCGTGGCGCAGCAGCCGCGGATCAACCGGCCCTCGG
Source organism: Actinoplanes sp. NPDC026670 (assembly GCF_040638175.1). NCBI lineage: Bacteria > Bacillati > Actinomycetota > Actinomycetes > Micromonosporales > Micromonosporaceae > Actinoplanes > Actinoplanes sp. NPDC026670. The sequence continues at coordinate 9,875 of NZ_JBEZXU010000132.1, forward strand.
CCGCCCCGTTGCCGGACCCCAGGGGGCTCGGAGACGTTGCGCGGAATGTCACCGTTCGGAGTCTTCTGCGCAGCCACCTCACTTCGAGAAGGACAGCCCTCAGACGGATGACGTCTCCTCGGCCGCAACGCCCCCACCCGCAACGGTTCGGTCGGCAACGGTTCGGCCGGCAATGGTTCGATCGGCAACGGTTCCGTCGCCAACGGTTCGGTTGGCAACGGTTTGGTCGCCGACGGTTCTGTCGCCAACGGTTCGGTTGGCAGCGGTTCGGTTGGCAACGTTTTGGTTGCCGATGGCTCGGTCGCCAACGGTTTGGTCGCCGACGGTTCGGTTGGCAATGGTTCGGTCGCCAACGGCTCGTCGCCGACGGCTCGTTGCCCGTGGATCTTGCACGACTTTTCAGGCCCGCGCCGATCTTGCAGCCGTTTCCATACCCCAACGGGAAGAAAGATGCAAGATCTCCCCGGCGCAGTGGATCTTGCACGATAAACCACGCTCAGACGTGAAAAAACGTGCAAGATCGCGGCCAGCGTGGAGAAGCGTGCAAGATCTACAAAGCTGGACGCGGGCGAATCCTCCGCGAACGGGACATTCCCGGCATCGCAGGCGCGTAAGAGCGCGGCGGGTGGGTGATCGGCGGCGCCGGGAGGGATGGGCACGGTGGTCATGAGGCGACCCGTTCGCTGGCGACCCGGCGGCGGAAGACCCAGTAGGACCAGGCCTGGTAGACCAGCACCCCCGGCAGGATCAGCACTCCGGCGATCGTGATCAGGCGCAGCGCCTCCGGCCCGGCCGCCGCGCCGGTGCGGGTCAGCGACCAGGCCGGGTCGAGGGTGCTGCGCAGGACCACGTCGCCGTGCGCGGTGAACACCGCTGCCACCGCCGCGGCCACCGACAGGGCGACGGCGGCGAACGACAACCCTTCGCGGGTACGCCGCGCCAGCAGCCCGGCCACGAAGACGACAGCCGCGGCGGCCAGGGTGAGGCGGCTGCCCGTACCGATGCCGATGAGGAGAAGGGTGACCGCCCCGGCCGTGCCGGTGTGGCGGGCCACGTCGCGGGCCCGGCGGCGGACCGGGCCGGTGGTGCGCAGGGCGAGGAACGTGGCGCCGAGCAGGACCGCGCCGAGGAGCGCGGCCAG
>NZ_JBEZXU010000133.1:0-9555 GCF_040638175.1 Actinoplanes sp. NPDC026670
GAACGTGGCGTCGATCTCACCGATGCCGGGCTGTTCGTGGGGACCTCGGCCGGTTCCTACTCGGGGGCGCCTGGGCCGCGCTGCGCTCCGGCCCACCGCAGGGCGCCTGGGCGCTGGCGGCCGGGGTGGCGCTGCTCGTGGCGGCCGGGTCGTTCGCCGCATCACGCTGGTCGCTGGAGCACGGGCGAGGCGGCATCCTCGGCTTCTGGATGTACATCCCGACGACCCTGCTGTTCGCCGTCGCGCTTGTCACGGCGTACCGCACCCGTTCGTTCGGGTCGGCGATGCGAGCTTCGGCGCTGGCCGGGGCAGCCGCCATGGTCGCTGTGCTCGCTGTCGGCATCCCCGAGGCCGTGACCTGGGCGAACCGGCAGGCCGGCTACCTCAGCACGGGCGACGCGGTGCCGCCCGACTGGCAGTCGGCGGTCGGTGACGTGCTGCGCCCGGAGTTCCTCGTCGCCATGACCGTCTTCTGGATCATCGGCGCGACCGGCGGCGCGGCCACCGGCACGGCGTTCGGACGGATGCGCGCCAGAACCCCGGCCGGTTGACCACCGCCATGCTGCCGACGAATCGGATCAGCATGGCGGGCTACCGCGGCCTACAGGTTGTTGATCCGGGCCAGCAGCTCTTCCTCGCTCAGGTTCTCCAGGACCGCGTCCTGCTTGCGGCCCAGGACGGCCAGCAGCTTCTCCTTCTCCAGCTTCTTGGCCGCCACCGCCTTCGCCGCCTGGTCCTCCGCGAGCCGTACGGCGATGACGTGCTTGACGACTTCCAGCTTGGTCTCCAGGGCCGCCTTGGCCGGATTGGTCTCGGTGGCCACGAACGACTCGGTGTCGATGGCCTTGAGCTCGGCGTTGACGGCCTTGGCCACGTCATCGAGGCTGAAGCCGGCCTTGGCCGTCAGCGGAAGCTCCCACAGCTGTTCCGTCGTCAGCAGACCCTTGGTCGACGGGTAGCGGAACTTCTCCCGAGTGGCCTTCTCGAAAATGGTCACGGTGTCCTCTCTCGGATGTCCGGGTAGGGAATTCAGAACTGGATGCTGAGCAGGCGACGCCGGCCGCCGGTCATGGTCACCTTGGCGACCACCGAATTGCGGACCGTGGAGCTGAATCCGAGACCGGACAACTGATCCGGGGACGGCTCACATTTGGTGCGGTCGCCGAGAACCTCGAACACCTTGCGGTGCGGGTGCAGGTCGCCGCGGAGGAATTCGTTGTAGATCCCCCGGGTCGGCTGGTCGTTCACGCACCCTTTCAGCATGAAGAAGTAATGGCGGTTGCCGACCTCGTTGTCGTCGAAGTAGTTCGGCGAGTACATGACGGTCGACACCGGCACGAACTGTTCGGTGGTGATGCCCCACAGGTCCTTGCCGGCGCTGCCCGATTGCATGTCCGCACCCGGCCGGAACGCGGTGATCACCTCGCCGGCGACCGTCATCCGGCCGACCTCGACAGTCTCCTTCTGGCCGACCGCCCGCTCGTGGCTGTAGTGCTCGATCCTCCCGTTGCTCTCGGTCTCGATCACGAAGCCGACCCGGGCGGTCTCGCGCTTGTGGAACTGGTTCACCTCGATCCGGTACTCACCGTCGGGGAGCTTGCCGGACCAGGTGACGTTCTCCACCGGCTCACGGGAGTACGGCCCGCTCGCGTTCATGTCGACGTCCAGCTTGTTGCGCTTGTCCTTGTACCAGATGTGGGTGCCGTCGGGCTCGTACACATGCAGGTCGAGGTCGTCGTGGTTGAACCAGGACAGGCTCACCCGCAGCTTGCCGGTGACGTTGCCGCCGGCCCGCTTGACCTTCTCCTTGATCGAGTCGGTGACGTTGCCGCCGTACGACCAGCCGAAGTCGTTGTCCCAGGTGAACAACCGTGGAGCGGCCGGGTTCCGGCCGGTGGTGAGGCTGACGAAGTGCGGCTCGTGGCTGTTGGCGACCCACAGGTCGATGGACGCGGCGCCGGGCAGGACGTCCTTCATGAAGGCGATCACCGGAATCTCCTCCGGCTTCGCGTCCCGCAGGCGCCCACCCGCCGGGCCAGTGGTGGCCGCCTGCATGAGCAGCCCCTCGATGCCGTCCTTCATCCGCGACTGCGTGTCGTTGTCGACCCACAGCACGTTGTTGACCGACACGTCGGACAGCCTGGCGAACCGGCGCTGCAACGACTCCTCGATGCCCAGCTCGTCGATGGTCTTCATGGCCGCCTTGACCATGGACGGGGTGATCAGCGCGGTGGGGCGCTGGTAGTTCTGCGGCGCCACCTTCGTCTCGAACGACCGGACCGCCTGCTCCAGGTCGACGCCCGCGGAGAGATCCTGGACGAGGGTGCCGATCACCGTGTTGCGGAACCGGGCCGCCGGGTTCGTCGCGTTGGCGAACACGAAAGCCCGCCCGTCGGCCGCCTGCGTCCACTGGTTCTGCAGCGACCGGAACTCGGTCACCGCCCGGCGGTGCTCCTCGCCGCGGTAGAGGGCGTTGTCGTCGATGAGGCCGACGACGGTGTCCAGCGCGTGCCGGGTCAGCTCGGCCAGGCCACGCTGGAACACCTGCACCGCGGCGTCGAAGGCGCCCCGCGCCGGGCCGACGTCCTGGACGCGGTGCCGCTTCTCCACCCGGCCGTGCAGGTGGTCCCACACCTCGACCTGACCGTCGCGCAGCGCCCGGGTGGTCTTCGTCCCGTACTGCGCCTCGGCCGACCGGAAAATGCCGGACAACGGCAGCGTGCCGACGAATTCGTCCATTGCCGCGGCGACGACCGAGAAGACCGGGTCGGAAACCGACACCCCGGACCAGACGGTACGGACCTGCCCGTTGTGAATCTCGACGACGTTACCGAAGTTCTTGACGAACACGCGGCACGTCGAGCAATCGTATTCGGACCGCTCCCGGAACCGAAGATTGGTGCCGGCCGGAAAGGATTCGAGAAAGGTGAGCCAGAGCGAGTCCCGGTCGAGACCGTCGCCGACCACGTACAACTCGCCCTTGGACATAGCGGACAGACGGGTAGTCACATCCGCCACGAACCGCTGGAAATCGTCCACCGTGTTATCCTCCTTGATCACTGAGATCCTATGGAGCGCACGCAATCGGAGAAACGTATTTCCGGCGGCCCTACGGCTGTCGCCCGTCCCGCTCGTCGATGGCGATCACGACCGCACCCAGGCGTTGCTCGGTCTCGACCCGGCGGTGGGCGTCCGGGACCTCCGTCATCGGGTAGACCCGGTCGACGATCGGCTGGATCTCACCCGCTTCGATCATCTCGGTGAGCGCCGCCAGATCCGCCCGCGATTCCGGCGCGAACGTGACGATGGCGGTCTTGTCGGTGAACCAATTGGTCGACACCGACCGGAACAGGACCGACAGGCGAGGATTGCCGTGCAGATAACGTCCGCCCGGCCGGAGCTTTCCGACCAGATTGCGGTACGGGCTCCCGGCGACCATGTCGAAGATGACGTCGAAACTCCGGTCCACGGTCGTCACGTCATCGGCGGTGTAGTCGACGAAATGGTCGGCCCCGAGGCGCCGGACGAGCTCCTCCTTGATCCCGTGGTCGACCGCGGTGACCTGCGCGCCCATCGCACGGGCGATCTGCACGGCGTGGGCGCCGATACTGCCGCCGGCCCCGTTGATCAGCACCTGCTCGCCCGGCTTGATCCCGGCGCGCCGCATGAAGTGCAGGGCGTTGAGCCCGCCCAGGGGGACCGCGGCCGCCTCGGCGAACGTCATGTTGCCCGGTTTGGCGCTGATGGCGGCGTCGCCCGGAAGAACGATGTACTCACCGTAGGCGCCCAGTCGTAGCCCGGTGCAGCCGTAGATCTGGTCGCCCGGGGCGAAGCCGGTGACCCGCCCGCCTGCCGACACCACCTCACCGGCGAAGTACATGCCGAGGATGTGCCGCCGCGGCCGGATGACACCGACCGCGAGTCGCAGCGGAAGCCAGAACCAATTGACCGAGTACCGGAAGCTTCTCAGCTCGCAGTCGGACTTGGTCGCCTCGGCCGCCCGGACCCTGATCAGGAGCTCCTGATCACCCGGGACCGGTGTGGGCACCTCCGCCAGTTGCAGGACGTCCGGCCCGCCATAACGGTGGTAGGTGACGGCTTTCACCGGGCCATCGGATCGGTTTCGCGGGGCGGCTGTCAACCCTTCGGCGGAATGCGGTTCTCGCGGCGGATGACCAGCCGCAGGCCCGACCAGATCTCGTCGATCGCACACACCTTGTTGTCGACCAGCCCGGTCGGCAAGGCGACGTCACGGACGACATCCTCGGTGACGTCGGTGGGCACCTTCGACGCCCGTTTCGGCCAGGCCACCCAGAATCCGCCGTCCTGGGCCATGCCACGCCTGACCTCGTCGAGGCGGGCCTGCAACACCTGCCGTTCGGTCACGAACAGCACGATCACGTCGGTCGGCGCGTCAGCGGCCAGACCGGGCCGGACGACGACCCCGCCGGGCAGCCCGTCGAGAGCACCCGCGAAGCCCACCGGCGCGTCGAGCAGCGCGACCCGGTGACCAGGTTTGATGCCGAGCTTGCGATACAGCGGCGTGCCCGAGTAGCCAGCCATGTCAGCCCCGCTGCCGTCGCGATCGTCGGTTACCCCGTGGATGGTAGCCGCGGGCGGAGCCTTCGCGGTGCGAGCGGCCCGAGAACCGACGTCACTACGCTGGCACGATGATCTCGCGTACCACGATGAAGCGAAGCGTCCGAACCACACTCGTGAGTGCGGTCGTCGTGCTGGCGTGCCTGTGGACACTGCGCGTGTTGTGGATGATGAGCTGGCTCGCTGAAAACGACGTGCCGCCGGCCTCGCGAATGCCGGACCTGCCGGCCGGAGCGAGCATCGTCGCGGAGGGCAGAGCATGCGGCTCCGGCGGATGTTGGTGGGAGGTGACGGTCGCACCGGAGGCCGGGCAGTCACCGGAGGACCTGGCCCGGGCGATGAATCTCTCCGAGGTGCAACGCAAGTGGCCGACCCTCCTGGATCCCGGATTCGTCTACGTGTGGGCCCAGCCGAGGGCAGGCCAGTTGGTGGTCCTGGTCAGCTACCGGAACTGACCGACGTCCGGCGGCGGTGTCCGGGACTTCCTCGTTTGGTGGCGTTGGCGCGTCACGGTGATGATCACCTAGAGTGGTTGACCGCTGACTCAAGGTTGCTAGAGTTTCGGCATTCCTCAATGGCTGTCGGGTCTTGGAGGCCGTGTGAGCAGAGTCGAGCTCGTCCGAGAGGTCGCCGACCCGGTGTTGGACGTGGTCTTCATACACGGCCTGGACGGGGACGGTCGGAAGACCTGGTCCAACGGCAGCAAGGAGAAGCCGTTCTGGCCGGCTTGGCTTGCCGAGGAACTGGAGGACGTGGCGGTCTGGGCAGTCCACTACGACGCATGGAAGGTCCGCTACCGCGGTCACTCCATGCCGATCAAGGACCGCGCCATGAATATTGCCGCCCTGCTGGGTACCGAGGACATAGGTGAACGGCCACTCTGTTTCGTGGCGCACAGTATGGGCGGCTTGCTGGTCAAAGAAATCCTCATGCATTCCGCCAGGGGCAGCACTGAGTTCCGCACATTCGCGACGACTACGGTCGGTGTTGTCTTTCTTGCGACGCCGCATGACGGATCATCCTTGGCGACGGCGCTCGACGCCTTTCGCCGCCTGGGTCGTACGACCCCGGCAGTCGAGGACCTCAGGCGGGAGAGTTCGGCCCTTCTGGCCCTCGGCAATGAATACCGGGACTGGGCGGTTCAGGCGGGGATTGAGCACCAAGTCTACTTCGAGAGGCGCCCGACGAAGGGCGTCTTCGTCGTCCAACCGTCATCAGGCAATCCTGGCCTGCCCGGGGTGCCGCCCATCGGCATCGACGCCAACCACAGCGGCATCTGCAAGCCACAGCATCGCAAAGAGCTTGTTTACGCGCGGGTCAAGAAGTTTGTCGGATCGCTCGTGGCCCAGGTCACCCGCCCGCCGCCGGCAGATCTTCCGGACTTCGTTCCCCGTCCGATTCACGGTCGCGAGGAAATCGTCGACTACATCGAGGCTGTACTCGACCGCCCCGGAACCGTGCTGGCCGAGCTCAGCGGCGTCGCTGGCATCGGCAAGACGGCTATCGCCACGCAGATCGCCCGCAAGGCTGCGCGCCGTGACCATGTCGCTTACCTCTCCGCGCACGGCTTCCCGGGCGTCACAGCGAACGCGGTGCTGATGAGCTTGGCCGAAGCAGTGACCGACGGCCGGGATCGGGATCGTCTGTGCGCGGAACTACCGACTCCCGAAGCGAACGCGGTGTTCAAGCTGGACGAGATCCTTGGCTGCCTTGGCACCGACCGTGTGCTGGTGATTGTGGACGACGCCGAGCGTCTGCAGGATGACGAGCACCTGCACCGCGACTCCGTCCTGAACGGCCTCCTCACCGCGCTCGCCGGACGTCGGGGTCACCAGGTGCGAATCCTCTTCGTCACGGCCGATCTTTTCCAGCAGGGGAACCTGTCGCGCCGGGACGTTCCGCGCGGGCTGGCTCGGGAGCCGTTCGCCGGATTCCTGGCCTATTTGGACGGGGAGCAGCCCGTGTTGCAGGGAACGATGTCGCCCGAGGAGCTGTGGCGGTCCCTCGACGGCCATCCCCGGATGGCCGAGCTGATCTACGGCATCCGTGCCTCCGGATCGCTGGCACCGGTCCGCAGACTTGCCTCGATCCCGGCCACGGAGCTGCTCGGCAGCGAACTGATGGACAGCCTCAACGGCCTCGATCGGCAGATCGTGACGACGCTGGCGGTCTTCGGCCGACCCGTGCTTGCAGCCGGGGTGAGTGCCCTAACTGGTGCACCGGAGGACGAGGTCCGTGCCGGGCTCGCTCGCCTGCACAAGCGGCGAATCGTTCGGCGCGGCCGGGACCGCTACGCATTGCCGCCCGCGGATGGAGAGCACCTGACTGCGGAGATTTCGGACGCTGAGTTGGCAGGACTGCGCCAGCGGGCTGCCGCCTACTTCGAGAAGGCAGCCGAAAGCCGCAAACCAAAGAGACTGGATGATCTCGGCGACCACCTGGACGCCATCGATCTATACGTGCTCGCGGGCGATACCGGGCATGCGCTGAACCTCATGAGCGATCTGGACCGTTCCTGTCTAAAGGAGTGGGGCCAGACAGGAATGCTGGTTCCTTGGTTGCGGCGGTTGACCCGGGAAGGGCTCACCGACCTGTACGACCAGGTTGTCAACACGTCGCTGTTGGCGCGGGCCCTAGCACAGCAGGGGAACCTCAGGGCAGGAATCGAGTTCACCCAGGCGGCCCTCGATATCAACGCCACCCTCGGCTTCTCGGAGACCCAACTCAGCCTGCTGCTCCAGATGGCCCGCTACCTCTTCCGCCTCGGCGCGGTCAGGTCCGCGGCCGGGTGTTACCAGGAGGTCCTCGGGCTGAGCGGCGCCGGTTTCCCAGTCGCCCAGGCCCATCTCGGACTAGCTCTGTGTGCACAGGAGAGCGCCGAGTTCGACTCCGCTACGCATCACCTCGACGAGGCAGATGACTACCTCGCCCGATGTGAGGGGGTCGGCACTGCCGAACCGTTACTCGGAGCGCGCATACTCTTCGCGCGGGCTTGCGCATCATACGAACTGGATGGGTACCGCCGCTGCCGGGAACTTCTCGTGTGCGCCAGAGAGATGGCTCATGAGAACAAGGGACGGGTGCTTGTCGCGCGCTGCGATGACCTGCTGGCCCGCACCGAATGGTGGCGCGGTGACCTGGAGGCGGCCGCGACGTCGGCCAAGCGGGCGTGCCGTGCGGGTGTCGAGGCCGGCGATCCCTACCTGCGCCAACTCGCCCAAATCACCCTCGCTGTCGTTCGGCTGCGTCAGGGGAACGTCGAGGAGGCGATGGCAGCGGCGAGCACCGCGTCGCTGCCCGCCGGCACTGCCGGTGCCGCTGAAGCCTCCGTGCTGCTCGGGATTGTCCTCACGCGTACCGGCGCCGACGACGAACGCGCGATCCGGGCCTTCACCGATGCGGCCGAGTGGGCAGGTGAGCTGCTCATCCGAGAGCCTTCGCGTTACTTGGTGCGCGAAGTTCGCGGACTGGCGTTGGCCGGGCAGGCCCTCCTTGATCCGGCTCAGAGCGAGATGCCAGCCCTCCTGACGTTCCAGCGGGCGATCGGGCCGACGGACAAACCTGGCCCCCGGCACCGCCGTCGCGAACTTTTCGGCGCGTTGGTCGCCGGCCGATCCGACGAGACCCTGCCGCAGTTGCGGGATTTGCTGGAGTGACGCCGTCTGCTCAGAGCCAGCCCCGGGCCTGCGCTTTGATCAGCGCATCGGTCCGGTTGCCGGCACCCAGCCGGGCGTACAGGTCACGCAGCAGCCGGAACATCATCCGCTCGGAGTAGCCTACGTCCGACGCCAGCCGGCCGATCGTTGTGCCTCGCGCCAATTCGCGTAGCCACTTCCGCTCTTCCGGTGACGGCCGGTCGGGCGGGTGCGGCACGTCGGCGAGGGCGGAGAGCGCGCGCAGCACCTCGACCGGCACGAGACTCTGCCCCCGTACGGCCGCACCGAACGCTTCCCGAAGCGCAGAGGGGCTGGTGTCACGCGGGACCACACAGGACGCTCCGGCGCGAAGCGCCCGCACCGAGGCCGCCACCGAGGCCTGCTCCAGAAGGGCGACCAGAACGATCGCAGACGACGTATGGTGCAACGTCTCGAGCAGTTCCCAGTCGGCCTCTGACTGTACCGTGACGAGCACCGCGGCCGAATCCTCACCGCGCACCCAGCCGAGCAGGTCATCCGGTGCCTCGGTCTCGAAGCCGGCATCCCGGAGGATGGCCATCACACCCCAACGGAACACGGGTAGAGGGTCTGCGACGGCGATCCGCAGAAACATCGCGTCGCACCTCCGAATGTCCGGTCGCTCAGGCGTTCGATGGCGGAGTTCTGCCATCGACATGGCGTCATGGACGCGTCGATCTCCAGCTACTTAACGTGACTTTATGTCCACACAGGGTGATCCTTCCGAGCCTTCGCTCCCTCGGGCTCGTCCGTCGCGAGATCCTAACTTTCGGGCCGCGCCAAGCGTCGGCAACCTGGCGAAGTTACGGGCGGATCTGGACGCCTGCTTCGGCTGGACGGCCCGAGCGGCTCCGGTACTCGCCAGCCATCTGGAGGATCTGGAGGCCCTTGCCAGCTGGTTGTACGGCGCGGCTGCACCGTCTCGGCACGGCGAGCTCCGCCAGGCCAGCGCTGCCCTCCAGCACGCGGCGCGCAATCTCGAGCAGCTCGTGGCCGATCTCCGGGCGGCGCAGACTCACGGAAAGAACTACATCGAATACCCCGCGCGCGGCGGATCCGCGGGCCGACGCCGGTGAGACGTGTCCGGGTCCGTGGACCCTGGGCGGTGGAATTGGCTCACACTCGGCTACGTATCGCCGAACCATGCGGTGGTGGCGCCGAGTGTCCGACCAACGGCAGGACGTCCGGCGGCGGGGGGGGGGCCGGGCCCGGGGGCAACGACCGCCCGCCCCCGCGCCAACCAGAGCGGTTGTTGTGAGACGACAGGGCCAGAATCGAACGC
>NZ_JBEZXU010000134.1:0-9502 GCF_040638175.1 Actinoplanes sp. NPDC026670
TTGTTCCCGTACCGGGGGCCGGGCGCCGCGCCTTTGCCCAACGTGGGGGTTCGGGTGGGGCGCCCCCCCCGCCCCCCCCCACCGGCTGCTCGAGCAGAAGAAACATGTCGACCCGATGACGGTAGTATGCCTCGAGCCAGGACTGCTTGGCCCGCCCGGCGAGGGCTGCGCCCCGCCGCCCCGCTTCTGGCTTCGGCGACGTGCCGGGGCAACAAATGTGTCACCCCGCCGCCGGAGCTGAGCAGGTCCGTTCCGAGTCATCGACCATCTGCGCATCGGCCGGCCGCGATCGGATTCGTCAGTCAGACAGCACGCTGGCCGTCCGGTTCTTCCCGCCACTGCATCACTTTGCGGGCCTCGTGATCGTCACCAGTCACCGGGACCGCAGCTGTCCGATCAGTCAACTCAGCGGTTCACGCTGTCCATGACCGCTGTGGAGATGATGCTGACGGGTGAGTTCACGTCGGTGACGATGGAGTACTCCGGGCTTGGCATCGAGCCAACCTGGTGCCAGGCCGAGGCCGGCGACCCGCCGGCTGCGGTGGTGCGTTTCAGTTGCGCTGCGCCGGTGCCGATCCAGATCGCAATCCATCCGGCCAGACACAAAGGCAGGAGGGCATTTTCGAGTAGTTCGGGACTTTGGTCATGACCTGGCCGGAAAGGTTCAGTTGTCGCGCCGGGACGGCGATGTTGCTGCCGTACCGGCCATCATCTGCTCACCAGCGCCGTAGGACCGGCCTTGACCGCAGTCACCAACGACCTGCCGCACCACACCCCGCCGGCCGACCCACCACAACGAATCGACACGGGACACCGCCCAGGGGCCTGGCCGCCGCCCTGAACGTCGTCGCCGAACGCCCGATCGGTCGCTGGCCACCTGTTTTATGCCGCGTCAGGCAGACGTGACCTGTACGCCGCAGGGTTCAGCCTTGCGATCACCACATCAAATCGCGGCCAGCAGGATCAGCCGCTGCCAACGAAAGGACCACGGTGATGACACGGACTTGGGGGTTCCTACGAGCCGAGGTCGATCAGGTTCATGAGCAGCCGTTGCCGTGGAACGTCCCGGAAGTGCACGTGTCGTTTCACGAAGGCCTGGCGTTCACGGGCAGGGTGTCGCGCTGCCCTGGAGATCTGCTCGTCATGGACATCGACGGTGTGACCGTTGCACCCGGCACCGTTGCCCAGATCCAGTGGACTCAGGACGGTCGTGGCTGCTACGCCGCCGGCACGGTGGTCGTCGCGCCGACCCCGGTGGCGCCGGGTGTCTACATTCGGGTCGACGAGTCGGTATCCGGCGTCGAACGACGCTTGAGTGTCCGGCTGCCGGTGCAACTGATGGCCAGCGTGATAGCTCCGTCCGGCCGGGTTCTCTCCGGCCACACCGCCGACCTTTCACTCACCGGCGCGCTGCTCGTCACCGATCCGCTTGCCAGCAGCGATTTCCTCCTGGACCTCGTCGACAATGCTGCAGAGGACTCGAACCACACGTCGTCGGTGGTGCTGACGTTACCGACGGGCATCGGCTGTCTGCCGTGCTCGATCCTCGGCGTCGACCCCGCCTCCGGCCAGGTTCGCGTGCGGTTCCTGCACGACGACGGGCTGCTGCTCGAGCAGATCGGCGCGCTGCTGCGCGCCGAGCAGTACCAGGCCGCCCTGCGGCAGAACAGCACGCCCGCCGCGCCACCAGCGCTGACCACCACGCCCCCACCGCAGGTGCACGGGCACCAGCGGTGACCGGCGAACGTGTCTGACCACGCAAAGTCGGCGGGAACGCAACGAGACCAGCGCCTCGGTCTCGGCTGGCATCCGTGTCGGCGATGGGTCCGGGCGCCGAGACCGGTCGGCCAGCCCGGCCGGTCCGTCGGACGCGCAGCGGGCCAGCCACGAGTACAGCAGCTACCGAAACGCGCCGGCCTCGCGAACGACCTGGGCCACCGGCACGCCGGCGAGGACTCGCAGCACCGCACGGTGCCAATGAGTGACCTGCCAGCTCAGGTCGTCGCCGAGTCGATCCGCTTGATCGATCGTCACAGATTGAAGATCATTCCGAGCGAGTCCTGAATCCGTCAAGCATGTCGTGAAGCACTGATGTCCAAGATCTCCTGGGACTTCAGCTTGACACCCACATCGGTCTTCGATGCAACCGGGTCTCGGATCGCTTCCCACCTGCTCCCGAGGCTGATAGCCAGATCTCATCGGCGCCGGACCGTTCCCCGGCATGCCGACCCAAGGCCGTTTCGTTCCGCAGCCCTACCCGTATCAGGGCAGCAAACACGTGATCGCCGCACAGATCGTGGCGCTCCTGCCCGAGCGCGTGCCCAGACTGATCGAACCGTTCGCGGGGTCCGCCGCGGTCTCGCTCGCCGCCCGCACAGCCGGCCGGGCCGACACCGTTCTACTCAACGATCTCAACGCTCCGTTGATGGGCCTGTTGTCGGACATCATTGACCGGCCGGAGGAGTTGGTCGCCGCGTATCGGGTCATCTGGGAGAGTGGTCTGGCCGATCCGGGAGCCACGTTTTTGTCGGTGCGGGAGGCGTTCAACCGGCGGCCGACCTCGCCGGCCTTGATGTACCTGCTGCGTCGTTGTGTCAAGGCTGCCGTCCGGTACAACTCCGAAGGTGGGTTCAACCAGAGCGCCGACAAACGCCGGACCGGGGCCAGACCGGCCTATGTCAGCAAGCACGTCACCGTCGCCTCCGGGCTCCTCCGCGGCGTGACGACACTGAGTTCCGTCGATTACAAGGACATCCTCGCGGCGGCTACTGCCAGGGACGTCATCTACATGGATCCGCCCTACCAGGGCACCAGCGGCAACCGGGACCAGCGGTACGTGGCCGGACTCGACTTCGGCGAGTTCGTGAGGCAACTGACCCGGCTCAACAGCCGCGGAATCGCCTACATTCTCAGTTACGACGGTTACACCGGTGAGAAGACCTATGGCCGGCCGCTACCCCGGACGCTCGGGCTCCACCGGCTGGACATCGATGCGGGTGTCAGCGCCCAGGCGACCCTGCTGGGCCGGGCCGCCCGCACGACCGAAGCCTTGTTCGTCTCACCCGCCCTACAACGCGTGAGTTCCCAGCGAGTTCACACCGGTCTTCACCCCGGCAGGTGACGCACCTGGGCGCTTTCAGTTAGAGGCAGTTGGCGTCCCGGCACCCTCAGCCTCGATCCACCGCTGAATGCTGAGATGACGAGACCCCAGTAGATAGAAAGTGCCCTCTGAACTGGGAGGATAGGAGTTCTGACGCTTCTATTCCGCCGGTCCGAGAGGGCACCTCGCAGGTGAGATTACGCTATGACGAGCCGGTGACGGCCGTGACGTTCGATGATCCGAATCTGGTGTCGTGTGCCGGGCTGGTTCCGGTGATGCGCTTGGCCCGGGCCGCCGGTTTGCATGACGCGGTCGCCGACCGGGTGTCGTTGCCGACCGGCAAGGGCGTCAACCCGGCCGGCAAGATCGCCACGATCGTTGCGGGCATGCTCGCCGGAGCGGACAGCATCGACGACCTCGACATCGCCCGGCACGGCGGCATGCGCTCGCTGTTCAGCAGCGTGTACGCGCCCTCGACGCTCGGCTCATTCCTGCGCACCTTCACCCACGGCCATGTCCGGCAGTTGCAGGCCGCCGCCCGCGACACCCTGATCGGCCTGGCCCGCCGGGCACCGATCCTGGCCGGCGCCGACACGCTGACCTTCGTGGACATCGACTCGATGCTGCGCCGGATCTACGGCAAGCAGAAACAGGGCACCGGGTTCGGCCACGCCAAGGTCGGCGGCTACAACGTCATGCTGCGCGGCTACAACCCGCTCATAGCCACCCTCTCCACACCCCTCACCGCGCCGGTGATCGCCGCCACCCGGCTACGCAGCGGAAACGCCGGCTCCGGCCGCGGCGCGGCCAGCATGATCGCCGAGACGATCACCACCGCCCGCGCGTGCGGCGCCACCGGCGAGATCGTGGTCCGGGCCGACTCGGCGTTCTACGCCAAGACCGTCATCACCGCATGCCGGCGCCGCCGGGTGCGGTTCTCGGTCACCACCCGCATCGACGCGAAGATCCGCACCGCCTGCGACAGCATCGCCGACGACCAGTGGATCGACATCGCATATCCGCAGGCCGTCTGGGACGAGGACGCCGGACGGTGGATCTCCGACGCCCAGATCGCCGAAACGACGTATACCGCGTTCGCCGGCACCCGCCACGCCGTCACCGCCCGGCTGATCGTGCGCCGGATCCGTCGCGACGATCCCACCCAAGTTCCCGGCCAGAGCGAACTGGTCGCGGCCTACCGGTATCACGCGGTGCTCACCGACAGCCCGTTCACCCTCGTGCAAGCCGAAGCCCAACACCGCCAGCACGCGATCATCGAGCAGGTCAACGCCGATCTGATCGCCGGACCACTGGCCCACCTTCCGTCCGGCCGGTTCTCCGCCAACGACGCCTGGCTGACCTGCGCCGCCATCGCGCACAACCTCACCCGCACCGCCGGGCACCTGGCTGCCGGCGCCCACGCGAACGCCAGGACCGCCTCGATCCGGACCCGGATCATCAACGTCGCCGCCCGCCTCGCGCACCGAGCCCGGACTGTTCACCTGCACCTACCCGAGCATTGGCCCTGGCAGGCAGCGTTCGAAAACCTGTTCACCGCCGTCCGGGCCACACCCGCCTGAACATCCCGAAACCACTGAAATCAGGTGGCCCGCCCACAGGCCCACAAACCCGTTCCACCCCGACTCACCGCACCCAGGAGCAAGCCGATCACGCCATCGGCGATTTCGGCATTCCCAGAACCGGCCAGCGCCGAAAGCCATTCACCGAACTACGACGCCAACCGCGTCGGTGGATCGAGGCTCAGGGGCAGTGAGGGATCGCCGCTGCGGTGGCCAGCTGACCAGCGTTGGCGTGGGATGTTTCCACAGTTCCCGACCGTGAGATGCGGACGGATTCAGCCCAGTCCATAATGCCTGGCAGGCGCCGCCAAGCCATCACGGCGCTGCCGTCCGGCGCCCGAGCCCTGGCTGAAGTGCAGCGGCTAACGGGTGGCCCCGGGTCAAGGACTGACCGACCAAGCCGCAGTCAGAACTCATAAGCCGTTGGTGTCGCCAGCCGCGAACATGATCACGACGACCGGTTGCGCCGCGACCGCGATTGCGGCGCAACCGGATTGCTGGGCCTTCCGCTCACAGCTGCCGCAGTACGAGTGTCACTTTGCCGAGGATGGTGGCGTGATCACCATCGATAATGGGGTAGTCCGGATTACGCGGTACGAGTTGCACATGGCCTCCGTCTCTGCGGAACTGCTTGACAGTGGCCTCGTCGTCAAGCAGTGCCGCAACGATGTCGCCCTGTTCAGCGTCGGGCTGTTGCCGGACCACGACTACGTCACCGTCGCAGATCGCCGCGTCGATCATCGAATCGCCTCTGACGCGGAGTGCGAACAGCACGCCTTTCCCGGTCATCATGGCCGGTAGAGGAATCCAGTCCTCGATCGACTCGTCAGCCAGGATCGGCGTTCCTGCGGCGATGGAGCCCAACAGGGGGACTTGAATCTCCGCCGGCGCCTGCGGGCCGGCGGCGGTGACCAGCAACCGTATGGCACGCGGCCCCGATTGCCGGGTCAGGAATCCGTGGCGCTGCAACGCATCGAGGTGGTGAGTGACCGCGGACGGAGAGCTCAGGCCGACGGCCTGTCCGATCTCTCGAACCGTCGGTGGGTAACCGCAACGTTCAACCCACTGTTGGATGACGGCTAACACCCGTTGCTGCTGAGAGCTGATCTGGGCCAGGAGTGCACTTTTGTCGCCCTTTGATATCTGCGTCATCGGGTGAACCGTAGCACGCCATTCGATCATACGTGCTAAAAATGCCTGCGAGTTGAGGCGTCGGTGCGATGCCGCTTCGGGCCACACCAGCCCTTCGGTCAACATTGGGTGAACCGGAGCCCAACGAGATCCGGCACTGCCGGACGAGTGGCGAGGCAGGTGCTCTACAACTTCGGAGGAAGTCCCCGATCCCGAGAAACATGGGAAACAAGGCCCGCTACACGACGAGTCCCAGATCGATACTCACGAGTGCCGACTCTCGCCACCAGTGGGCAAGTTGCCCCATTTGCGGACAGGTCGAGGCGGAACTCCAAGGCCGCGCCGATCGGCTCAACTGCGAGCACGGGGACCGCCAGCGAGACCGGAACTGCCGAACAAACGACCCACGCATCCTCTCCGCGAGGCGTTTCGCCGTAGCAGGGCCGCCTTCGGGTGCAGGGTCACGAGTACATGAGACATCCACGCAGATGCCCCTCGCCACGTCACCCAAGGCTGAAGCGCCGACTATCACCGAAAACGGTGACACATGTTCTAATGCCTGACCGCCGAATGTCGTAAATGCGGACGATATCAACTAAAACTCACGGCGGTCTTCGGTGTCGAACAGTCGGCCGGCGTGTTGTTGCTGTGGAATCTGCAGGTGCGCGCCGAGGCCGTCGTCGACCATCCCGCCGCCGCACTAATCGCGGCCAGAACCGCGCAGCTGCTCATCGTCGTCAGCCGAGGCCGTGGCGCCGTGCGCAGCCTGCCCTTCGGCTCGATCAGCCAGTATCTTCCGCGTAGCAGCGCTTGCACCGTAGCGGTCGTCCACAGCGGCCACACCTGACGTCGCCGCCGCCGGACGAGATTCCGCGTTAACCGCTGCCGGTCACGGATGCAGCACGGCGACCGGCGGCGAACCGGCCCCGGGTGGGACCCCTGCCCCGGCCTGCCACCGGAGGGCTCCCACCTCCAACATCCACGGCAGCCTCAGCCTGTCATCCTGCATTCCGGGGCCATCGGCGCCATCTGAGTCCTCCACCGCGTGCGCGGCGATCCGCTACAGAGATCCCCGCGTGTGAAGGGCCCGCCCGGTGATCGCCAGGCAGCTATCGAGCAGGGCGGCGTTTCGATCTCGTCAACGACAGGTCTTCCGGCCCTAACCGCAGGATCATATGGCGTGCACCGTGGAACGAAGGGCAGCACAGGTCACCGCATCCGGCCCCGCGACGCTCAGCGGCCGGTTCGATATCTCAGGCGAAAGTCTTCGCAGGCACCGTCGACGTCCACGAATCGTGAACACCACACCGTGCCTGTCTGAGCGGCTGAAGGCACGGCCAATCGCCCGGAACAGTCCGGGTCGCTGCCCGAGCGTCGACCACGCAGACCGATCGGAGGAAGAGGAGGCAGAAGCATGGGTGGCTATGGCGGCACCGACCTGCTCAAGGCGGCCTCGGCAGGGATCCGTGCGCCGTCGCTGCACAACAGCCAGCCGTGGCGGTTCCGGCTGGCCGACGGCACCATCGAGGTCCTTGCCGACACCTCGCGCCAGTTGCAGGTGGCCGACTCCGGCGGCTGGGCGATGCGGCTGGCGTGCGGGGCGGCCACCTACAACGCGCGCCTCGCGCTGGCGGTCATCAGCCGACCCGCCGATGTGGTGCTGGCCCCGGACTCCCACCAGCCCGACCTGATCGCCCGGCTCACCCCCGGCCCGCCACGGCCCGCAACCTATCCCGAACGCAATCTGTTCGCCGCGATCGCCCGCCGGCACAGCCATCGGGCGCCGTTCTGGCCGGACCCGGTACCCGCCGACGTCCGCGTGCGCCTGCTCGACGCAGCCCGCAGCGAACACGCCTGGCTGGAACTGCTCGTCGGGATGACCGCCCTGACCGGATTCTCCGAGATAGCCCACAGCGCCGACCGGGTCCTACGCCGCGACCTGCACTACCAGGCCGAAATGATCACCTGGACCGATGCGGACAGCGCCGCCGACGGCGTCCCTTCCCTCGCCGACGCGACGGTCACCGAACCACAGGACCTGCTACCGCAGCGGGCCTTCAACGACCGGCGACGAGCCGCCGGCCGCGACTACGAACCCGAACCACTCGTCGGCATCCTCGGTGTCGCCGCCGACCGCCGATACGATCAGATCCTCGCTGGCCAGGCCCTGCAGAAAGTCCTGCTCACCGCCACCGACGCGGGCCTGTCCGCCTCGATGATCTCTCAGCCGATCGAAGTGCCGTCGGCCCGCGAACAACTCCGCCGTTCGCTACGCCGCTCCGGCTATCCCCAACTGGCCCTGCGCCTCGGCTATGGACAAGCCGGCCGGCTCACCCCACGCCGGGACGTCAGCGAGGCCCTGGTCCCCGTAGCCGCCAGACTGCCCTGAAACCTGCGACTGCGGCGTCGCCCCTGCCGGGCGGGTTCCCGCCGGCGCCGCATCACCCCGCCGAAGCATCCTCGCCCGGTTTCCCCACGACTATCCGCCCGCCGACCGCAACGGCGAGCTCGTCACGCCAGGAGTTCGGACCCGCGACGAACGGCCGGCCCCCTGCACACCGATCAAGCCGGCTTTGTCAGAGCAGGCATCGTTGAACGCCGAGCGCACCCGTCTCGCCCCGCGGGGCCGGGATTCCTCCCTCCCCCGCTGCCCGTCCGCGTCCGGTGTACGCCCTCTCGACTTCGGCCCCCGCAGCGAAAGGACTTTGGTCCCGCCGCGACAGGAGGTTGGACACCGGCGCCACCCTGCCGAACAAGCGCAGTCTATAGACACAGCAATCAATAAAAGGAGGCAGTGATGGCAGCCGTCGGCCGGGACTCTGAGGTTCACCTCGAAACCGTCAAGGCACCCGGTCCCATGATCACCAAGGGTGCCGCCAAGGCACTCGCCGTGCTGCGCATCAGCACAGGCTTCGTCTTCCTGTGGGCGTTCCTCGACAAGACCTTCGGCCTCGGCTACGCCACCCCGTCCGCCCGCGCATGGATCAACGGCGGTTCCCCCACCAAGGGCTTCCTGTCCTCGGTCGAGACCGGCCCGCTGGAGAGCTTCTTCCACTCCATCGCCGGACATGCCTGGGCCGACTGGCTGTTCATGCTCGGCCTGCTCGGCATCGGCGTCGCCCTGATCCTAGGCATCGGCATGCGGATCGCCGCCGGAGCCGCCACCCTCATGATGGCCATGATGTGGCTCGCCGAACTCCCCCTCGCCCAGCAGACCAACGCCGGCGAGCCGAGCGGCTCGACCAACCCGCTCGTCGACTACCACGTCATCTACGCCCTCACCGCCATCACTGCCGCACTCACCCACGCCGGCCACACCTGGGGCCTGGGCCGCTGGTGGAGCAGCCTGCCCATCGTGCGTAAGAACCGCTGGCTGATCTGAACCAGTACGCGGCACCCGCAGACGGTGGTGGCCGCCCGGTGCGGGCGGCCACCACCCCTGTGTTCGCGTGACAGCGGACGACGATCAGCGAAGCATCCCGTCGTCCCACCCAGTTCACCAACCCGCGCCGCCGCACCGCGCGACGCGTGCCGCAGGCCCCGTCCGACTACGGAAGGCCGGGCTCTCGCCAGTAGGTTCGGACGCCCGACACGGCGTTGCGCGGCCGGAACGGTTCTGCGGCGAACACGTACGCCAGCGCCAGATCGCCCTGGTCGGCCGGGCCCGGCAAGGCGATCACCTCGGCGCACA
>NZ_JBEZXU010000135.1:0-9482 GCF_040638175.1 Actinoplanes sp. NPDC026670
GCCGCGCCCCCCCCCACTATCCCCCCAGCCCCCCCGCCGCGCGCGCCCCCCCCCCCCCCCCCGCCGCGCCGGCGCCGGCGGGCCGCCGCCCCCCCGCCCCCCCGGGGGGCGGCGGCGACCGGCTCTACGTCTGCTCGTCGGCCGGCGGCGGCCTGCGCCTCGCCGTCATCGGCTACGAGCAGCTGGTCACCGCCGAGGCCGGCCACCGCGTCGGCCTCTCCGCCGGCGCGCAGGTCGTGCACGTCGCCGCCGGCCCGATGACCGGCCCGGACCTGACCCGGCTGCGCGCCGCCCGCCCGGACGTGCTGCTGCTCGCCGGCGGCACCGACGGCGGCGACGCCGAAACCCTTCTGCACAACGCGAGACGACTCGCCGCGGCCCGCATCCGCATTCCGGTGGTTCTGGCCGGCAACGCGGCGGTACGGGATGAGGCGCGCGACTTGATGACCGGACGCGGTGTCCCCGTCACCGCTACCGCGAACGTGTTGCCCCGCATCGGTGTCCTCGACCCGCTGCCGGCCCGCGCCGCGATCCGTGACGTGTTCCTGCGGCACGTCATCGGCGGCAAACGGCTGTCCAGGGGCCGCCGGTTCGCCCAGCTGGTCCGGGCCGCCACCCCCGACGCCGTGCTGGCCGGCGTGGAGGCCCTGGCCGACCTCACCGGCTACGGCATCCTCGTCGTCGACGTGGGCGGCGCCACCACCGACGTCTACTCGGCGCTCGTGCCCGACGCCGAGGCGGAGACCGGCCCGCGCCGGGACGTCGCCGGCACCCTGTGGCGGGCCCGGACCGTCGAGGGCGACCTCGGCGTGGCGATCGGCGCCGAAGGCACCCGAACGGCCGCGGTGGCCGAGAAACTGCCCGTCCCCGGCGGCGACCGGCAGCTCGCCGCGACCGCCGCGGTGATCGCGTTGCGCCGGCACGCCCGCGGCCGCCCCGGCCTACGTGACGTACGTCTCGTCATAGGTTCCGGCGGGGTCTTGCGCCACGGCGGTGGCGACGAAGTCCTCGCGGCCGTCCTGGCCGACGTGGGCGGCGGCTGGGCGCCACCCGAACGGGCTCGTTCCCTGGTCGACGAGCAGTACATATTGGCCGCTGCGGGGCTCCTCGCGGCCGAACATCCAGACGTCGCCGCCCGACTGCTGGGTAACTCGATCCGGTAGTCCGGATGACACGCCGATGAATGAGACACGCCGCGACACGGGGCGTCCGGTTGACAGACGGGCGGGGGAGGGACGTACCGTCTTCAGGTCCTGTTCCATGTTTCGTCGCCCACTGGCCGCAGTCCCCGCAGGGGTCGCGCGTTCTGCCAGGTCCAGGGGGCGCCGCGACACAGGCGGCACGAGTCGGGCCACGCACGGGTGGCCCTCCGGCGGCCGGGTTCATGGCCAGTAGACAACGGCACGACGCGGGCAGCCGGCACGCGGCGGGTCGGTCCGAAGGTCATGACGAGGTCACCGGATTTCGTTCGCCGTCCACCGGCATCTCCGCCGGGTTCTCAACAGGGGTGGAGCACCGGAGGGGCGTGGTCAAGTCGAGACTGCGCCCCTCAGTCGTACCTGCATATCGGCGGGTAGCCTGCCTGGCGTGGAAATGACACTGCCCCCTCCGGCGCTCACCGAGCCGGGCCCCGCGGCCGGTGTGCCGCCGCGCCCGCTGCGGTTGCCGGTGGCCGTGGCGCTGGCCGTCGCCTCCGGCGTGGCCCTGCTGCTGGCCCTGCCTCCGTACGACCTGTGGTGGCTCGCCCCGGTCGGGGTGGCGCTGCTCGCCGCGGCCGTGCACCGCAGGCGCCTGCGAGCCGGGTTCGGGCTCGGTTACCTGGCCGGGCTGGTGCTGTTCGTCCCCCTGCTGGAGTGGACCACCATCGGCGCCGGCTGGCTTCCGTGGATCATCCTCAGCGTCGCGCAGGCCGCCTATCTCGGCCTGGCCGGGCTGGCCGGGGCGTGGACGTCGCCGCTGGCCGACCGGTGGCGGGCCCTGTGGCCACTGCTCACCGGGCTGATCTGGGCCGGGCAGGAGTTCCTGCGCGACCGCACCCCCTTCGGCGGCTTCCCGTGGGGACGGCTCGCGTTCACCCAGGGCGACGCCCCCACGCTGCGCCTGGCCGCGTACGGCGGCGCGCCCCTGGTCACCTTCGTGGTCGCCATCGCCGGCGGCGCCCTGCTCGCCCTGGCCTGGCGGCGCTCCGGGGTCCTGGCCGCGGCCGGGTTCGCCGTCCTCACCGCCGTCCTGCTCGCCGGGCCGGCCGCCCTGCCGCTGGCCACCATCGGCGGACCCACCACCACGGTGGCCATCGTGCAGGGCAACGTGCCGCGTCTCGGCCTCGACTTCAACGCCCAGCGGCGGGCCGTGCTCGACAACCACGTCAACGCCACCATCGCACTGGCCGCCGACGTCGCCGCCGGCAAACAGAAGCAGCCGGGCCTGGTGGTCTGGCCGGAGAACTCCAGCGACATCGACCCGCTGCGCAACGACGACGCGGCCGCGCTCATCCAGTCCGCCGCCGACACGATCAAGGCGCCCATCCTGGTCGGCACCCTGCAGCGCACCGACACCCCCGGTGACATCTACAACGTGGGCATCCTGTGGCGTCCCGGCGGCGCCGGCCCCGACCTCGACCAGCAGTACGAGAAACGCCACCCGGTGCCGTTCGCCGAGTACATGCCGATGCGCTCGATCGCCCGCCTGGTCACCGACAAGGTCGAACTGGTCCGCAACATGCTCGGCGGCGACCACCCGGGCGTCATCGACACCGGCGCGGCGGTCGTCGGCGACGTGATCTGCTTCGAGGTCGCCTACGACGGCATCGTCCGCGACACCGTCGACGGCGGCGCGCAGATCCTCACCGTGCAGACCAACAACGCCACGTTCAACGAGGCCGAAGCCCTGCAACAGCTGGCCATGGTACGGCTGCGTGCCGTCGAGCACGGCCGGGAGGCACTGATGGTCTCCACCGTCGGAGTGTCCGGTTTCGTGGATGGCGAGGGTTCGGTCCACGGTTCGACCGGTTTCAACACCGGTGCGGTGGTGGTCCGTGACATGAATCTTGACGGACCGCGTACGCTGGCGACTCGTCTGGGCCACTGGCCCGAGGTGCTGATCGTCTTTGGTACGGTCTGCGCCCTCATCGGTGTGCTGCCCCTGCGCCGCCGTAAGACGAGAATCGACAGTGACGACGTGACAGTTTCGGAGGAACGGTGAGCGAGGCCGAAGGCTACCCGGGAGTGGGACGGGTCCTCGTGATCATCCCCACGTACAACGAGGCGGACAATGTCCGGCTGATCACCGAACGGGTGCGCAAGGCGACGCCGGCCGTGGACATCCTGATCGCCGACGACAACTCCCCGGACGGCACCGGCGCGATCGCCGACGAGCTGGCGCAGGCCGACGATCACATCTTCGTGCTGCACCGGGCCGGCAAGGAGGGCCTCGGCGCCGCCTACAAGGCCGGTTTCGCGTGGGGCAAGGACAAGGGCTACGACGCGGTCGTCGAGATGGACGCCGACGGCTCGCACGCCCCCGAGGAGCTGCCCCACCTGCTGGACGCGCTCAAGGACCACGACGTGGTCCTGGGCACCCGCTACATCCCCGGCGGCAGTGTCCACAACTGGCCGATGCGGCGCCTGCTGCTGTCGCGTGGCGGCAACATCTACATCCGGATGGCGCTCGGCATGCCCTTCAAGGACGCCACCGGCGGCTACCGGGCGTACCGGATCGCCGTCCTCGACAAGATCGACGTCGGGACGATCGCGTCCACCGGCTACTCGTTCCAGGTCGAGATGGCCTGGCGGTCCTACCGGCAGGGCTTCCGGATGAAGGAGGTGCCGATCACGTTCACCGAGCGCGAAATCGGTGTCTCCAAGATGAGCGGCAACATCTTCAAGGAACAGCTGCTGAGGGTCACCGTGTGGGGTGTGCAGGCCCGCAAGGAGAGCCTGAGCAACCTGGTCAGCCGCAAGCCTCGTTAAGGAAACACTCAGCTTCGAGGTGTCATGCTTGAGCGAGCCCGTCGTGAGGCGGGCTCGCGTGGCACCCTCCGGAGGATCCGATGCGCCGAAGCCGACTGGCCTATCTGCCCCTAGTGTTTCCGCTGCTCGCCTTCGCTGAGTTCCTGGCTTTCGTGTCGGTGGCGCACGCCATCGGTTTCCTCTGGGCGGCGCTTCTGCTCGCCGCCTCCAGCGCCGCCGGCGTGCTGCTGCTGCGCCGTGAGGGCATCCGCGGGTTCCGTGCCTTCCAGGAGGCCACCCGTGACGGCCGCCCGCCCGCCGCCGAGGTCACCAACTCGCTGATCGGCCTGGGCGGGGCGCTGCTGCTGGCCCTGCCCGGTTTCATCACCGGCGTCGCCGGCATCGTCCTGCTGCTGCCGCCGAGCCGTTTCCTGGCCCGCCGCGCCGTCGAGCGTCTCGCTTCCCGCCGGCTGGGCGGCGCCGCCACCGGCGACCTGTTCGGCCCCCGCCGGGTCCGGGTCCACCAGAGCGACCCGGTGACGGTCGTCGTGGTCGACGAGCAGCGCCCCACGCCGCCCACCGCGGCCATCGAGGGCGAGATCATCCGCTGACCCCGCCCAGGGTCCCGTTCGCACCGCACCCCACCACGACCGCCGAGCAGCGCGGTGCGGTCCGACCACGCGTGCCCAGCCCCGCCACCGCGTGTTGACGTGCGGTTCGTTTCGCGCCGGAAGTCACCACGCTGCTTCGGACAACGTGAAGAGCCGCCCCGTTTGCACGGGGCGGCCCTTCACGTTTCGGATTCTCAGCGACCGCGGCGGGTGCGAACCTCCTGCAGCCGCTCGTTGAGGATGTCCTCCAGCTCGGCGATCGAACGCCGCTCCAGAAGCATGTCCCAGTGGGTGCGCGGCGGCTTGGCCTTCTTCTGCTCCGGCTCGCTGCCGTCGACCAGTCGGGCGACGCTGCCGTCGAACTTGCACTCCCAGGTGGTGGGCACCTCGGCGTCGACGGCGAACGGCACCTCGAACTGGTGACCCTTGACGCACAGGTACTCGCGGGTCTGCCGGGGCGCCAGCTCAGTGTTACGGTCGGACTCGTAGCTGACTGCGCCTAGACGGCTGCCGCGCAGCATGCGTTCGCCCATGATCGGCTTTCCCCTCGCTCGTGGTGCTGCTCTCGTTGGTGTAACGAAAGGCGCGGCCGCTGGATTCCTCCGCCGGGATCCTCGCCGGCCGCCTAAGTTGTCTGTCGGCACCGCTGTATCGGCGGTGTTAACGCTATGAGCGTAACCGGCCACTCACCCCAGCCTGCAAACCGAACCGGTGTCCAAGCGGCCCTTGGTCCACTTTATGGGTCTTTGACGCTTGTTCGGGTGGTGCGATGTCGGTCACTCGATCAGATTCACTCGTAATTCACGGCACCTTCGGTCACCCACCGGTGCGCTCACCGTAGTGATCGGCTGACCCGGGACATGCTGAAGCCTTCCGAACACCTCCCTCCGCCCGCCGCCGAACGTGAGAATGTTCACCGCTTCTTCTCCTGGGAAGCCTCGACCCCGGCTTCCATCGATCAATACCCGCATCGGCGGCGCGCACACCCGCCGCCGGTCAGCTGTTGTCGGAAGCCGTGGGCTGGGCGGGCGCCGTGGACTGAGCCGGCGCCACCGGCTGGGCAGATGCCACCGGCTGAGCCGGTGCCATCGGCGGAGCGGACGCGATCGGCTGGGCGGGGGCGGCCGGACGGGCGGCGCCGAGAGCGGCCAGGGCCGCGGCCAGGTCGCTGACCTGGGATGTCAGCTGGGCCACCCGGTTCTGGGCGGCGTCGCCGTCGGCCCGGGCGAACGCGAGGCGGCGTTCGAGATCGGCCAGATCCCGCGCGGCACGCTCGGCGGTTCTTTCAAGATCCTCTGTGGTACGCCGAAGCGCGTCCCGTTCAGCGAGCGCCGCCGACAACGACTCCCGTGCGGCAGCCGCCTCCGCCTCGGCCCGGCGCGCCAGTTCGGCGGCGTCGTCCCGCTCACGTTCGGCGGCGGTGGCGCGCTGCCCCTCCCGGACGGCGTCGGCCGCCAGCCGCTCCGCCTGTTCCCGGGCGGCCGTCAGCTCCTCCTGCGTGCGGAGTTGCGCTGCTTCGGCCGTACCGCGGAAGTCTTTGGCATCCTGAATCGCGGTCCGCAGGTCGCGCTCGACGCTGTCGCGGGCACCCCGCACGTCCTGAAGCTCGCGCCGCGCCGTCTGCAGATCGTCGGCGGCGGCGTCGCGTTCCGCCTCGGCGCGCTCACGCAGCGCAGCAGCAGCGGTTGCCGTGCGCACTGCCTCGTCACGGGCTGTCGCAGCCTCCTGGGCGCGTTTCCCGGCTTCCTCGGCGGCGCGCTTGGCGTCCTCGGCCTGCTGGCGGGCCTCGTCCCGCTCGGCCGTGGCAGCACCCGCGATCTGCTGCGCCGCAGCGGCCGCAGTCGTCGCATGCTCGGCGTCACGGCGGGCATCGTCACGTTCCGCATGGGCCGCCGCGACCTGGCCCGACGTCTCCGCCCGCACCTCGGCGACCTGCCGCTCCACCCCGGCCGGCGACATCTCCGAATGCAGCGCCTCGGTCAGCGACCCGACAAGCTGATCAAGACGATCAACGACCTCCCAGGTACGGGCCACCTGCCCCGCCAGCCCCGGCGACTGACGGTGCCGCATCCGCACGTTACGCGAGGCACGCTGACATTCCCCGTCATTGTCCCGGCAGTAGCGGAACGGCCGGCCAGCCGACGAACGCTGCGGAACCGGGCGGCCACAGTGGCCGCAGGGACGGGTCTCGGCTTCGGAATCCTGCACAGTCATAACGCCCCCAACCCTAGGCCGCCGTCCCCCAGTACTCCGGCAACCACACCGTCACCACCCACATGAACACCCTCCCACCACCACCGACGAGATCCGGCGCCCCGCCCGCCGCCGGCAACGCCTTCCCGCGGCCCGTCGCCCACGGGTCGTCGCCCGTCGCCCACGGGGCGTCACTCGTTGCCTGTCGTTCGTTGCTCGTTGCCCGTTGCCCGTTGCTCGTTGCTCGTTGCTCGTTGCTCGTTGCTCGTTGCTCGTTGCTCGTTGCTCGTTGCTCGTTGCTCGTGGCTCGTCGCTCGTGGCTCGTGGCTCGTGGCTCGTTGCCCGTTGCTCGTTGCTCGTTGCTCGTTGCTCGTTGCTCGTCGCTCGTCGCTCGCGGATCTTGCACGAGTTTTCACCCTCGCGCCGATCTTGCAGCCCTTTCCGGGTCCCGACGGGAAGAAAGCTGCAAGGTCTTCCCGGCGTAGTAGACCTTGCACGACAAACCACACTCAGACATGAAGAAGCGTGCAAGATCGCGACGAAGGTGGAGAACCGTGCAAGATCCAGGAGGCTGGCCGGGGCCGAATTCTCTTCGAATGGGACATTCCCGGCCGACCCGGCGTCTCAGTCGCATGCGTGAGCGGCGCGACAGCCCCGGAAGCTGGGCGGGGAAACGTCGCACGGCAGAGGCGTTGATCGCGGACACGGCGAAAGTCCTGAAGAGGTTTCTTCGGGCGGTCAATCGCCCAAAAAAGCGGCGGAGTGGCAACCCGGCGAAGGGTTGGTGGACACCAGAGCTTCCGGCCCGTTTTCCAAGCGCCGTGGGCTGGCCGGCTGTCGGACCGGATTCGGGTGCAGTGGAAACGGGTGGTGGGCTTACGGGGTGGAGGGCGGTGGTTCTAAGGTTTGCCGATGGATCGCACCGCGTTGGTCACCGGGGCTTCGTCCGGGATCGGTCTGGCTACGGCGGCGGCTCTGGCTGCCCGGGGGTTCCGGGTGTTCGGGACCAGCCGGGATCCGGAGCGGCTGAAGCCTGAGCAGCGGGCCGACGGTGTCGACTACCTGCCGCTCGACCTCGGCGACGACGCGTCGATCGACAGTCTCGCCGGGACGCTCGCGGGTGTCGACGTGCTGGTGAACAACGCGGGCGAGAGCCAGTCGGGGCCGATCGAGGAGCTTCCGGCGGATGCTCTGCGGCGGATCTTCCAGGTCAATGTGCTCGGGCCGGTTCGGGTGGCGCAGCTGGCGTTGCCGGGGATGCGGGAGCGCGGCTTCGGCCGGGTGGTCATGGTCGGGTCGATGCTGGCGTCGTTCCCGCTCGCCTACCGGTCGTCGTATGTGGCTTCGAAAGCGGCGATCAAGGGCTTCAGTAACGGGGCCCGGCAGGAGCTGACGCCGTTCGGGGTGTGGCTCACGACTGTGGAGCCGGGGTCGATCGCGACCGGGATCAGCGAACGCCGCACCAAGTACATCGGTGCGGACTCGCCGTACCGGGCCGACTTCGCCCGGATGCTCGCCGCCCTGGACCGCAACGAGCGCGCCGGGATCACCGCGGCACGCGTCGCCCAGACCATCGTCGCCGCGATCGAAGCGGACCGGCCGAAGGCCCGCTACGCGGTGGGCAGCAACGCCCCGGCCGTCTTCGCGCTGAAGCGACTGCTCCCCGGCTCGATCGTCGAGAAGATCGTGCACCGGCGGCACGACCTCAACCGCTGAACGCCAGTCCAGCAGGGGCGGCGAGTGGCGTGAGCCGCAAGGTCGGGCGAGTGGGGTATGAGCCGAAAAGGGCGGCGAGTGGCGTGAGCCCGAAAGGGCGGCGAGCGGCGTGAGCCGAAACGGCGGTTGGCGTGAGCCGTAAGGTGGCTGGCAATCCCCTGAAACCGTAGAGACTTTGATCTTGAGGTTTTTAGATCTTGATGGGTCGAGAAGAGTGGCGGCGTAGCCGCTCCGTCCTCTGGATCTTCATGCCGCTCGCTCGGCGCGGACCTGGGCCTCGTAGGCCGCCGGCGGCAGCCGGCCCGCGGTCGAGTGCCTCCTTTCATGGTTGTACTCGTGGATGAACGCGGCGACCGCGGTCCGGGCCTGGGCCCGGGTGGCGTAGCGGCCGGCGATGGCGAGCAGTTCGAACTCGAGGGTATAGTTGAACGACTCGGCGACCGCGTTATCGAGGGCCGAGCCGGTGCGGCCCATCGACTGGCGCACCTTCGCCCGGTCGCAGGCGGTGCGGAACAGGTTGCCGGTGTACTCCCCGCCCTGATCGGAATGGAAGATCACCCCGGCGACGTCACCGCCGCGGACCGCGATCGCGACCTGCAACGCGGCGGTGGCGAGGGCGGCGTCGTGATGCGCGCCCATGGCGAACCCGACCGCCCGGCGTGAGTGCAGGTCCAGGACGGTGGCGAGGTAGAACTTGCCCTGCTCGCAGGGGATCTCGGTGAGGTCGCCGACCCAGGCCACGTTCGGCGTCGCCGGCGGGCTGAAGTCGCGGTTGAGCAGGTCCGGTGCCTTGCGCGCGGACTTGTCCGGCACGGTCAGGTTCCGGCGGCGGCGTTTCGGCCGGGCGACCAGGTGCTGTTCGGCCATCGATCGTCGCGATCGTGTTCACACTGACCCGCCAGCCCATCGCGCGCAGATCATCGGTGATCCGCGGGGAGCCGTAACGGCCCTTGTGCCGGTGAAACAGTGCGATGACCAGCGTGGTCAGCGCCTGCCGGCGGGCCCGGCGCAGCGA
>NZ_JBEZXU010000136.1:0-9424 GCF_040638175.1 Actinoplanes sp. NPDC026670
TCCTGTCTCGACAAACCGGAACCTAAGGCCTGCAACGGCGTGCGCCTGTCTAAACCCCTCAAACCACCCACACATACGACCGGAGAGCCTGAAAACCGTGCAAGATCGCTGCCAGCGTGAAGAGGCGTGCAAGATCGGACACACCCCGACGTGAAGAACCATGCAAGATCACGGCCAACACGGAGAACCGTGCAAGATCCATAGGGCCGGGCGGGTGCGAATCAACCGCGAATGCGACATAACCGCTCGCGATCGGGGTAGGGCGGAGAATCGTGCAAGATCTCCGGGGTTTGGGCGCCCCTGTGGTGATCGCTCGGCTCTGTCCGGGGTTTACGGGTGGACCAGGCCGCACTCGTAGCCGAGAATCACCGCCTGCACGCGGTCTCGGAGTCCGAGCTTCGCCAGGATGCGGCTTATGTGGGTTTTCACGGTTCCCTCGGAGACGCTCAGACCGATGGCGATCTCCGCATTGGACAGTCCGCGGGCGATCAGGACGAGCACCTCACGCTCGCGGGCGGTCAGCGTCGAGAGCCGGCTGTCCGGGCGGGCCGGTGGCGTTGCCGGGGCGTTCACGAAATGTGCGATCAACCGGCGGGTGGCGCTCGGTGCGGTGACCGCCTCCCCGGAGACCACCACCCGGACCGCGGCGATCAGGTCGTCGGCGAGGGTGTCCTTGAGCAGAAAACCACTGGCCCCGGCCCGCAGCCCGGCGAACAGATAGTCGTCCAGGTCGAACGTCGTCAGGATGATCACCTTCGGCGCCGGGCAGAGCGCCCGGATCCGTTCGGTGGCGGTGATCCCGTCGACGCCGGGCATCCGCACGTCCATCAGAACCACGTCCGGCCGGGTCCGGGCGGTCACCTCCAGCGCGGCGGCCCCGTCTCCGGCCTCACCGACGACCTCGATGTCGCCGGTCTCGTCCAGGATCATCCGGAACCCGGTCCGCACCAGAACCTGATCATCCACCAGCACAACCCGGATGCTCATGAGTCACTCACCATCCGCACCGCCGAATCATCCCCGACCGCCACATCGCCAACCGCCGCAGCGGAAGGCGCGCCGCCGGAAGGTGCGGGGGTGGAGGGTGCGGGAGTGGAGGTGGCGGAGGGGGCGGCGAGGGTCGGGGTGGGGGGTTTCAAGGGCAGGCAGGCCAGGACCCGGAAACCGCCGCTGGTCAGAGGGCCGGTCTCCAGCGTGCCGTCGAGGAGGCGGACGCGTTCGGCGATGCCGCGCAGGCCGTTTCCGGTGGCGTCGAGCAGGCGGGGCGGTGGGCGGCGACCGTCGTTCGACACCTCGATCTCCAGCAGGTCCGGGTGGTAGCCGAGCCGCACCCGGGCCGCCGCGCCCGCGCCCGCGTGTTTCAGCGTGTTGGTCAGGGCCTCCTGCGCGATCCGGTACGCCGACAGGTCCACCCCGGCCGGCAGCGGGACCGGATCACCGTCGACAGTGAACGTGACTGCCGTGCCGGCCGACCGGATCCGGTCGATCAGCTCGGGCAGGGCGTCCACACCCGGCTGTGGGGCCAGCTCCGGCTCCTCGCGGACGATGGCCAGCAGGCGCCTCATCTCGGCCAGAGACGACCGGCCGGTGGTGACGATGTCACGGAGCGCGGTCTCCGTACGGTCGGGATGTCTTTTCAAAGCCGCAGCCGCCCCCTGTGCCTGGACCACCATGACCGACAGCCCGTGGGCGACGACGTCGTGCAGCTCGCGAGTGATCCGGGCCCGCTCGGCGGCGGTGGCGAGCGCGACCCGCTGCCGCCCCTCCCGCTCGAGATCGGTGGCGCGCCGCTCCAGGATGCGCAGGTGGATGCGCCGGCCGCGCAGATTGTCGCCGAGCAGATAGGCGGCGGCGAGCGCCAGCAGCAGGCCGCTGCTCTGGAGCAGCCGGTCGTCGAAGCCGCGCACCTCGGGCTGCGGCATCGGGATCATCGCCCGCTCGGCATGGACCGCGATGCCCCGCGTGTCGATGGAGAACTGGGCCGTGTCGCCGGCCGGCCACGGCAGGGTCAGGCTCAGCACGACGATCACCGCCATCAGCGAGCCGCAGGTGATCGCACCGACCCGGCGTCGCCTGTCGTCGGCGGCGGCCAGCGCGAACAACGCGATCAGCACCGTCAGGTCGAGCGCCTCCACACCGGACGGCTCGGGCACGTGGTGGCCGAAAGCACCGATCGCGGTGAGAACGACCGCGGCGAGCGGCCAGTGCCGGCACAGCAGCAGGCCGACGACCATGATCAGCGTGAACGTGTACCACCTGTCGAGGTCGTCGCTCAGCTCCTCCGCCGACACGGCGGTGAGGACGATCGCGACCACCAGGTCGACCGCCAGCCACGCCAGGCCCTTCATCCAGGACATTCGCTCAGTTTAAAGAGCCGCCGGCCCCGTGCCGTCACCCCGCGGTCAGACCCGCCCGTCATACCGTGGGCATACCCGGGCGGCCCGGAATCCGACCGTTCGCGGACGATCCGGGGGACCCCGCGGGCCAGCCTGACTGCCATGAGAATCGTCATGAGATGCATCGCGGCGGCCACGCTCGTCGCGCTGTCCGCCTGCGCCCCCGGGGCCGCCGAGGATCCGTCCGCCGCCCCGTCGTCGTCGATGTCCGATGCCGACCTGCTGACCCTGGGCAAGCAGATCGTCCAGTGCATGCGCGACAACGGCATCCCGGACGTGCCGGAGCCGTTCGTCGAGGAGCACCGCCTGAAACTGCCGGAAGGCGAGCAGGAGGCGCTCGAGGACAAGTACAGCGACGAGGTGTTCGACAACGCGCGAACCGCCTGCCAGGACCTGTACGACAAAGTGCCGCAGGGCGCCATCGACCAGGAGCCCGAGGAGGGCGCCGGCCAGGGCCCCGGCCCGGAGGACGTCGACGCGCTGCGAAAGTTCGCCCAGTGCCTGCGCGACAACGGCGTACCGGAATGGCCGGACCCCACCTCCGACGGCAAGTTCCCGCTGGTCGGCACCCCGCTGGAGAAGGAGAACCCGAAGGACTCGCCGAGACTGAGGAACGCCCTGGAAACCTGCCGGGAGCACTGGTCCGGCCCGATCTCGATCGGCAAATGACCGTGCGGCGCAGAAGCCGGCTGATCGCCGGATCCCTGACCGGCGTGGTGGTGGCCGCCGGTGTGCTGGTCACCGGCTGGACCCTGACCACCGAACCGGAAGCCGCCGCCGGCGCCACCGAGGTGCCGACCGAGACCGCCGAGGTGACCCGCGGATCGGTCAGCCAGCGGTTCCGGCTGTCCGGCACGTACGGCTTCGACGGCACCTACTCGGTCGTGCACCGCGGCCCGGCCGGAGTGCTGACCGGAATCGCCCCAGCCGGCGCCCGGGTGGCCCGCGGCGGCGTCCTCTACCGGGTCGACGGCACGGCGGTCCGGCTGCTCTACGGCGACATCCCCGCCTACCGCGACCTGAACCTCTGGACCACCGACGGCGAGGACGTCCGCCAGCTCGAACGCAACCTGCGCGCCCTCGGCATGGACCCCGGCCACGAGATGACCGTCGACACCGACTTCACGGCGGCGACCGCGGCCGCGGTGAAACGCCTCCAGAAGAAATGGGGCGTGACCCGGACCGGCAGCCTGACCCTCGGCACCGTGGTCTTCCTGTCCGGCGAGATCCGGGTCGGCGGGACCACCGCGTCCGTCGGCGCCGGCGCCGGCCCGGACCAGCCGGTGCTGACCGGCACCAGCACGAGACGAGTGGTGACGGCGGCGGTCACCGCCGAACGGCAGAACCAGCTGAAACCAGGCGACGAGGTGGCCTTCACCCTGCCCGGCGGCATCAAGGCCAAAGGCGCGGTGGTACGGGTCGGAAAGGTGGCCACCGCGGCGACCGACGGCGAGGGCAACCCGCAGCAGGCCACCGTCGACGTGACCATGAGCATCGAGGTGCCCGCCGGAACACCCGACTACGACCAGGCGTCGGTGCAGGTCAGCCTGGCCACCGCGGTCCGCGAGAAGGTGCTGACCGTGCCGGTGTCGGCGCTACTGGCCCGGCCCGGCGGCGGCTACCGGGTGAAACTCGCCTCCGGCACGTACGCGGACGTCGAACCCGGCCTGTTCGACGAGGTCACCGGGCTCGTCGAGGTGTCCGGCGGAGTACAGGCCGGCGACCGGGTGGAGGTGCCACAACAGTGACCGCCGCCCTGGAACTCGTGGACGTGCGCAAGACGTACCCAGGAAGCCCGCCCGTCGAATCGGTCCGCGGCGTCGACCTGACCGTGCACAGCGGCGAAATGGTCGCCGTCGTCGGACCGTCCGGATCAGGCAAGAGCACCCTGCTCAACCTGGCCGCCGGCCTGGACCGGCCGACCTCCGGCTCGGTCCGCATCGCCGGCGAGGCCCTCGAGAAACTGAGCGAACGCCGCCTCGCCGGCCTCCGCGCCCACCGCCTCGGCGTGGTGTTCCAGCAGTTCTTCCTGCTCGACCACGCCGACGCCCGGGACAACGTGGCAGCCGGCCTGCTCTACCGCGGAGTGCCCGCCCGCCGGCGCCGGGCCGCCGCCGAACAGGCCCTGGAACAGGTCGGGCTCGGCCACCGGATGCGGCACCGGGCCCGGCTGCTGTCCGGCGGCGAACGGCAGCGGGTGGCCATCGCCCGCGCGCTGATCGGCCGCCCCGCGGTGCTCTTCGCCGACGAGCCGACCGGAAACCTGGACTCAGCGAACGGCGACGCCATCCTGCAACTGCTCCGCGACCTGAACCGGGACGGCGCCACCATCGTCGTGATCACCCACGACACCCACGTGGCCGCCGCCGCCCAGCGCCAGGTCACCATCCTCGACGGAAGGGTGGCGTCGTGAGCAGCCCACTGTCCCGGCTCCGGCTCGCCGACCTGCTGCCGGTCGCCACCATCGGACTACGGACCCGGCCCGGCCGGGCAGCCCTGTCGGTGCTCGGCGTGGCCATCGGCATCGCCGCCATGGTCGCCGTGCTCGGCGTGACCCGGTCCAGCCAGGCCGAAGTGCTCGCCCGGCTGGACCGGCTCGGCACCAACCTGCTGACCGTGGCCAGCGCCGAACCACACGGCGGCGACGAGACACAACTTCCGGACAACGCCGGGACGTCGGTCGCCCGTACCGAAGGAGTCGTCGCCGCATCGGCGACCGCGCAGCTGAACGACCTCGCCGTCTACCGCACCGATCTGGTCCCGGCCGCGCACCGCGGCGGCCTCGACGTCCGCGCCACCGACACCGCCCTGCTGTCCACCCTGGACGCCGCCATGCTGCACGGCGTGTTCCTCGACGAATCCACCGCGAACTACCCGGTGGTGGTCCTCGGCTACAAAGCGGCCACCGTGCTCGGCATCGCCGGCCTCACCGGCGACGACCGGATCTGGCTCGGCGGCCGCTGGTTCGTCGTGGTCGGCATCCTCGACCAGGTCGAACTGGCGCCGGAGATCGACCGGGCCGCGCTCGTCGGATTCGGCGTCGCCGCCTCCGACCTCGGCTGGGACGGACACCCCAGCCGGGTGTACGTGCGCACCGACACCACCCGTACCACCGAAGTGGCCGGAATGCTCCCACGTGCCGCGAACCCGCAGGCCCCCAGCCGGGTGACGGTCAGCCGCCCGTCCGACGTGCTCTCCGCCCGGCTGGCCGTCGCCGACGCCACCACCTCGCTCTTCCTCGGCCTCGGCGCGGTGGCCCTGCTCGTCGGCGGCATCGGCATCGCCAACGTCATGGTCATCTCGGTGCTCGAACGGCGCGGCGAAGTAGGCCTGCGGCGGGCGCTGGGCGCGGCCCGTCGGCACGTGGCCGCACAGTTCGTCGTCGAGTCGGTGCTGCTCGGCGCGGTCGGCGGCGGAACCGGCGTGCTGCTCGGCGCCGCCGTCACCGTGGCCCTCGCCCAGAACCGGGGCTGGCAGCCGATCATCCCACCCGAAGCAGCCGGGCTCGGCCTGGCGGCCGCACTGCTGGTGGGCACGGTCGCCGGCCTCTACCCGGCGCTGCGGGCAGCCCGGATGGCCCCTACCGAGGCGCTGCGGACGGCGTGAACGTGACCAGACCCAGCAGCGTGTCGCTGAGCTTCCCGATCAGCGCCAGCAGAATGATGGCCAGCAGCATCACATCGGTACGCCCGGTGTTCTGGCTGTCGATCAACAGGAACCCCAGCCCCATCGACGACGCGATCAGCTCCGCCGCCACCAGGAACAGCCAGCCCTGCGCCAGCCCGAGCCGCAACCCCGACAGGATCGCCGGAGTCGCAGCCGGAAACAGCACGGTACCCAGCAACGACAGCCCGGACCGCCCGTACGCCCGCCCGACCTCGACCAGATGCGGATCGATGTGCGACAGCGCCGCCGACACGGTGGTGTACACCGGGAAGAACGCGCCGATCGCCACCAGCACGATCTTCGGGGTCTCGCCGATACCCAGCCACAGCAGCAACAACGGCACCCAGGCCAGCGACGGCACCGCCCGGACCGCCTGCACCGTCGGCGACAGCACGGCGTTCGCCGCCCGCGACAACCCGACCAGCCCGCCCAGGGTCAGCCCGAGCACCGACCCGACCGCGAACCCGATCAGCACCCGCTGCGTGCTGATCGCCACGTGGTGCCACAACTCGCCACGGCGCAGCAACTCGCCCAGAGCGGACAGCACCTCGGCGGGCGGCGGCAACTGCGCCGCCGAATAGACCCCCGCCGCGGCGACCAGATGCCACCCGACCAGGATCACCGCCGGAAGCACAGCCCCGGCGGTGATCCGGCCGATCCGTGGCAGCGTCACGAAACGACCCGGGCGGTCGCGAACCTCGGCTCGAACAACGTGTCGATCGCCGTCCGCGCGTCCGCCTCGCTCTTCACGTTGGCGTCCGCGACCAGCACCGGCAGGATCTTCTCGAACACCGCCTTCTGCGCGGCGCCCGGCACCGGATCGACGTCGAGCACGGTCCGCTCGGTCAGCACCGCCTTAGCCACCGGCTCGGAGATCTTCGCCTCCCTCGCGTACAGCGCCACCGCCTGGTCCGGGTTCGCCTTGATCCACTGACGGGCCTTCTCGTACGCGTTCACCACCGACTGCGCCAGATCCGGGTGCTCGGCCAGGAACGCCTCCCGCGCGTTCAGCACGCCGTACGAGTTGAACGCCACATTCCGGTAGAGCAACCTGGACCCGGCGTCCACCTCGGACGTCGCCATCAGCGGGTCGAGGCCGGCCCACGCGTCGACGTCACCGCGCTCCAGCGCCGTCCTCCCGTCGGCGTGCTGAAGATTGGTCACCGTCACATCAGCCGGTTTCAGCCCGGCCTCGTCCAGCGCCTGGAGCAGGAAGAAGTACGGGTCCGTACCCTTGGTCGCCGCGATCCTCTTGCCCTTGAGCTGCGCAACCGACGTGACCGTGGAACCCTTCGGCACCACGATCGCCGCCCACTCCGGCTGGCTGAACACGTCGATCGTCTTGATCGGCGACCCGTTCGCCCGCGCCACCAGCGCCGCCGCACCCGCCGTCGAACCGACGTCGATCGCGTCCGCACGCAGCGCCTCATTGGCCTTGTTGCTGCCCGCCGACAGCTGCCAGCTGACCGTCACACCTTTGCCGGCCAGCTCGGTCTCCAGCCACTTCTGCTCACGCAGCACGAGGCTGGCCGGGTTGTAGTAGGCGTAGTCGAGCCGCAGCGCGACCGACTTCGTGCCGTCGGCGTTCGCGGCGGGCGCATCCTCACCCTGCACACAGCCGGCCAGCAGAGCGGTCGCGGCGGCTGCCGCGAAAACGGCCCGCAAGATCTTCATATCGGGGGTCCTTCCAGGGGGATT
This sequence comes from Actinoplanes sp. NPDC026670, assembly GCF_040638175.1. NCBI lineage: Bacteria > Bacillati > Actinomycetota > Actinomycetes > Micromonosporales > Micromonosporaceae > Actinoplanes > Actinoplanes sp. NPDC026670. The sequence goes on from NZ_JBEZXU010000136.1 coordinate 7,761, forward strand.
CGTTGCGGTTGTGCGGTGGTTCAGGAGGCAACGGCAGCGGCGGTACGGACACCGAGCTCAGCCAGCAGCACGGAGCGAAGTGCGGCGAGCCGGGCGTCGCCGCGGTCCCGGGGGCGGGCGCCGGGGACGTCGAGCACCAGCCGGATCGAGGCGGCGTCATCCACAGCGCGGGGTTGTCCACAGGCGGCCGAGCGAAGAGTCCCGATCTCGACCACACTGTCCTGTGGGGGCTCCCCCTGGGAGGGCGGGCTGGCGCTTGCGGCGGTGCCGGGTGCGGACGGCCCGGCGCCCAGCAGTACGACCCGGTCCGCCAGGTGCAGCGCCTCGTCCACGTCGTGGGTGACCAGCAGCACGGTCGTCCCGGCCGTACGCTGCACCTCGGCCAGCAGATCCTGCATGCGCAGCCGGGTCAGCGCGTCAAGCGCCGCGAACGGCTCGTCGAGCAGCAGCACGCCGGGCCGCCGGGCCAGCGCGCGGGCGAGCGCGGCCCGTTGCGCCATGCCGCCGGACACCTGCCGGGGCCGGTGCTTGGCGAACTCGGCGAGCCCGACGACGGAGAGCCAGTGCGCGACCTCGGCGCGGGCCTGGTCACCTGTCACATCCCGGGGCAGGCCGTAGGCGACGTTGCGCTCGATGGTGCGCCAGGGCAGCAGCCGCGGTTCCTGGAAGACGACCGCGCAGCGCGGCTCGAAGGCGCGCACCGGCTGCCCGTCGACGAGCACCCGCCCCGAGGTGGGCGTGTCGAGCCCACCGGCCAGGCGTAGCAGCGTCGACTTGCCGCAGCCGGACGGGCCGAGCAGGGCGACGACCTCACCCGCCGCGACGGTGAGGTCCACCCCAGCCAGTACGGCCCGCCGCCGCCCGCTCGTGGTGAACTCCTTGCCGGCGCCGGAGATCTCCAGGGGCACTGCGCTCATGCCGCGCAGCATACCTATTAATCCTATTGAATTACTAGAGTGTGTGGGTATTCAGGTGGCCCGTCTCCGGGGCTTGACCGGCCTGGCGTGTCCACTGCGGCCGGAGTCCGCGAGCAGCAATGACCCGGACCTGCCTGGTTCCGGCGGTCGTCCGTGACCAGCGCCGGTCATGAGTCGCCGAACGGCGACAGTGGCCCCGCCGCGAGATCTTGCACGAATGCACACCTCCGGGCCGATCTTGCGGCCATCTACACGCCCCGGTGCTGGCGGATCTCGTGAAGCTGAACATGTGCCCCGGCATGAAGAAGCGTGCAAGGCCGCCACCGCGAAGTGGATCTTGCAAGCTGGCACGCGCCCCGGAAGCTTCTTCAAGGCTCTCGCCGTATCCGCGGCCAATCCCTCTGCTGTGCGATGTTCTCCCGCCGACCCTTCGGGCTATCGCGCCGGCCACGCTGGCGACTGGGTCGTCGGCTTGATGTCTGGAATGTCGCATTCGCCGAGGATTCGGCCTCGGCCAGCCGTGTAGATCTTGCACGGTTCTTCACGTCTGGGGGTGGTTTGTCGTGCAAGGTCCACTGCGCCGGGGAGACCTTGCAGCTTTCTTCCCGTCAGGGCATGGAAAGGGCTGCAAGATCGGCGCGAGCATGGAAAGTCGTGCAAGATCCGCGTGGCGGAGGCGGCGTGGCGGGGGCGGCGTGGGGGCAGCTGAACGCCGCCACCGACACCGTCCGCCACACCCGCGGCGCG
>NZ_JBEZXU010000137.1:0-9089 GCF_040638175.1 Actinoplanes sp. NPDC026670
AGATAGTGAACCGCCGATGCTTCATCTCTTTCGAGATCACCTCACCACGCCACGCCGCCACCCGCACTCGACCACCCAAAAGTGCGAAAGTCGAGACCGCGATAGCGGCCAAGATACGCGGCCACCGCGGCTGTCAGAATCCGTGAGTCGGAGATCAACTGGCTGGGCTGGAGTGCTATCGAGGTCGTCATACCCCACGCTTCGACCGACACGTTCGGCCTCTGATAGCCCGATCTCTCTGCCGGTGCGGCGGCCGACGGCGCCTAGTATCCGGGGTGCCGGGCGGCAGTACCCTGTCGTGAGGTTCTCCCCGAGCGATGACTGCCGCTCGGCACCTCCTCGCCTCCTCTTGCCGCCGGCCGTCGCACTCGCGGCGGCAGATCAGTGCGTTCGGCAAGGGACCATTTCGTCTCGGTGTTGTGCTCCTGAAGACTGACATCCATGGACGGCAGGAGCGGTGAGAGCAGACGGGAATGCCGGCGGGATGGCTCTCCGAAAGTCCTGCAGGCCTGCTCGAGGAACACGCTGGTGGAGGTCGACTCGATACTGCCGGTGTCAGGTCGACACTGGGTGGCTCGCCTCAACGGCACGAAGATGTTCGACCCCGACCATGCCTTCTACGAGTTCTCCGATTCGCTGCTCTTCCCGGGCTACTTCGGCTGGAACTGGGATGCACTGTCCGACTGCTTGCGCGACCTCAGCTGGCTCGCGGCAGACGGGTATCTAATCCTGGTCGAGAACGTGCCGCAGCTCCTGTCGGGCAACCTCAGAGATCGGCGAACCCTCTTTCAGATCCTGTCTCGAGCGGTCCGGCACTGGGCGTCGCACCTCGGCAACGCGCCGGCGGGCATGAACGTGTTGCTGCTGTGCGACGACGATGATCAAGCCCGTCTGCTTAAGCAGGAGATCGCCGCTGCGAGTGACACCCTTTGACTGACCGTTCCATCGCTGCGACCACTCCAGCCGTGCTGGTCACGACGGAGCACGACCCGGACATACGCCTACAAGGCCCGCCTGAACCGCCGGACGCGATCGGCGGCAGATCAGTAGTGTCTTCGGCCACCAGAACTGACCGCGCCAAATCTCGGACCTTGCAAACCTTACCCTCTACGCTGCCGTTTCAGGGGGTAACCGTGTCTAGATTCGAGCAGCTTGATAGTGCTACCCGCGATCGCGTGCATACGGGCCTTGTCCGTGCGGTAAGTCAGCATGTTAATGAATGGGTAGAATGGGGAATAATCGAGTTTGAGTTCTCTAGATCAGCCCCTAATGACTTCAACCGTGTAGTCAACCTCCGCCAAGGTCACAGCGCACAGGCCGCCAGAGGGCAAATTGTGAAGCACGGGCATATGGCTTCGTGGTATCTAGCCAACCAGATCCTTACTCGCCAGCCACAGGTGAAGTGCCGTATGGCTCGGTGCACCGGAGCCTGGGGAATTTGGGATCCAGAGGGCGAGATTAGTTACTGGACCATGTCGGACTCTAATCCTGATTGGCAGAAACGAGTAGAGTGGGCGACCTACTGCGATCAGGGGCAAACAGGTCAACCTCGCGGATTGGCAGCCCTAGACTACATGCAATATGTTCCTTAAAGTCCAATTATTTCTCTGATGTTCGAAACTCACGTCGGGAATGTCGCCATCCTTTTCGCGGGCTGACGCGAGAGGCGCACTCACATCGGCATATCCGGATGACGCTGCTACTCAACAGGCTGCACCATTAGCAGTTACCGGCGCGACCCGGCCCGTCGCCGCGGCACACCCGGGCTACACGACCTAATTCCGGGCGATTCCCTTCTCGTCGCCCCTTGTCAAGTACTCCTTGACTAGGTCCCAGCGATCTTTGTAGGTATCGACGTCGAGGACGTTTCGCAGGTGAACCTTAGACCAGCCGCCTGAGGTCTTGACTAGCGGTACCAGCAGGTCTATCGGAAAAACATAGAGCTCAGGGGCTTGCTTTCCGCCGCTCTCGCCCTGACGTCGATACCGAAAACCTCGGTTCAAAGCTACGAGCACGACGAAATCGGTCTCGAGGTTGCGAAGCGGAAAAGCGCGATCGTAATCCGTTGCCCACCGGCTTTTGACCTGGATCCGGCAAGAGGTGCCATTGTCGGGGTCAGCAGCTATGAGGTCGTAACCCGGGAATCGCGTGTAGGCTTTTATCGCCTGGATTCCCTCGATTAAGAGGTGCGCCAAGACAAGAAACTCCGCACCCTCGGCCTCCAAGCGGCTGTCGAGACGACTCGAATTTTCCACGCTTCAACAATAGCTATGGGTCATGATCAAGTGCACTGTCCTCGGCAGATCCGTGCGCCCGTGCACGGTCGGCCCGCCGTGGTCGCCTATCGAGCGCTACGGGCGGCGGCTGGCCTCCGCGCGGGTCGCGGCAGATTCGTGTGTCTGTTCACGCCCGGAGCAGGGCGGTAGGGTGCGGTATTGTCCAGCAGCCCGTTCGGGCCTGGGACACCGGTCGCGCCGACGCCATTGGCGTGGCGCTCGCTGGTGGAGGCTTGCCATGTTTCTCGACGTCGACCGGTTTCCGTTTCTGGACGATCTTCGCCGGGTCTGGCAGGACATACGTACGGAGTGTGCGAGCTTGGACGACGAGTCGTTCGAGCCCTGGGTGCAACGCGAAATGTACGGGACCGGCTGGAGCGTCTACGGACTCGTCGCGTTCGGCACGCGGATCGACGCGGCGCTGGCGAACTGCCCACGTACTGCGGAGGCGCTGAGCAAGATCCCGGGACTCACCACCGCCGGTTTCTCTCGCATGGTCGCGGGGACGCACATCAAACCTCACGAAGGCTGGGTCACTACCGTTTACCGAGCCCATCTCGGCCTGATCGTGCCGGACGACGACTGCGCGTTGCGGGTCGGATCGCAAATCCGGCCCTGGCGCGAGGGTGACGTGTTCGTCTTCGACGACACCGTCGATCATGAAGCGTGGAACTATTCTTCGAGCACGCGCACGGTGCTGCTATTCGATTTCCTGCGACCCGGGCGAACCATGAACGAACTCGACGACCTGCCGCCGGAGGTCGCAGCTGCTGTGCAGCGGCAGACGCAAGACCGCAAGTAGGCGCTGCCGAGGCTTGTCCTGGCCGATCCGACGACGTGGACCGCACATCCACTCATCGGCTGTGTCCGAATTTCAGTCGTGCGACCCGACCGGCATCAGCGGACGATGCCACCATGGCAGTCCGCCGCTGCGGCTTCGTACCACTGGCCGCCGCGTTCAGGTGACTGTGAGTGAGCCTTCGGGCGTGTCGAGTACGGCGGGCACGCCGATGGGTACCGGTGGATGTCCCGGGCCGATCGGCAGGCCGGTCAGCACCGGCACGCCGAGGGTGCTCAGGTGGTCGGTGAGAACGTCACCGAGGTCCCAGTCCCGGTCGACCAAGCCGTCGAAGCCGGCGAAGTGGCCCACCACCACGCCGCGGACGGCACGGAAGGCGCCCGCACGGATCAGGTGGGTCAACTGGCGGTCGACCTGGCCCAGGCCCTGGGTACGTTCGCCGGTGAGCAGCAGGATCACGCCGTCGAGGCTGGGCAGGCCCGCGCCGATCATCGCCCGGAGCGGGCCGAGGCTGCCGCCGAGCAGAACACCGGACGCGAGGCCGGGCACCATAGTCGTGCCGGAAAGCCGCAGCGGGCCGGGGCGGATCGGCCCGTCGCCGTGGTATCCGGCCAGCCCGCACTCGCGCCACAGTCCCAGGTGAACGAAGGTGGCGGCACCCGTACCAATGATCGGTTTTGGGTCGGCGCGTACAGCGGCGAGGTCGAGGCCGTCGAGCAGCCGGTGATCGCCGTCGTCGAGGGCGATAGACCGGACCGCCGGGTCACGCAGGGCTTGGTTGAGCCGGGCGACGTCCATCAGCGGACCACCGCGCCGGCGGTCAGCGTGCCCGCATCCGTATCGATCGTCGCCTGGACCCCCACCGGGAGACACACCTGATCCGCCACATGCCCGAAGGGCAACCCACCGAGAATCGGCACACCCAACCCACCCAGGCGGGTACGGATGACGGCTACCGCCTGGTCGGGCCCCGGCTCGGCGACGCTCGGGTCGAGCCCGATGAGGTCACCGACCGCGACGCCGCGGATCCCGTCGAGCAGCCCTGCCCGCAGCATGCCCCAGAGCATCCGGTCGAAGTGCGGGTTCTGCGGACCTTCGAGGCAGAGGATCACCCCGTCGAGGCGTGGCAGGCCGGCGCCGAGGAAGTTGCTCACCGCGCCGGCGTTGCCGCCCACGAGAATCCCTGTCGCCCGGCCCGCGACGGTCACCGGAGACGGCTCGGCCTGCACGGTGATCGGCTCGGCCTCGAACAGCAGCCGCCGGCACGACTCGTCGGTGCGCCCGCCCGTGCCCACCGAGCCGTGCACCCCGGCCACACCGGTGGCCGTCCACAGCGCGAGGTGCAGGTTCGTGATGTCGCTGAACCCCACCACCGGCTTCGGGTCGGCGCGTACAGCGGCGAAGTCCAGGCCGTCGACAATCCGGTACGCGCCCGCGCCGCCGACGGCCGCGACGACCGCCCGCACCCCCGGATCGCGCAGGGCGGCGTTGAGGTCGGCGAGCCGGTCCTCGTCGGAGCCGGCCAGGAAACCCCGCTGGTCCAGGGCATGCTTACCGAGTTCCGGCCGCAGCCCCCAGCCGACGAGAGTGTCCATGACCTGCTCGGCCCACTCCGCGCTGGGAAAGGTGGCCGGCGACACCACCCGTACCCGATCGCCGGGTCGTAGTCTCGGCCCCCGCATCCGCGGACCCTATCCGCTTCGGCATCGCGCCCGCCACCCGGCTGGTCACCCTTCAGGGACGGCGAGCTGGGCGTAGAAGTCGAGCAGTGCCGGGTTGTCGACGGCGGAGCGGGCCAGTGCCTGTTCGATGGTGGCGCCCTGGAGCAGGCGCTTGATCGGCACTTCGAGCTTCTTGCCGGTACGGGTGTGCGGAATGCCCGGAACAGCGATGATCGTGTCGGGCACGTGCCGGGGCGAGGCCTGGGTACGCAGGGCTGACGTGATCCGGTCCTCAAGGGTTCGGTCGAGGACCGCATTCTCGGCCAGCACCACGAACAACGGCATCCAGTAGCCGCCGCCGTTCAACTCCACACCGATCACCAGCGCCTCGTTGATCTCCGGCAGTCTCTCGACGACCGCGTAGAGGTCGGCACTGCCGAGCCGGACGCCGTTGCGGTTGAGTGTGGAGTCGGAGCGCCCGGAGACGATGAGGCTGCCGCGGTCGGTCACGGTCATCCAGTCGCCGTGGCGCCACACTCCGGGGTAGTGCGCGAAGTAGGCCGCCCGGTAGCGGCTGCCGTCCGGGTCGTTCCACAGCCCGACCGGCATCGACGGCATCGGCCGGGTGACGACGAGTTCACCGACGTCGCCGATCACCGGATGTCCCTGCTCGTCCCAGGCGGCCAGGGCCACGCCGAGCAGTGGGGCGGAGATCTCGCCGGCCCAGATCGGCGTGGTGGGGGCGCTGCCGGCGAATCCGCTGACCACGTCCGTACCGCCGGTGGTGGAGACCAGTTGGATGCCGGGCCCGAGGTGGTCGGCCGTCCAGGTGTAGCAGGCGGCGGGCAGGGGTGCGCCGGTGCTGCCGACCACCCGCAGCGCGTCCAGTCCGAGGGTGGCCGGTTCGATGCCGGCTTTGGCGCAGGCCAGCAGGTGGCCGGGACTGGTGCCGAGCACGGCGACGCCGAGGTCGGCGGTCAGCTGCCACAGCCGTCTCGGGTCGGGGTACATCGGGCTGCCGTCGTAGAGCACGACTGTCGCGCCGACGAGCAGCCCGGAGACGGCGAGGTTCCACATCATCCAATTGGTGGTGGTGTACCAGAGGAACCGGTCGCCCGGTCGCAGGTCGGTGTGCAGGCCGAGCAGTTTGAGGTGTTCCAGCAGGACACCGCCGTGGCTGTGGACGATGCCTTTGGGTACGCCGGTGGTGCCGGAGGAGAACAGCACCCACAGCGGGGTGGAGAATTCGACGCGGGTGAAGGTCAGCGGTGCCAGTGTCGCGATGGCCTCGGTCCATGGCACGGTGTCCGGGTCGCCGGGTGTGCCGATGTGGTCGGCCAGCACGACGTGCCGGACGGTGGGCAGCAGTTCCCGCAGCCGGGCCACCTCGGCCCGGCGGTCGTGGGCCCGGCCGTTGAAGTGGTAGCCGTCGGCGGCGACCAGGATCGACGGTTCCAGCTGGGCGAATTTGGCGGCTGCGCCGTCGGCTCCGTAGTCCTGGCCGCACGCCGACCAGATCGCGCCCAGGCTGACCGTGGCCAGGAAGGCGACCACGGCCGGTGTGGCGTGGGGAAGGTAGCCGACCACCCGGTCGCCGGCGCCGACTCCCTGCCGGCGCAGCCAGCCGGCGAAGGCGGCCACCTGGGTTCGCAGCTGGTCCCAGGTGACCTCGGTGGTCCGGCCGTCCTCGGTGACCGCGATCAGGGCGAGCCCGGTGCGGTCGCGGAGCGCGTGTTCGGCGTAGTTGAGGCAGGCGCCGGGGAACCATCGGGCGCCGGGCATCGGCGTGTCGTCCAGTACCCGGTCGTAGCCGGAGTCGGACTGGACGTCGAAGAAGTCCCAGACCGTGGCCCAGAAGGCGGTCAGGTCGCTGACCGACCACTGCCAGAGTTCGCGGTATCCGGGCATCGACCGGCCGGTGCGTGACTCGGCGAGGTGCGCGAACGCCGTGATCGACGCCGTCGTGCCGGGGTCCGGTTGCCAGATCGGTTCGGTCATTCGTCTGCTCCGGTGAGGTCGCGGTGGAGGGCGGCGAGGGCGGAGGGCAAGGCGGCGGGTGTACGGCCGACGGCGTACACGGTGCGGTCGGGCCGGATGAGTGCCCAGCAGGCGTCGAGGTCGTCGAGCCAGTCGGCGAGGCGGGTGGCGGGTTCGATGAACACCCGGGTCAGCGGCAGTCGCCCGGCCGGTTCCGGAAGGTCGGTGCCGGTGGTGGCCACGACGGCGAACCCGCTGCCCAGGAGCCGGTCGATGAGGACACCGCCGGGGCCGGTGCGGGCGAGGGGCAGCAGGGTGCCCTGGGCTTTGCCGGCCAGCCGTTTGTCGACCAGTGGTCCGCGTAGCGGTGGTGAGGTGGCGTCCAGGACTTTGGCGGCGACCGCCGGTACGTTCCTGATCACGGCCAGGACGGCGCGCCGGACCGTTGCGGCGGTCGTTCCGCCGCCGGTCATCGCTTTGCCGAGCAGTACGGCGAGCTTGATCAGGGCTTCGGCGTGTGGGCGGCGTTCGGCCTGGTAGCTGTCCAGCAGCGGGGCGCGGGCGTGGCCGTCGAGGGTGGCGGCGAGTTTCCAGGCCAGGTTCGTGGCGTCCCGGATCCCGGCGCACATGCCCTGTCCGATGAACGGTGGCGTCAGGTGTGCGGCGTCGCCGGCGATGAGGATGCGCCGGTCGCGCCAGGTGTCGGCGACGCAGGCGCGGAAGGTGTATTCGGTGCGGCGCAGGATCTCCAGCTGGTCGTCGCGTGCGGCGCCGGCCCACGGGTCGATGAGGGTACGCAGCCGGGCCAGGTCGGCGAAGTCGGCGGGGTTCTCGTCGTCGCGCAGCCGGATCTCGAAGCGGTAGCGGTCGGGTCCGATCCGCATGTAGGTCAGCGCGCGTGTCGGGTCGCAGAGCTGGTGCACGCCGTCCCAGGCGCCGAACTCGGCCGGGGACCGGATGTCGACGACGAGCCAGCGCTGTTGGAAACCGAGGGGCCGCTGAGCCGACCCGATGCTACGGCGGACGATGCTGTTGGCTCCGTCGCAGCCCACGGCGTACGCCGCAAGGATGGTCTGTTGTTGCTCTTGACCGTCGGCGGGCTGGACGGTGACCGTGACGTGGTCGGCGTCTTGGGCCAGATGGGTGACCTGGTGGCCGCTGAGCAGCGTGACCGACGGATGCCCGGCCAGGTTCTTGCGCAGCAGCCGTTCGAGTTCGGGCTGGTCGAACAGGTTGGCCTCGGGGAGCCCGTCGGGTGGCCGCGGGTGGTGCGGCTGACGTCGGCGAACTCGTCGCCGACACCGAGCTGGTGCAGGATGCGCAGGACCTCGCCGTCCAGGTGCACCGCCCGGGGCAGCGGGTAGATGTCGAGGTGACGTTCGACGACGCAGACGCTGCGGCCGTGTTGGGCGAGCAGGGTTGCCAGGGTGAGGCCGGTGGGGCCGGCGCCGACGATGAGCACGTCGGCTGGTGGCGGATTCATCGGTGATCAGCGGCGGCGGGGCGGTGAGCGCGGTGCCGCCGGGCGGGGCGGTGAGCAGGAGGTCGCCGGCCTGCATGGTCTGGAACCGGGCCAGTGCGGTGAGCGCCACGGCCGCCGCCCTCGACACCACCATGCTGCTCGACGCCGAAACCCGCCACGCGATGCGCTCCGGCAACGCCGCACACCTGATTCGCCGCCACGCCCACCGGTGATCGCCGCACCCAGGCAGAGACCGACTTCTGGAGGACAGATGGACCGCAGGCGCGCACTCCGTAACACCACACGAGATCAGAGTCCCCCAGGTCGGCGCCTCCGCGCGGCCCCGTCGCTCCCCCGATGCGGCCTTTCAAAATCATTACCGACGATCGCGTACGGGTCACCGCCACCCTGGTCGACCACGCGCTGGGGTTCCCCTCCTTCGCCTACCTTTTCGACACCGCCGACAGCTCGATCGCCGCCCGCGCAGACGTACCCACTCTGCTGCTCAATCACCTCTCACCGGGCAACCCGGCCCTGGTCCCGGACGCCACCTGGCTACGCAAGGCCACCACCGGCTACACCCGAACCGTCCTGATCGGCAACGACCTCTAGCGCCTGACCCTGCACACCCCCACCGGCGTCAGGCGATCGTTTTGTCCATACCCGACACGCCAGCGCGTGTCTCGCCACTTTCGATCATGAAACGGCCGCAGGCTAGTCCCAGAGGCCGCAGTCTTTGATCTGATCGAGAGCGCTCGCCGTCATCGAGAAGCCTCCGTGGAAACCCCCGGCTTTAGTCCCTGTCGCCTCTGGCGAGGTGGCCCGTTCCGGGCTGAAAATCGGTGCTGGTCGCTCGCTGACGTCGTAACCCTTTGATTCGTACGAGGTCGTGTTTTAGTCGGACGCGGGCAGTC
>NZ_JBEZXU010000138.1:0-8974 GCF_040638175.1 Actinoplanes sp. NPDC026670
CGCGGTGTCCCGATCGGGCCCGCGCGCACTTACTGTGCATCTGACATCAAGTTACCGTCGGCGCATGAACGAACTTCGATGGAAGTCGTCGCCGGAGCCGGCGCGTCCTCGCCCCACACCGCGTGGATGACCCGGTCACGGGAGACGGCGTGCCCGGCGTGCAGCGCCAGCACACAGAGCACCGCGGTGCTGCGGGCGGACCCGAAACCGATGTCGGCGCCGTCCCGCCGCGCGCGGACCGGGCCCAGCAGCTGGATGTCCATCACCTAGCCGCACACCATCTGGCAACGAACCAGGAACGTGACGTGAAAGCCCGGCATCCTCACATTTGTAGTCGGTCTTGTCCGAGTTGACCAGCCCCGTCCGGCGACCCGGGCAAGATCGTGCGGCGGGTCGGGCACGCTGGCCGAACAGAGGGTTTCGCCGCCGTTAATTCGCTGATGGACTCAGCGGGTGCCGGAGCCGTCCGACTTCACCACGAACCCCTTCGCGGGTGAGTTGATGCTCACCCTCGCCGATGAGGGCCGGCTGGTGCTGGACGCGCGGCAGGCCGACCGGGCCATCGCCGGCCTGGAACGGACCCTGTCCGAGGTGCGCGCCCGGCTGCGGGTCATCCGGATCTGGGAGCAGATGCCCACCGGCTGGCTCGACGAGCTGCGCGACGATCACGCCGACGAGGTGACCGAGGCGGTCCTCACCGCCCAGATGGCGCCCGGGCGGCTCGAGCAGGCCGCCGTCGAGCTGCCGAAATACATCGAGGCGCTGCGCCGGGCGCGGGCCGTTCCAGGCGTTTGAAGATTTTTTGAAGATCACCTTCAGAGACTGTCGCGGCGACACGACATCAGCGGAGGTGGATCAGTGGAACGGGTTCGGGTGGTACTGCAGGCAGCGGACCCGGTCAGTCAGGCCGGACTGGCCAGTCTGCTCCAGGCCGGCGCCGAGGTCACGTTGCTGCGGGCGGGTGACCGGGCCGGCGCCCGCGCCTTCGTCTTCTCCTGCGACCGCCTCACCACCGAGGCGATCGCCGCTCTGCGCCAGTCGGCTGCCGAGACCGGCCTGCCGGTGGTGCTGGTGATCAGCGAGATGAGCGAGGCGGAGCTGCTCACCGCCGTCGAATGCCGGGTGGTGTCGATCCTGCACCGTTCCGCGGTCACCGCCGAACGCCTGGTGCGCAGCGTCGTCGCCGCCGCCAACGGTGGCGGGATCATGCCGCCCAATCTGGTCGGCGAGCTGCTCAAGCACATCGAACGGCTGCAACGCGAGGTGCTCGCCCCCAACGGCCTGAACGCCTCCGGCCTGACCACCCGGGAGATCGACGTGCTCCGGCTGATGGCCGACGGGCTGGACACCAACGAGATCGCCGGGCAGCTCTGCTACTCGGAGCGCACCGTCAAGAACGTGATCCACGGGCTCACTCAGCGCCTCAAGCTGCGCAACCGGTCACACGCGGTCGCCTACGCGTTACGCGCCGGCATGATCTGACACCCCGACACGCCCGGGATGCCTGGCGCCGTATGTCTACCGTGGACCGCGGCTCAGGCCTTACATCCAAACGATTTCCAACCCCTTTCCATCGCATGGTCGCGGGTGTTCGTACCAGACTGGGGGTCCTGGGGATGTAAGCGGCACGAAGGGTGAGGTGGGCGAATGGCAGAGACGACGGCGGATGTGTTGCGGACCGCCGCCGGACCGGATCTCTTCCGCCTGAACGCTTTCCGCGTCACCGGCCTGCCCACGGTCGCCGACCATCGGGCCGTCCGGCAGCGCCGGCAGCAGGTGGTCGCGGCGATGAGCATGGGCGCCGATGTGGATCGGGTTCCGTCCGACGTGGACGCGGACGAGGTGCGGGCGGCGTTCGACAGGCTGCTGGGTGACCCCCGGTACCGGCTGGTGGACGAGCTGTTCTGGCTGTGGGACGTGCCCGGCGGCGACTGCGGGTGCCCGTCGTCGCTGCACAGCGAGCACGACAAGGCGGCCATCGCGCACGGGATGGCCCTCGACCAGGAGTACAGCAAACTGGACCCGCCGGGCCGCGACCGTACCGACCTGGACCGGCTCTGGTCCGAGGCGGCCCGGCTGTGGGACGGCGTGCTGCGCCGCAACGCCACCTGGGACCACATGCGGCACCGGGCCCGGAAACTCGGCGACCGGCGGCTCGACGACACGGTCGTCGACGAGCTGCGCGCCGGGCTGCCCGCCGCGCTGCTGCGCCCACTGGTGACCCTCGCCGTCGCGTCGGACAACCCGGAGCCGCTGGCCCGCATCGTGCACGGCTGGACCGGGCGGTCCGACCTGGCCGGCGACATGCTGGCTGAGGCGGCCGGCCCGCTCTACGAGACGATCGAGACCGGCGTCCGGCAGACACGGGAGCTGCTGGAAGCCGGTGAGCTCGACGAGGCGATCGAGAACACCCGCGGGCTGCCGATCACGCTGCTGCGGCTGCGGGCGCTGCTGCCGCCGAGCGAGTTCCGGCGTACCTCGAACGCCTGCGAGGTGGTCGCGATCGCCTTCAACAACTGCGCCAACCGGGTCTTCGAGGAGTGCGGACCGCTCGACGAACGGTCCGACGCCCTGCTCAACGACGCCGAGGCGCTGGCGCTCAACCCGCAGACCCGGGCCACCATCCGGGAGAACCGGGACGCGTTCCGGGAGAACGCGACCGGGCTGTCCGACCTGCTCAACCAGATCACCTTCCTGGCCCGCTCCGGCCAGCACCAGGCGGCCGGCAACCTGGCGGCGCACATGCGCGTCCAGCTGGCCGGCCTGCCCGGCGCGGTGGCCGAGATCGACCGGGTGACCTCGCAGCTGCGGGCGTCCGGCACCCGGGTCACCGTGGGCGCGAACAGCGGCGGCAGCGACGTGCCGTGGAGCGCGATCCTGACCGTCGGCGCGCTGCTGCTCGGCGCCTGCTTCGGCCTCGCCGACTGCGACAACGACAGCAACTCGGCGCCGCCGCCGCCCGCGGTGACCGTCACCGTCCCGGACCGCGACAGGGCGGAGGTCGTGTGGCCGGCGCCGTAGCGCTGCGGATCACGTCGCCCGACGGCGTGACCCGCGGCATCGAACTGGACGGCGACTCGGTGACCATCGGCCGCCGCGCGCCCGAACAGTCCCCCGACGTGGCGCTCAGCCCCGACCCGCAGCGCTGGGTCGGCCGCCTGCACTGCTCACTCGACCTGGTGGAGGGGATGTGGATGGTGACCGACAACGCCAGCGTCAACGGCACCCTGCTGCGTTCCCGGGAGACCACCGAACGGCTGCTCGGCCGGCGGCGCATCCAGCACGGCGACGCGATCCTGATCCTCGGCGACATGACCCCTGACGGCGAGCCGCTCTACTGGCAGCTGCTGTTCCTCGACCCGCACACCACCCAGCAGGCGCCGGCCGGCGCGCTGCCGCCACCCCCGCGGTCGGTGCCGAGTCTGCGCTACGACTGGGTGTCGGCACGCGCCTACCGGATCGTGAACGGGGCCGAGACACCTGTCCTCGGGCTCCGGCCGCAGGGGCATCAGCTGCTGCGTTACATGGTCGGCCGCAGCGCCGACGGCGCCGCGGTGGCCTGCGATCACGCCGAGCTGATCACGGCGCTGTGGGGCGCCCGTGAGGAGTGGGCCACCCACCGGGCGTACACCCGGGTCGATCTGGCCGGGGTGGTCCGGGCCGTGCGCCGCAGCATCGAACCCGATCCGTCGGCGCCGGTGATCCTGGAGACCGTCAAGGGCATCGGTTACCGCCTCAACGTGAGTGGTGTGGAATGACTCTGCTGTCCAGCGGCGACCGCGTGACCGACACGCTCGTCATCGACCGGCTGCTCGGCGAGGGCGCGTTCGCCGAGGTGCACCGGGTCCGCCACGAGTATCTGGGCTGGCAGGCGATGAAACTGTTCAAACAGGTCGCCTCGCTGGAGAAGACCCGCGAGATGCTCGGCGAGGCGCAGCTGCTGTCGACGCTGGGGCACCCCAACATCGTGCGGCTGTTCGACGCCAACATCGTCGAGACGGCGGCCGGCCTGCGCGGATTCTTCACCATGGAGTACGTGGCCGGCGGCAGCCTGGAACGGCTGTCCCGGTCGTACCACTCGCAGGTTCCCGTCGACCTGGTCGTCGAGATCCTCGAGCAGATCGCCGAGGGCCTGGCCGTGGCGCACACGCAGATCCCGCCGATCGTGCACCGCGACCTGAGCCTGGCCAACATCCTGATCGGCTACGACGGCACCGGCATGCGGGTCCGGGTCAGCGATTTCGGGCTGGCCAAGCGGGCCGATCCGTTCACCCACCTGGCCAGCGCGCAGGGCACCCACGCGTTCATGGCCCCGGAGGTGCTCAAGCATCAGGGCTACTCGTGCGCCAGCGACGTCTGGTCGGTCGGGACGATCGCGTTCCTGCTGCTCACCAACCACATTCCGTACCACGACGGCGGGCAGTTCTCGTCGTTCTCGATGGTCCGGTTCCAGCGTCCGCTGCTGCCGCCGAGCGCGTACAACCCGGATGTGGATCCGGCCCTCGACGAGATCCTGCTGGCCGCCCTCTCGGTGGACGCGAAACAGCGACCACCCACCGGGCGGGCGCTCGCCGACGCGCTACGGGCCCGCCGGGACGCGCTGAAGGTTCCGGCGCGGCCGGTGGACGTACCACCGAAGGCCACCGAGAAGCCGGGAGCGCGCGCTCAGGCCCTCGCCGACGAAGCGTTCGCGCTGGCGCGCCGTCCCGGCGCGCTGGAGCGGGCCGCCGACCTCCTGGAGGAGGCCGTGAACCTGTCACCGCGACTGCGGGACCGGCATCTGCACACACTCACGCTCTGGCGCCGAGGGGTGATCATGTGATTCGCGACCGGCTCGACCGACTGCGCACCGAGTTGCGGCAGCGGCGGCACCATCGGGCGTTCCGTATTCCGCCGCCGACCTGGCCGGAGACCAGGCACGACCGGCTGGCGACGCTGATCGCCGAGCTGGACGCCGCCGCGGCTGAACCCGAGACGGACACCAGAGCGCTGGCGACCGCCGCCACCAATCTGTGGCGGGCCCGTCGCCGGCTGGCCCAGCAGACCGGCGGCGACAGCGCGCAGGCCCGCCAGGCCGGCCGCTACCTGCGGATGTGCCAGGAGGCGCTGGCCGACGCGGGTCTGGTGGTCCGCGACCACGACGGGGAGACGTTCGACTCCGGGCGGTCGCTGGAGGCGCTGGTCTTCAACGACGACCCGAACGTGCTCACCGAAACCGTGACGGAGACCGTACGGCCCTCCGTCTTCCTGCGTGCGGAGCGCATCCAGATGGGACAGGTCATCGTCGGATGCCCCGTCAAGACAGACTCGACCCCGGGGGTTGGCAATGCGTGACACGATCGACTTCGGCATCGACCTGGGCACCACCAACAGCGCCATCGCGGTCGTCGAGGACGGCGTGCCGGTGGTCGTCAAGAGCAACGACGGCTGGGACATCACCCCCTCGGCGGTGTGGATCCCCAAGCCCGGCGTGGTCCACGTCGGCCGCGCCGCCCGTGACCGGGCCGACCGTGACCCGGCCAATGCGGCCAGCGAGTTCAAACTGGAGATGGGCCTGGCCGACGCGACCCGTACGTTCGTCGACGGCCAGGTCACGATGGGCCCGGTCCAGCTGTCGGCCGAGGTGCTCAAGTCGCTGCGCGCCGACGCCGCCCACCACACCGGGGTGGCGCCGGACGCCGCGGTGATCACCGTGCCGGCCGCGTTCGCGCTCAACCAGAACAAGGCGACCACCGAGGCGGCGTCGCTGGCCGGGTTCACGGTGGCCTGCCCGCTGGTGCAGGAGCCGACGGCGGCGGCGTTCGCCTACGGCTTCCAGAAGGCCGACGAGGACGCCTACTGGATGGTGTTCGACTTCGGCGGCGGCACCTTCGACGCGGCGGTGGTCAGCAAGCGCGACGGTGACCTGCGAGTGCTCAACCACGCCGGTGACCCGTACCTGGGCGGCAAGCTGATCGACTGGGCGGTGGTCGAGCGGCTGCTGGCCCCGGCGCTGATCAACGGGCTGGGCGTCAGCGAGTTCCGGCGTGACAACCCGCAGTGGCGCGATGCGTTCGCCAAGCTCAAGTCGGCGGCCGAGGAAGCCAAGATCATGCTGTCCCGGCGGCAGACCGCGGACGTGCTGGTCGACATCACGCTGCCCGGTGGGCGTACCGAGACGTTCGAGCACACCCTGCGCCGCGACGACATCGACCGGGTCGCCGAGCCGTTCTACGTGCGCGCGATCAACCTGTGCCGGGGCGCGCTCGCCGAGGGTGGCCTGGACGTCGACGACATCGACAAACTGCTCCTGGTCGGCGGTGTCACGCTCAGCCCCGGCCTGCGGGAACGCCTCGCCGACCCGGGGCACGGGCTGGGCATCGCGCTCGACTACAGCCTCGACCCGACCACCGTGGTGGCCCGCGGCGCGGCGATCTTCGCGAGCACACTGCGCCGGCCGTCGACCGGCACGCACCAGCCGGCGGTGGGGGAGTTCGCGGTCGAGCTGGCCTACGAGCCGACCACCACCATCAACACGCCCACGGTGGCCGGGCGGTTGCGGTCCACCGGCGCCGTCGACTGGTCCGGCTACCGGGTGACGATCAGCAACGCCGATTTCCGTACGCCCGCCATCACCCCGAACGCCTCGGGCGCGTTCTCCACCGAGGTGTACATCGACGACCTCCAGGCCGCCCGGTTCACCGTCGAGCTGACCTCCGCGTCGGGCGAGCCGCAGAAACTCACCCCGGACGGGCTGACGATCACCCACCGGGCCGTCGAGTTCGGCGGTGTCCGGCTGGCCCACTCGCTCGGCATCCAGCTCGCCGACCAGGCGTTCGCGCCGCTGGTCCGCAAGGGCGCCACGCTGCCGACCCGGGAGCGGGAGGTGTTCCGCACGTCGACGCCGCTGAACCGGTCCGACACCGACGCGGTCATCCGCATCCCGGTGGTCCAGGGTGAACGGCCGCGCGGTGACCGCAACCGGCAGGTCGGCATGCTGGAGATCCGGCCCAAGGACGTCCGCATCGACCTGCCGGCCGGCAGCGAGGTCGAGGTGACCTTCGAGGTGGACACGTCCAGCCTGGTCACCGTGGTCGCCGACGTGCCGTTGATCCAGACCCAGTTCGAGGCCGAGATCGCCCTGGACGACGTGCGCACCCCCGACCCGGTGGCGCTGACCACCATGCTGGACGACGCCGAGCGGCGGATGGCGCACCTGCGGGGCGCGGTCGCCTCCGGAGACTCCGACGACGCCCGGGACCGGCTCGCCACCCTCGACCGGGAGGGCACCATGACCGGCGCCCGCGAGCAGGTCCAGGCGTCCGGCGTGGACGCGGGCGCCGCCGCGACCGCCGAGGACCGGCTGCGCAACGTACAGGCCGAACTCGACATCATCGAGGACGCGGTCGGGCTGCCCGACCTGATCCAGCAGCTGGAGGAGGCGCTGTCGGCAGCCGACGAGATGGCCGCCGACGACGCCGACCGCCGGGAGGTCGGCGAGCTGCGCCGGCGGGCCCGCACCGCGATCGAGGCCCGCGACAAGTCGGCCATCCAGGCGCAGCTGGAACGGGTGCACGACTTCCTGATGGAGGTCGAGCGGCGGTCGCCGGACTGGCCGGTGAAGGTGTTCTTCATGCTCTGCATGGAGCACGAGAAGATCGGCATCTCGGCCCAGGCCGACGTGCTGATCGCCCAGGGCCGGCAGGCGATCGCCGGGCAGGACCCGCGCGCCCTGGACGCGGTCAACCAGCGGCTGGTCCGGCTGCTGCCGGTCGAGGTGGCCGGCAAGATCGGCGGTCTGCTGCGATGACGACGGCCGGTGTCTCGGAGGAGCTGGCGCTGGACCGGGCGCGGGCCGCCGCCCGGGCCGGTGACCTCGAGGGCGCGCTGGAACTGCTCGGCGGTGACTCGCCGGCCGCGCTCGACCTGCGGGCCCGGGTGCACGCGCAGCGCGGCGAGTTCGACGAGGCGGACGCGGCGTGGGCGCGGGTGCTGGCCGCCGATCCGTCGCACGAGGGCGCGGCGGCCGGGCGGCGGGCGATCGCCGGCCGCACCCGCCGCCGTCTGGTGACCGCCGGCGGCGCGGCGCTCGTGGTGGTGGTCCTGCTGTCCGGGGCGGTGCTGCTGATCGGGCAGCCGGCCGACCCGCCGTCGGCGTCGGCCCTGGCGACGCCGGTCGCGACGACAACGCCGCCCGCGCCGTCACCGTCACCGTCGGCGACGCCGTCGCCCGCCGCCTCCCTTGAAGATCAACTTTTGGGTGGTCTGGCGGTCACCGGGGTCACCATCGAGGCGCAGGGCGCCGCGACGAAGGTCGTCTTCGACGAGGGCCTCTTCGTACGCGGGGACACGCTCCGCGGCGGCGCGGGCGCCACGCTCGACCGGGTGGGCCGGGCGCTGGGGGACGCGGGCGACGTCACGGTCACGGTGGTCGGTCACGCGGTCCCGGTGACCGGTGGGCGCACCGCCGGCGGCTCGACCACGGCGCTGGCCCGGGCGCAGGTCGCGGCGGCCCGGCTGGCCCGGGCGAGCGGGCTCCCGCTGACGTCGTTTCAGCTGGTCAGCGCGGATCAGCAGGACGGCCCGCACCGCACGCCGGAGGACAATCGCACGGTCACCCTGCTGGTCGCCGCGCGTTAGGGTGACGTACATCTCAAATTAACCTTCGCCGCCACGCATTTGCCCAGGTCAACTCCGGTCGGCCGGACCGGCGGTGGCCCCGGAGTGCCAAAGCTGTTCACCTTGGTGCCATACGGTCAGCAACCGTCGCACACGGTTCCATCACGTGAGCGGTGCGTAATGCTGCCTGCTGAGAGGAGCACCACCATGGCGAAGGACAAGAAGAAGGACAAGAAGGACAAGAAGTCGAAGAAGTCCAAGAAGAAGTAAGTGGTGCAGTGGCGGGCCCCGCCGGGGCCGGGGGGCCGCCCCCCGCCGAGGCCCCCAAGGGAGAGCGGCGGGGTGGGGAAGAGGGTTGGTTGGAGGGGGGTGTTGT
>NZ_JBEZXU010000139.1:0-8195 GCF_040638175.1 Actinoplanes sp. NPDC026670
TGGGAGCGCCACGTGCCGGTGACGGTGATGCCGTCGATCTTCTCCGGGCCGGTCCAGCCCTTCGGCGTGCGCATCACGATCAGCGGCCAATGCGGGCGGCTGCCGTCCCACGTACCGCCGCGGGCCTGGTTTTGAATGTCCTTGATCTTGCCCCAGGCCTCGGCGAGCACCGCCGCGAACCGGTGGTGCATGCCCGGCAGATCGGCGCCTTCGATCTCGATCACGTCGTAGCCGTGGCCCTCGAGGAGTTTGCGCACCTCGGCCGGGTCCTTGCGGGCCAGCACGGTCGGGCCGGCGATCTTCGCGCCGTTGAGGTGCAGGATCGGCAGGACCGCGCCGTCGTGCTCCGGGTTGATGAAGGAGATGCCCTTCCAGGAGCCTTCGAGCGGGCCGGTCTCGGCCTCGCCGTCACCGACGACCGCGATGGCCAGCAGGTCCGGGTTGTCCATGACCGCGCCGAAGGCGTGCACCAGCACGTAGCCGAGCTCGCCGCCCTCGTGGATGCTGCCGGGCGTGGTGACACTGACGTGGCTGGGGATGCCGCCGGGGCTGGAGAACTGGCGGAACAGCTTGAGCAGGCCGCCCTCGGACAGATCCACCTTCGGATAGACCTCGGAGTAGGTGCCCTCCAGGTAGCCCGCGGCGACCAGGGCCGGGCCGCCGTGACCCGGGCCGGCCAGGTAGATGGCCTGCTGCCCGGTCTGCTTGATCAGACGCGACACGTGGGCGTAGACGAACGACAGACCCGGGCTGGTACCCCAGTGGCCGAGCAGGCGCGGCTTGATGTGCTCCGAGGTGAGCTTCTCGCGCAGCAGCGGGTTGCCCTGGAGGTAGATCTGCCCGACGGTCAGGTAGTTGTTGGCCCGCCACCAGGCGTCGAGGCTCGCGACCTCGGCATCGTCCGGAGCGGCGAGCCTCCGCACGAGTTCCTGCTGATCGAGCTCGATGGCCCGGTTGTCCGAAACGGCGGTCACAGAAGTGGTCCTCTCGTTGCGATGACACCTTGATCGGATGCTATTGACGTACGCGGGGCCTCGCAGTCAAAGCGTGATTCCTCAACCGTCGCTGAGGGTTGTGTCCGCAGGTCAACGTGGCGGTGAACGAAACCTCATCGGGTGTAGCTCTCGGGCGGGCCGTGGCCCGTCCGCGAGTACGGCCTCCACAGCGACGCCACCGCCCGCAGCACCGGTTTCTGATACCTGGCACGGTGCGAGTCACCCGGTCACGAACGGCTCCACTCGCCGGCGAGCCGGAACAAGGGCGGGCATCCGCAGCAGAGATGGTCGCACCCCCGGCGGTCCTCCCACGCCCACCCGCCCGTGGACCACCACCACGGCCAGGACGCGTTGTCGGTTCCGTGGGCAGCGGCGTCGGTCAGTCGTGGGCCGCAGCCGTCACGACCGCATCGGTGGAGGACTGCCGGCGAAGCCATGCGGTGGTGACGTCGGCGTTCTGTGGTCGTGCGATGCCGTACCCCTGGGCCAGGTCACATCCATATCGGTGTAGCTGAGTGAAGATGTCGTCGTCTTCGACGCCTTCGGCGATGATGCGCATACCGAGGCTGTGTGCCAGCTGCACGGTGCTCTGAACGATGGCGGCGCTGCGGGAGTCGTGCCCGCAGCGGCTGACGAACGCCCGGTCGAGTTTCAGGTCGTCGACGGGCAACATCTGCAGGTAGGTCAGGCTGGAGTAGCCGGTGCCGTAGTCGTCGACGGCGATCCTGATGCCCATCGACCGCAGCGTGCTGAGCAGCGACAGCGCAGTGTCGGCGTCGGTCATGAGGACACTTTCGGTGACTTCCAGGTCGAGGGCGGTGGCCGGCAGGCGGTAGCGGTGCAGCAGCCCGGCGATTTGTTGGGGCAGCAGCGGGTCACGTAGGTCAGAGACGGACAGGTTGACCGCGACGGAGACCGGCAGCCCTTGGTCGCGCCAGGCGCGGCTCTGCCGGCAGGCGAGGTCGAGGACGGCGGTGGTGACCGATGCGATGAGGCCGGCGTTCTCCGCCACGGGCAGGAACTCGTCGGGGTAGACCAGGCCACGGGTGGGGTGCTGCCAGCGGACGAGGGCTTCGACACCGCAGACACGGCGGTCGGAGGTCACGGCAACCTTGGGCTGGTAGTGCAGGACGAGTTCGCCGCGGCCGATCCCGGAGCGTAGTTCTTCGAGCAGGGTCAGCCGGGAACGGGCTTGGTCGTCGAGGCCGGTCGCGAAGGCGACTCCGCCGTGGCCGGCTTTCGCCGCGTACATCGCCACATCGGCGCGGCGCAGCAGGGTGGGCCGGTCGGCACCGTCGTCGGGGAAGACGGCGACGCCGATGCTGGCGTCGGCGTGCAGGTCGACTTCCGGCAGCACGAACGGGTCCCGTAGGACGGTGTGCACCTCGGTGGCGAGCCGCCGGGCACGGCCGGTGTCGGGCATGAGCAGGCCGAACTCGTCGCCGCCGAGGCGGGCCAGTAGGACATGTTCGGGCAGGATGGTCCGCAGCCGGGCGGCGACCTTCGTCAGGAGGTTGTCGCCGACGTCGTGGCCGAAACTGTCGTTGACCTCTTTGAACCTGTCCAGGTCGAGCAGCGCGACGGCCAGGCTGCCGCCGGCACCGGTGGCCAGGAGATCGTCGAGCTGTTCGACGAAGTGGCGTCGGTTCGCCAGACCGGTCAGGTCATCGGTGCGGGCCTGCCGGTGGGCGGTGCTGAGCGCGGCGGCGGTGCGGACGCTGACCATCATCCGGATGATGGTCGCGCCGATCGCGGCGGTGGCGAGCAGCCCACTGACCGGTGCCACCGCCCGGTCGCTGAACGCGTCGACGGCCAGCAGGCCCAGGCACAGGAAGGCCAGAACCGCCGGAACCGCGGTACTTGATCCGGTGCCGCCTGTGCTCCTGGTAACGGCAGAATGGCGATCGGGACTGCTGGGGGCCAGGGCCAGCAGGGTCAGCCCGCCGACCCACAACAGGTCCAGGGACGTGGGCGCTTCCGTGCCCCGCCACTGTGTGACCATGCTGACGACGTCCGCGGTCGCGAATACGGCCATCCCGGTGATCAGCCGCAGCATGGCCCGGTCGGCATGCCATCCGCACAGGGCCCAGGCGCCGAGCAGGCAGCCGGCCACGGCAACGTCGGACAGGGGATAGGCGACGTTGACGAGGACCTCGCCGATCGAGGCTTGCGGTGACGGCGGAACGGTGGCCAGCAGCGGGGCAGAGACCAGCGCGGAGACCGCGCCGGCGGCGATCGCCCCGTCGAGCCAGGCGGCCGCGCCGAGACGGGGAAGACGGTGATGCAGCAGCAGGATCAGCGCGACCCCGCAACACGGATAGAACGCCAGCCATAGCAGGTCCGACAGCGTCGCCGCAGGCACGGGATCCAGGTAGCGCACGCGCAGGTACCAGTAGCTGTTGCCGGCGGCGTAGGCGAGCATGCCAGCCGCCAGCAGCCACCACACTCGCCGGACGGGACCGGCCGTCCGGCGTGCCCCGGCCGCGGCCAGCACGGCGGGCCCCAGATAGACGATGTTGGCAAGCAGAACAGCCAGGTCGCTGTCACCGGCGGCGGAGCCGGTGTCGGCGAGGACACAGATGACCGTGTACACCGCGACGAGCGCACCGTGAACGAGCCACAGCGCCGTGGCACGGTGGCGTATCCACACGGAAGGCGCAGTGGGTCGCATAGCAGCAGTATCGGGCTCGGGCCCTGGATCTTGAGGAGGAACACCGGCTTCGGGACCTTTCCCGGGCCGGACCGGGACCTTCGTCACCCGCCGCCGCGTCTGCACCGACGCCACCATTGGCGTCCTCGCTGACCCGCCTGATGAACTCCTCGCCCACTGCTACTCCGGCACGCCCGACACCGACGATATGTTCCGGTGATCGTCGCCGATGTCTAGGCCGACATGGGAACCGTCCCGTGCGGCTCGTATCAGCGGGCTCCGCTGCACACGGCGATGATCAGTTGAGGTTGATGTCGCCGGTGAACTGGTAGCCCTGAATGGCGGTTCGTATGTTCGCGTTGCCGCTGATGGTGTTGTGTGCGGTTCCGGACGCGTTCGTGACGGTGCCGGCCTGAGCCATCCAGCGGTCGAGCCAGTCCGCGGTTTCCGGTTCACGGTCTGCGGCGTCGTGCAGGAGCCCGGCGAGGGCCTGGACCGTTGCGGGATCGCGTGGGGTCTCCTCGGCCGCAGTCAACGCGGCGGCCGGGGGCGATTCGGGTCCCCACCGGGCGGTGACGAAGCCTTTCAGGCTGGTCCAGGTGGCTTTCCCTGCCTCACCGGCGGCACCGCCGAGCAGGGCGGCGACGACGGCGGCTATCGCCTCTACCGTGAACGGTTCCATGAGCGGAGGGTAGCCGTATCTGTCAATGCCCGTCCGGCGGTTGCCGCGTTGGACTGTCGTGATCGGACACCCTCAGCCGTCGATCTCTTTAGTCGCGTACGGTGAGGTGACGTACGCGACCGGTGGCGAGGAGTGCAGGGTGTCGAACGACTTCTCCGGTGAAGCGCACACCGTGGTGCCGATTCAGCGCAACGACTTCTCCGGTGAAGCGCATACCGTCGTGCAGATCCAGCAGATGATCGGCGACATCGTAACCAGCGTTCCGGCGCAAAAGCCGCGGGTCCCCCGTCAGCTGCGTCCCGCGGACGCCCTGTTCATTGATCGTGCGGTTCCGCTCAAGGTGATGATCGACGGACCGCTCGCCGGGGCGGGCACCGGTGTGCACGTGGTGGTGGTCAGCGGACCCGAGGGCGTGGGCAAGTCGGCCCTGTCGCGGGTTGCCTGTGGGCTGGCGCCGCAGTTTCCGGGTGGCGAGTTGTGGGTCGATGTCCGGTCGGTGCAGCAATACGCCGACGGGCCTGCCCTGACCGGCGAGATGCTCGCCCACTGTCTGCGGAGCCTGGGCGCCACAGCGATTCCAGAAAAGCTGCACGAACGGCGAGCGATGCTGCAGACATGGACCGCGGGGCAGCCGGTGCTGCTGGTGCTGGACGGCGTGACCGAGCCGGCACAGATCGAAGACCTGCTGCCACGAGCTGCGGGCAGCGTCGTCCTCGCCACGGTCGCGCAGCCGCCGGGGCGGTTCATCGCACGAGGGGGTGCCGTCTCGGTGAAGCTGGATTCGCTCGACGAAAGTGACGCACGTGCGCTGCTGGCTGCGATGGTAGGTGACGAGCGAGTCGACGCCGACCCGGCCGCCACCACTGCCTTGATCGAAATCTGTGGTGGGCTGCCTGCCGGGCTGCGGACTGTGGGTGGCTGGCTGGCCGACTTCCCGTCGTTGACCGTCCGGGAACTCGTGGAGGATCTGGAGCCGGATGGCGACGATCGTCTCGAATCGCTGGTCGCCGCGGTTTACGACCAGCTGCCAGTCGGCGCGCAGAACGCGTTCTGCCTGCTCGGCGCGGTGCCGTTGCCGACCTTCACCGCCGTATCGGTGGCCGCGCTGCTCGGCGGCGAGCAGGCCGCGGGCCTATCCGCGGTGATGGCGCTGCACAGCCGATATTTGGCGGTGGATCTGCCGGCCCGACGGTTCCGAATGCCCGAACGCGGGAGGCGGGCGGCCCGGCGCCGAGGCCGTCGCCTGCCGTCGGCGCAGGTGGGCGAGGCGGTCGCGCGCTTGCTCGACTGCTTCACGATGCGGGCGTTGTTCGCCGATCAGCTGCTGCTGCACCCCGACCGGCTGCGACTGGTGCCGCTGGAGGACTTCGTCGTCGGGCAGACCAGCCCGTTCGCTGACGCCGCCGCCGCGCAGGACTGGGTCGACGACGAATGGCCCGCGTTGATGGTCGCACTCGACCATGGCGCCCGGTCCGGGCACGCCGAGGGCGTCTGGCAGCTCGCGGAGGTCATCGCAGCGCTGTCGCTCAACCGGCGCAGCTCCAGCGACCTGATCAAACTCTGCGAGATCGGCGTGAAGGCCGCTGCCGTCGAGGGCCGTGTCGACGTGCAGGCCCGGCTGAACGCCCTCGCGTCCCGTGGGTTCCTGGACCTCGGCGACCTGCCGGCGGCCAAGCGTGTCCTGCAGACGGCGCTGGAACAAGCCGAAGCAGCCGGGAACCTGCTGTTGCTGGCATCAGTCTGGGAGTTCTGGGGACGATACCTAGAACAATCCGGTCACCGCGGTGAGGCCGCGGACGCGTACCGGAACTCGTTGCGCCTCAACGAGACCGCCGGGGATCGACGTGGCGCGGCCTTGGCCGCGTTCTTCCTAGCCGGTGTGACAGACCGGGAGCCAGTCACCGAGTACGAACGGCTGCTCCGGGTCTTCGGCCAGGAACTGGCAGACGAGCGGATGGCCGCGCGGGTCGGGATCCGTCTCGGCGCCGGATACGCGGCTCAGGGCGCACCTGATCGTGCGGTCCCGGTACTGGACGAGGCGATCCAGGTCCTGCTGCGGCGCAACGCCACCCACTACGCAGCCGAGGCGTTGCAGGTGCTGGCGGACATCGCTGAACAACTCGGCGACCCGGCCGGTGCCCACCGGGCGTTGGCGAAGGCCGCCGACCTGCTGGCCGCGCGAGGCAACCCGCGACACGCGCCGTTGCTACAACGACTGGCCGCTCTCGAGGACCGCGGGATCATCCCAGAGTCACCTTGAACACGCGGGGCCCGACCACCAGCCGCACGGTGCCCGACAGCGGCAGGCCGGCGGCCCACATCGCGTAGACGGCGAGGGCAGGAAACATCGGATCCACTGGCACATCGACGACGACGCTGACGGACGTGCCGTCCCGCAGTAACACCCGGTCGGCCACACCGGCGCAGGTCGCGCCGGGATGCCAGCGCAGCAGCTCGTGGGCGTCGCGACGGTGCCGGCTCGCCACCACTGCGGCATTCGCGACGGCATCCTGATCAGGTTCATCGTCGTACGCGGCCCAATGATGGATCAGCGCCTCCGGCTTCTCTGCCGGCCCGCCGGGGGCATGGCGACGAACCACTACCGTCCCGGGCGCGGTTAGGTCGGTGCACACCACGAACGAGCCGGGCTCGCGGCGCTCCGGGTAGGGGTCCGGCCACGCACGTACCCTTGCGGGCCGGCCCGGGACAGGCAATCCCATCCTGTCGTAGAACAGTTGTCGCAACTTCTGTGTGGAGCCCTCCGGCCCGGCGAACGCCGACTCCCGGATTCCCTCGACCGGTTTCGCTGCATCCAGCTGTTGCTGCAGGTTCTGCTCCGGATCGAGGCGGGCGGCAACATTACCCAGGTGGGCCATTGCCGTGCCGGGTACGACCTCGGAGCCGAACGCGGCCAGTAGAAGAGGCTTGCCGAGTGCCGCGCCGAACAGTGTCACGGAGCCGTGGTCTCCCACCATCACATCTGCGGCGGCCACTGTGGCCTGCCATCCCTCGTGCGGCGGGACCAGCGCTAGGCCGGCGTCCAGAGCTTCGGCCAGCCAGGCACGGACCTGCCACGGACTATGGCCGAACCAGACATTGGGGTGCAAGATCAAAGCCGTGCGGTACTCGTCGTAGGGCAGGGACTTCATCAACTCACCCGGCAGCCAGGGCAGCGTCCCCCACAACGAGGTCGAACCCCACGTCGAGGTCAGGACGACGAGCCGCTGCCCATCTGCGACATCGAGCGCAAAACGGTACCGGGGGACCATCCGCTCGCTGGCGATCAGGCGTTCCAAGGTGACGTCGCCGATCACCTGGACCGGTGTTCCCGGCGCCATCCGGCCCAGTTGATCTGCTTGATCGGGATGGGACACCACCATGGTCGGTGGCTCGGCCCGAGGGCGGGGGACGACCCCGGAAACGCGGGTGCTGGTACCAGCCGTATCGGGAACGTATTTGTGGAAACCGACACCGTGCGGCAACACCACCACAGGCCCGGCGAGGCCATCGAGGTCGGCGTTCTCCGTAGCGGTCACCGTGAGATCCGCTGAGGTCCGGCGTGCCTGATCCCGGGAAACCGTCCGCGCCCCGGCAGCGTGCAATGTCTCTCGCACACCGTCGGCGAAGGGCGAGCCGTCATCGACGGTGAAGACCGTCTGGACGCGGAAGTCGTCGTCGAGAACACGCAACGCCTCCAGCAGCCGGTTGGCCGACGTCACTGTCCGGGCGATACCCAACACGACACGACGGTGACCGATCGTGATCCACGGAGCCTCCCGGCTCCCGGCTCCCGGCTCCCGGCTCCCGGCTCCCGGCTCCCGGCTCCCGGCTCCCGGCTCCCGGCTCCCGGCTCCCGGCTCCCGGCTCC
>NZ_JBEZXU010000140.1:0-7919 GCF_040638175.1 Actinoplanes sp. NPDC026670
GGCCGCCCTCCTTGACCAGGGCGGTGCCGCCGGTGGTGAGGACACCGATCCGGTCGCCGGCCAGCGCGATCTGCTGCACTCCGCCCCCCGCGCACGCGCCCGTCCCGCCGGCGCCGGCTGCCGCGCCCGCCTGGGCGGCCACCCCGACCGGGGCCCGGCCGGCCGTCAGCATCGCCGGGTCGCCCTGGTGGCGGCTCGCCGTCGACCGGCTCAGCAAGATGGTGGCCGAGGAGATCACGGCCGAGGATCTGCCCGAGATGAACTACATGCGGCGGACCGAACTCGCCCGCCGGCTCGCGCCCCGTGTGCAGGAGCTCGGTGAGGGCGTGGTCCGCACGTTCATCAACGAATACATCAGCGAGCTGGACGGGGAGCACGTCGAGTCGGCCTACCCGTGGCGTGACTTCTTGCCCGCCCCGGCGCTCGCCCCGGCCGGCTCCGAAGCCTGGCACAACGCCCTCCTCGACCTGCGCACCGCGCTCGAGGAGGAACTCGGCGACGGCCAGCCGATGGACCCGGAGGAACTCGCCGACGTGCTCGCCCCCAGCGCGCCCCGCCTCGACGACGCCACGATCCGGCGGTTCATCGGCGACTACGTGCTCGCACTCAGCGGCATGACCGCCCCCGGAAGCGCCCAGCCCTGGGCCGAACTGCTGCCCCGCCCGCAGAGCGTCCGCCCGGCCAGCGACGAGGACCTCCTGGAGATGCACGGCGCCGAGCTGTTCGAGCACCTGCGCAGCACCGGGCGGCTGAGCCGTTACAAGGTGCAGGCGGTCACCGGGATCAAGAGCCGGGTCCAGGCCGACCGGATCAAGTCGATCATCGAGGAGCGCGCCGCCGAGACTGCCACCGCCTGACCGTCCACAGTCGGCCGGCTCACACCGTTGTCTCCACGCCCGCGAGACAGCGGTGAGAGCCGGCTTGGGGTTTACGTGTGGGTGGCCAGCCAGACTGCCCGGGTGCTCTGGACCTTCAGGTCGGTGCGGGTGTGCAGGGACTGTGGGCCGCTCTTCGTCAGCAGGGCGTCCAGCGTGGACACGTCCTCGGGGGACAGGCCGTCGGCCACGGAATGGCGGATCCGGCCCAGGGTCGCGTAGGCGTAGCGGAGTGCTGCCTCCGGCAGTGGGGACGGCACGTCCACCGTCATGGTGCGGGACTCCACGATCCGGAAGCCGGCCTTGGCCAGGCGGGACGGCCAGTCGGCGCTGATGTGCGGCAGGTGGGCGGCTCGGGCCTCGTCCAGCAGGACGTGACAGCGGGCCTCCGTGCCGGGAGTGCCGAACCCCAGGTCGTCGGGGAGGAACCGGGGCATCCGGTCCATCTCGATCATCGCGAGCAGGCCGCCGGGGCGCAGCGTGGCGTGGATGTCGCGGAGCACCCGGTCCGGGTCGGCCATGTGATGCATCGACGACGACGCCCAGACCAGGTCGGCGGGGCCGGTGGCGGGCCAGGCCACGTCCAGGTCGGCCGGTAGCGGGCGAATCCGGCCGGCCAGGTTCTGGCGGGCGGCGTTGTCGTGCAGGTGGGCCAGCATCTCCCCGGATGAGTCGAGGGCGGTCACCGTTGCGTTGGGGAATCGTTTGAGCAGCGCGAACGCGCCGGTTCCGGTGCCGGCGCCGATGTCCAGGATGTCGGTGACCCGGTGAGCGCCGGCCAGTTCGGCTACTCGGGCGGTCAGGTCGGCCAGGTGGGCGGCGGTCACCTCCGCGTCCAGGTCGAGGATCTCCTGGAGCCCACCGTCCGGACCGTGGCCGTGTCCGTGGCCCGCGCCGTGTCCGTGGCCGTGATCGTGGTGGGGAGCGGGGGTGCTGTCGTGTGCCATGTGACCGACTGTAGACGCGCTTTGCGGCTGGCGCATACAGTCTTGCGTATGACGCAAGACGCTGAGATCGATGCAGTGGTGAGGGCACGGATCCGGGGGCTACGGATCGCCAAGGGCTGGTCGCTCGACGAGCTGGCCGGGCGGTGCTTTCTGAGTTCGTCGACGCTGAGCCGGATCGAGACCGGGCATCGGCGGATCGGGCTCGACCAGCTCACGGCCATCGCGCGGGCGCTCGGGGCCAGTCTCGACCAGCTGGTCGAGACCGCGGGCGACGCTGTCGTCATCAAACCCCACCACCATCCGGAGCGGGGGATGACGACCTGGGTGCTCAGCGGGGACGACGGGCGCAACGGGCTGACCGTGGCCCGGATCCGGGTCAGCCGGCCGGCGTCACGACGGCCGGAGGATCAGCGGGTGCATCCGGGGCGCGACTGGTTCACCGTGCTGTCGGGGACCGTCGAGTTGCTGCTCGGGGAGCGGGAGGTGCTGGTCCACGAGGGGGAGGCGGCGTCGTTCTCCACGATGACGCCGCATGCGTTCGGCGCGCGGGGCGGGGCGGCCGAGGTGATCGCCGTGTTCGACCCGGATGGCGAGCGCAACCACGTCGATGCCTGACGCTGACCCTTTACCAGTGGGCGCGTCGAAACCTCTCTCGTGGATCGGTGCAGGAGTGGCCGTATCAAATGAAAAACCGGCAAAGAGCGAGCCCACCGCGGCGCGGGACCGGCGACGGCGGTGGGGAAAGCGTCAGCGGGGTGGGGGGACGCAGGAGGCGCGCCAGGCCAGGGTGGCGTCGGCGGGCTCGGCGTGCGGGACGTGGTCGTCGTCGAGGGCCAGGGCCATCGCACGCTCGCCCATCTCGACCAGCGGCAACCGGACCGTCGTCAAGGCGGGGGTGACGTCGCGGGCGATCGGCATGTCGTCGAAACCGGTCACCGAGACGTCGTCGGGGACCCGGATGCCCCGCTCACGGAGGGTGGCCATCGCGCCGACCGCCATCGAGTCGTTGAGCGTGATCAGGGCGGTCAGGCCGGGCTGGGCGTCCATCAGGGTGCCGGCTGCGGCGGCGCCACCGTCGCGGGTGAAGTCGGAGTAGATCAGGCGGGACGACGGGAGCTCGACGCCGGTGTCGGCGAACGCGCGGCGGAAACCGGTCAGGCGGTCGGTCGTCGTGGTCAGGTAGCGCGGGCCGGCGATCACGCCGATCTCGCGGTGGCCGAGTTCGAGGATGCGCAGGCCCAGCTCGTGCGCGCCGGCCTCGTTGCCGGGCAGGACCGCGGTGCCGACCAGACGGTGCCGGCCGATCACCGCGACCCGGCCGCCGGCCTGCTGGTACGCCGTCAGCTCGCCGTTGAGCCGCTCGGTGAACTCGTCGTCGTGGTAGCCCGACCCGGCCAGGATCAGCGCATGCACCTGCTGGGCGCGCAGCAGCCCGACGTAGGCCAGCTCCCGCTCCGGCTCCCGGTAGCTGTTGCAGATCACCAGGAGCCGGTCGTGTGCGCCGGCCTGTCGTTGCAGGCCACGGGTGATCTCGGCGAAGTACGGGTCGGAGACGTCGTGGACGATCACGCCGACCGCCGACTTGCGGGGGCGCGCCACATTCTGCGCATGCGCGTTCGGCACGTAGTGCAGCTGCCGCACCGCCGCGAGGACCCGCTCCCGCAGGTCCTCGTTGACCTTTTTCGCACTGTCGTTGATGACGCGGGAGACGGTCGCCGGGGACACCCCGGCGAGCCGGGCAACATCCGCCAGGGTGACCGCCATCCGCACAGGTTAACGGGCCAGAAGCGTCAATGTGTCGACGACCCGGTTCGCGAAGCCCCATTCGTTGTCGTACCAGGCCACGACCTTGACCAGCCGGCCGTTCGCGGCGGTCAGCAGCGAATCGAAGATCGAGGACGCCGGGTTGCCGGTGATGTCCGACGACACCAGCGGGTCGGCCGAGAACTCCAGCACCCCGCGCAGCGGCCCGGCCGCCGCCGACTCGAACGCCGCGTTGATCTCCTCGACCGTGACGTCCCGGCTGACCAGGGCGTTCAGCTCCACCAGGGAGCCGACCGGGACCGGCACCCGCACCGAGTATCCGGACAGCTTCCCGTTCAGCCGGGGCAGGACGGCGCCGATCGCGGTCGCCGCGCCGGTCGTCGTGGGCGCGATGTTGACACCGGCCGCCCGGGCCCGGCGCAGGTCGCGGTGCGGGCCGTCCTGCAGGTTCTGCTCCTGCGTGTAGGCGTGCACCGTGGTCATCGAACCGGCCTCGACGCCGGCCAGGTCGTCGAGCACCGACGCGATCGGGGCGAGCGCGTTCGTGGTGCAGGAGGCGTTCGAGACGACGCGATGGACCGACGGGTCGTACGCGTCGTGGTTCAGGCCGTAGGCGATGGTCACGTCGGCGCCCTTCGCCGGAGCGGTGACCAGGACTTTCCGGGTCACGTGGACGCCGGCGCCGGCGGTGAACCGCCCGGTCGACTCGATCGCGACGTCGACGTCCTGCCAGGGCAGCCGGGCCGGGTCGGCCTCTGCGGTCACGGCGATCTTGTGACCGTTGACGATCAGATGATCGTGGCCGGCCTCCACTTCACCGGGGAAGCGGCCCAGGGTGCTGTCGTAGCGGAGCAGGTGGGCGAGAGTCCGGGCGTCGGTCAGGTCGTTGATCGCGACGATCTCGAGATCGCCGCCCCTCTCTGTCGCGGCCCGGAGAACATTTCGCCCAATGCGGCCGAAGCCGTTGATAGCAGCTCTCATACCTCGATTCTTCTTAACGTTGACGGAGAGCGGCAGGCTCAACACCGCCGGATCCCGCAAGCTTTCCGCCAAACGCCTTCCGGTACTCGGTCGGCGTCATGTCCAGGATCCGCTGGAAGTGCAGCCGCAGGTTCGCCCCGGTGCCCAGGCCCGTCGCCGAAGCGATCTGCTCCACGCTCAGCGCACTCGCCTCCAGCAGGGAACGCGCCATGTCGATCCGTGCCCGCAGGATCCAGTGCATCGGCGTGTACCCGGTGTCCTCCACGAACCGCCGCCCGAACGTCCGCGTCGACACCCCCGCGTGCCGGGCCAGGTCGGCCACCCCGATCGGCTCGCCCAGCCGGTGCAGCGCCCACTCCCGGGTCGCCGCGAACACCTCACCCAGCGGCTCCGGCACGGTACGCGGCACGAACTGCGACTGGCCGCCACTGCGGTACGGGGCGGCCACGATCCGCTGCGCCACCGCGTTCGACGCCTGCACCCCGTGATCACGCCGGATCAGGTGCAGGCACAGGTCGATCCCGGCCGCCACCCCCGCCGACGTCAGCACCTGACCCTCGTCGACGAACAGCACCCGCGGATCCACGGTGACCTTCGGGTACTCCCGGGCCAGCACCGGCGCCATCGACCAGTGCGTCGTCGCCCGCCGGCCGTCCAGGATCCCGGCCGCGGCCAGCGCGAACGCGCCCGTGCAGATCGACACCGTCCGCGCGCCACGGAACGCCGCGTCCCGCAGCCCGTCCAGGATCCGCGGGTCCAGCGGCCGCAACGGAGTGTTGTAGCCGGGCACGATCACGGTGTCCGCGTCGTCCAGTGCCTCCGGGCCGTGCTCGACCAGGTAGCCCAGCCCGTCCCGCCCCTCGACCGGCCCGGCCGCCAGCGAACAGTGCCGCAACTCGTAGGGCAGGCCGTGCTTCGGGGCGAAGATCTGCGCGCTGATCCCGACGTCCAGGGGCGCGGCGCCCGGCAGCACCAGGACCGCGATGCGGTGAGCTCTCACCCCGACAACTCTGCCGCAGCGCCGCCACCACCCTGGAAAGCCGCAGGCCGCACGTGTACCGTGGGTCGGTCGCGGAAAGGACGGTTCAGCGATGAATCAAGATCGGAGCCGCTCCACCGGGCGGCCGACTCTGGAAGAGGTCGCGGCCAGGGCCGGCGTCGGCCGTGGCACCGTGTCCCGTGTCGTGAACGGGTCGGCCCAGGTCAGTCCCAAAGCGCGGGAAGCCGTCCAGGAGGCGATCGACGCCCTGGGCTACGTCCCCAACCGGGCGGCCCGTGCGCTCGTCACCCAGCGAACCGATTCGATAGCCCTGGTGATCTTCGAATCCGGCGAGCGATTCTTCGCCGAACCTTTCTTCGGCCGCATCGTGCAGTCCATCTCGTCGGTGCTGGTCGCCCGCAACCTGCAGATGGTCCTGATGATCGCGCAGGCCCCCGAGGAACGCCGCCAGCTCGAAGGCTACCTCACCCGCCAGCACGTCGACGGCGCGCTGCTGCTGTCGCTGCACGGCGACGACCCGCTCCCGGCGATGCTCGAGGAACGCGGCGTCCCCACCGTCCGGGCCGGCCGCCCCTACCACCCGGAGCCGGTCAGCTTCGTCGACGCCGACAACCGCGCCGGCGCCCGCGCCGCCGTCGCCTACCTCCGCGACCAGGGCCGACGCTGCATCGCCACGATCACCGGCCCGCTCGACATGGCCGTCGGCATCGCCCGCTACGACGGCTACCGCGACGTCGTCGGCGAAGGCCCGGCCGCCCGCGGCGACTTCGGTGAGCTCTCCGGCGCCGCCGCCATGGAGTGGCTCCTCCAGCAGTACCCGCAGATCGACGCGGTCTTCGCCGCCTCCGACATGATGGCCGCGGGCGCGTTGCGCGTGCTGCGCCGCGCCGGCCGCCGCGTCCCCCAGGACGTCGCCGTCGTCGGCTTCGACGACTCCGTCGTCGCCCGGCACACCGACCCGCCGCTGACCAGCGTCTACCAGCCGATCGAGCAGATGGGCCAGGAGATGGTCCGGCTCCTGCTCTCCAAGATCGACGGCGACGAGCCGGCCGACTTCGAAACGGTCCTGCCCACCCGCCTGATCTTGCGGGGTTCCGCTTAGACCTTTTTCTGGTACGCCGTGGACAGGCCCCGTGGCTGTCCCCGCGACGCAGGCGGCCGGTCCGGCCCACCAGAGCGCCTTTCGGGCGGAATCCGTTGCCCACCGCCCTACCCGGCCCCACCCCACCCCCGTTCCCCGCGTCGATCTTGTGGAGTTCAGGCACACCTGTCCCGCCGAACTCCACAAGTCTTCCGGGGCGCTTCGCGCTTGCCCGGGGTGGGGGAAAACGGCTGTGGGCAGGCGTCATCGCGCCCTTACGCCCCGCGAGATCGGGCGAGCCTCGCGTCAAGGCCACAGTCACCTGCAGCTTCGCAACGGGTCGGGCTTTGTTTCTATCCAGATCTGTGAGGGGTTGACGCGGCCGCACGATGTCATGCCCGTCGGGAAGTCTGCCTATCTGGGCGTCTGGGCGCGATCTTGTGAAGTTCGGACACACTCGAGTTTCGCCATTTGGGGATCGATTGCTTCGGTCGCGCCGGCCTTGTGGACGCCCGCCGCCCACGGCGACAGCGCACCGGGTACCTGTCGGGATGGACGGCGGGAAGGAGCATCGACGAACCTTGCCCTCCGCTGCAAAGGGGCTGTTGGTTGCGGTCGCCGGCGCCCGGCCCGGCATGGTCGCCAGCGCGCGACGGCCAGCGCACACAATGCGGCAACGTGCGACTTCACCCTCGCCAGAACGACGGCAGGCGCACACGGACGGCACAACGTGTGCGCCCGTCCCCGTCAGAGCAAAGCAAGCGCACACGATCGGCGAACGTGTGCGCTGACCACCGCTGCGGCCCGGCGGACCCCGCTCTCGGCATCGCCTCCGGACGGTCGCCCAAGGTCATCAGGCCTCACGGTGATCTTGCAGAGTTCGTTGAGGATGACGCCTACCAGGACGAATGCAAGATTCACTTCAGCGTCGACCCTGACCTGCGATGTCGCTGCGCAAAATGGCGAAACTCGAGGGACACACCTGTCCCGCCGAACTCCACAAGATCGACGAGATGCGCCGCGCCCCGCCGCGATCTTCTGAGGTTGCGGTCGATGAATGCCCTTCTGCGCAGCCACCTCATTTTCAGAAGAGCGGCCCTCAGGCGGATGACGTCTCCTCGGCCGGCTACGGATCGGCCGGCAACGGCTCGACGCCCGCGGATCTTGCACGACTTTTCGGCTCTCCGGTCGTATGTGTGGGTGGTTTGAGGGGTTTAGACAGGCGCACGCCGTTGCAGGCCTTAGGTTCCGGTTTGTCGAGACAGGATCCG
>NZ_JBEZXU010000141.1:0-7511 GCF_040638175.1 Actinoplanes sp. NPDC026670
CGAGGAGCGCGGCCAGCGCGCCGAGCCCGGCGGCGGGGGTGAACAGCGGGCCGAGGCTGCGGCTGAGGCCGGTTCCGGTGACCTCGCCGCCGGCGCCGAGGGCGAGCCCGTCGACGAGGATGCCGAGGACCGCGCCCCACAGCAGCACGATGCCGGTGGACGAGACGGCGAGCAGCAGGTCGGCCCGGCGCCGCCAGGACGGGGTGTCGTGTTTGCCGCGGAACTCCAGGGCCACCCCGCGGATCGCGAGGAGCAGCAGGATCGCGACCATCGGCAGGTAGAGCGCGGACATCAGGGCGGCGTACCAGTCGGGGAACGCCGCGAACGTGACTCCGACGGCGGCGACCAGCCACACCTCGTTGCCGTCCCAGAACGGGCCGATGGTGCGCAGGGCGGCGCCGCGTTCGTGTTCGTCGCGGCCGAGGAAGGTGAGCATGCCGACGCCGAAGTCGAAGCCTTCGAGGACGAAGTAGAGGATCCAGGCGAGGACGAGAACCGCGAACCAGAACGTGATCATGGGAGGTCGCTCCTAGTAGGCGGGGGCGGGTTCGGGTTCGGCGTCCTTTTCCGGGGCCGGAACGAGCGGCTTGCGGGACAGATGCACGACCAGGCGGCACCAGGCGATCGCCAGCAGGCCGTAGACCAGCGTGAATCCGGCCAGTGACGCGATCACCTCGGCGCTGGTGAGGCCGGGGGAGATGCCGTCGGCGACCTTGGAGATGCCGAACGCGAGCCACGGCTGCCGGGCGGTCTCGGTGAACACCCAGCCGAACGTGTTGGCGGCGGCCGGCAGCAGCGGCGCGAGCAGCACGAACCGGCGCAGCCAGCCGGGCGTTCCCCGCCCGGGCTGCAGAAACTCCGGCAGCAGCGGCACACGGCGTTGGAAAGACCATGAAGACCAGAGGTGGTACGCCGCAAGCGCCATCCCGAGCACACCGGCCCCGATCATCAGCCGGAACGTCCAGAACGCCACCGGGATCATCGGCACGTAGCTGCCCGGCCCGTACTGGGCGGTGTAGAGCGCTTGGAGATCGTCGATGCCCTGCACGGTCCCGCCGAACGACCCGGTGCCGAGGAAGGACAGCAGCCCCGGGATCTCGATGCTGAAGAACGGCCGGTCGTGCCCGAGCTCCCCGATCGCGAAGACCGAGAACGGCGCCGACGTGGTCGTCTCGTAGAGGGCTTCGGCGGCGGCCATCTTCATCGGCTGCACGGCCGTCATGACTTTGCCCAGGTGGTCGCCGCTGATCGCGGTGACCGCCCCGCCGAGCAGCAGCATCCACGCCCCGGCCCGGGAGAGGGTGCGGTAGGCGGCGTCCGCGGAGACCCGCCAGATCCCGATCGCCATCAGCAGCCCGCCGCCGGCCATCGCCGCCCCGCCCATGGTGTGCGGGAACGCCGCCAGCACCACCTCGTTGGTGAGCAGCTCGGTGAAGCTGGTCAGGTGGGCCCGCCCGGTGTCCGGGTCGAGGGCGTAGGCGACCGGGTTCTGCATGAACGAGTTGGCGGCCAGGATGATGTACGCCGACAGCAGCGTCCCGACCGCGACCACCACGATCGTGGCGGTGTGCAGCCAGCGGGGCAGCCGGTCCCAGCCGAAGTACCACAGAGCCAGGAACGTGGCCTCGAGGAAGAACGCGAGCATCCCCTCGATGGCCAGGGTCGGCCCGAA
Organism: Actinoplanes sp. NPDC026670; assembly: GCF_040638175.1. Classification (NCBI taxonomy): domain Bacteria; kingdom Bacillati; phylum Actinomycetota; class Actinomycetes; order Micromonosporales; family Micromonosporaceae; genus Actinoplanes; species Actinoplanes sp. NPDC026670. Next base: position 1,673 of record NZ_JBEZXU010000141.1, read on the forward strand.
GACGTCGCCGTAGAACCTGGCGAACGCGCTCCACCCGAGCCCGAACTGGAACTCCTGGACCAGCCCGGTGACCACCCCGACCGCGAACGTGACGATCAGCAGCTTGCCGGTGAACTTCGTGAGGTGCAGGTACTTCTCGTTGGCCGTGCGGATCCAGGCGATCTGGAATCCGGCGGCCGCCGACGCGAGCGAGATCGACACCGGCACGAAGAGGTAGTGGTAGATCGTCACGACCGCGAACTGGAGTCGGGTCAGGTCGAGCACGTCCATGGCAGCCTCTCTACGACGATTCGTAGTAGATACTACGACGTGTAGTACGACGCGTTGAAGTAGAGTGGCTCACATGGCGAGGAACGACCTCGAGCGCGAGGTCATGACGAAGTTGTGGGACGCGGGCGAGCCGCTCACCGTCCGGCAGGTGCACGACCTGCTGAGCCGGGAGCGCGATCTGGCGTACACGACGGTGATGACCGTGCTCGACCGGCTGGCCAAGAAGGGTCTCGTCGTCCAGCAGCGTACCGACCGCGCCTACAAGTACGCCCCGGCGCAGACCCGCGAGGAGATGACCGCCGGCGTGATGCTCGACGCGCTCAGCGCCACCCCCGACATGGACGCCGCCCTGGCCTACTTCGTCGGGCAGCTGCCGCCCGAAGCGCTGACGGCGGCGATCGAGAAGGCCCGTAACATCGAGCGGTGACCGCCCTCCTGCTCGGCGCCCTCGGGCTGACGCTCTCGCTGCTGGCGCCGAGACTCCTGGCGGGCGCGCGGTGGACCGATCGCGCCCCGGTCGCCGGCGTCCTGCTCTGGCAGTCACAGACGCTCACCGCCGTACTGTGTGCGCTCGGGGTGGTCCTGGCCGCGCCCGAAGAGGTCGCTCGCGCCGCGGGAGCCCGCCATCCCGAGACGGTGGCCGCGTTGCTCTTCTCCCTGGCGGTGGCCGCGACCATCGTGATCCGGCTGATCGTCTCGCTGGTCCGGGTGAGCTCCCGGGCCCGTGCCCGCCGCGCCCGGCACCGGATGCTCGTCGACCTGCTGGACCGGGTCGAGCGCCACGAGGACCTGGGCGGCGAGGAGGTCCGGGTGCTCGACGGGGCGCTGCCGCTGGCCTATTGCGTGCCCGGCCGGGAGCCGCGGGTGGTGCTCAGCGACGGGGTGCTCCAGACCCTGGACCGGGACCAGGTGGACGCGGTGCTGGCCCACGAGCGGGCGCACCTGCGGCACCGGCACGAGCTGGTGATGGAGTCGTTCACCGCGTTCTACCGGGCGGTGCCGGGGCCGCTGCGGTCGAAGGCGCCGCTCGACGCCGTACATCTGCTGCTGGAGATGGTGGCCGACGACGCGGCCCGCCGCCGGACCGGATCGCCGCCGTTGCGGGCCGCGCTGGCCCGGCTAATCGACGCCGTCCCCCTTGCGGAGGAGGTGACCGCCGACCCGGAGGGTGAATCCCGGCGGCGCCGGCTGGCCCGTCTGGACGGTCCGGATCGAAGCTCGACAGTGCTCACCGCGGCGGGGGTGACCGCCGCCGCCGGCCTGCTGGTACTACCCACAGTGATCGTGGTGGTGCCCTGGCTGGCGCGTGCCCTGCACAGCTGGCCGTTTTAGGCCACCCTCCGTGTCGCCGGCTGTGCGTACAGTTCGGCGGGCTGTGCGACCTTCATTTGCCGTCTTGATCCGAGTACGGTGGTCCCCGGTTCGCCCAGCCCCCCATCGGCCACCCGGCCGATCTGGCGGACCACCGCCTAATCGCGCGCGACCGAGAGGCCGGGCGTGAACCGGGGAACCGAGCACCTGGGGTGAAGCCGCGGCGACGCGGCCGGGCAGACTTCCCGCCCGAACCCGTCAGCTAACCCGGTCGGCGGCTGAACGGGAAGAAAGGACAACGCACCAGCGTGAAACGGATTGGCGCGCGTCGTGCCGGCCTCATGCGCATCCTGATGTGCGCGGCCGTCGCGGCCGGAATCCTGGTCACGGGTCCGACCGTCGCTCATGCCGACCCCACTCCGGCGCAGATCGAGAAGCAGATCGACGACGAGTGGAATCAGCTCGAGCCGGTCATCGAGGACTACAACGGCACCCACACCAAGCTGGTCAAGCTCCGCAAGCAGCAGTCGGACCTGGCTAAGACGCTGGCTCCGCTGCAGAAGCAGGTGGACGCCGCGATGGTGCAGGTGCGGGGCCTCGCCGTCGACGCGTACATGCAGGGCTCGCCGAACATCGCGAACGCGATGATCCTGACCGGCTCGCCGACGGGCATGGTGGACAAGCTCACGCTTCTCGACCAGCTCGCGTTCAACCGGAAGGCGTCGATCGCGGAGGTCTCGAAACTCCGCGACAAGTACGCCGCCGACAAGGCCAAGGTCGACCAGCTCGAGTCCGAGATCGAGGTTCGCGACAAGGATCTCGGGACGAAGAAGGTCGCCATCGAGAAGGAGATCACGAAGCTCCAGAAGCTCCGGATCGCGGCCTACGGCAGTGCGAACGCCGACGACGGGCCGCTGCGTACCGGCCCGTGCCCGGTCGACTACACGAACGACAAGGGTGGCCGGGCCGCCCAGCGGGCGTGTGACCTGATCGGGAAGCCCTACGTCTTCGGCTCGGACGGCCCGAACAGCTACGACTGCTCGGGTCTGACGCAGGCGGCGTGGGCTGCGGTCGGCGTGCATCTCGAGCACTACACGAAGGATCAGTGGAGTTCCACCAAGTCGGTCAGCCGCAGTGAGCTGCAACCGGGTGACCTGGTCTTCTACTACTCCGACGTGCACCATGTCTCGATCTACATCGGTGGCGGCATGGTGGTCCACGCTCCGCACACGGGCGACTACGTGCGGATGGCTACGATCGACCGGGGCCCGATCGCCGGCTATCGCCGGCCTGCTTAGAAACCCCTGCGGAAAGGTCGCCGTCTGCTTCTGACGGCGGCCTTTCTTCATTCGGTACGGTCGTGGTGCGCGACCAATCGACGCAAGAGGCCGGTGAGCTGTTCCGTTTCCGCCGGTGAGAGCGCGGCTGTCAGCTCCTCCTGGATGGCCGTCACGCGTTCGGTCAGCTCGGCCGCCCGGTCCCGCCCGGCCGGCGTGACCGCGACGACGTTGCGGCGCTTGTCCGCCGGGTCCGGCGACCGCCGCACGTAACCCGCCGCCTCCAGTTCGTTGAGCGCCCCCACGAGGTCGCTCAGGTAGATCCGGGTGCGCCGCCCGAGCGCCGCCTGACTGGCCGGCCCGTCCGCGTCCAGCGAGGACAGCAGCCGGTAGTGGTAACCCTTGGCGCCCACGCCGGCGAACCCGTCGGCGACGAGCCGGTGCGCGTGCGCCGCGGCCTGGGAGAGCAGCCAGCTCGGCAGATGATCCACGTGACGACGATAACATTGGACCGGCTAACGTTAGTGCGACTAACGTTATTCGCATGAACGATTTCCGGATCGCCGTCCCGCAGGCCGACCTCGACGACCTGGCCGACCGCCTCACCCGTACCCGCTGGCCGGACGCCGCCCCTGACGACTACGGCATCACCGTCGACCGGGTCCGGGCGCTCGCCGGCCACTGGCTGAAGTTCGACTGGCGGGCCCACGAGGCCGAGCTCAACGCGCTGCCCCAGCAGGTCATCGAGATCCACGGTGACCGGGTGCACTTCTTCCACGTCCGTTCGGCCGACCCGCACGCCCTGCCGCTGATCCTGACGCACGGCTGGCCCGGCTCCACCGTGGAGTTCCTGGACGTGGTGGGCCCCCTCAGCGAGCACTTCCACCTGGTCGTCCCGGCGATGCCCGGGTTCGGGCTGTCCGGCCCGACCACCCGGCCCTGGGGCGTCACCCGGATCGCCACGGCCTGGGCCGGGCTGATGTCCCGCCTCGGCTACCCCCGGTACGGCGCACAGGGCGGTGACTGGGGCTCCGGCGTCGCCCGCACGCTCGCCGCCGTCGCCCCGGACAATGTGGTCGGGGTGCACGTCAACTACCTGCCCACCCCCGGCGCCCCGGACGGTCTGGGCCCGGACGACCAGGAGCGGCTCGCGAAGACGATGCGGCTGGCCGCCAACCGGCACCCGCACCAGATCCTGTTCGCGGCGACCCCGCAGACCCCGGCCTACGCGCTCAACGACTCACCGGCCGGGTTGCTCGCCTTCCTGGGCGAGAAGTTCGACACCTGGGCCGACCCGGCCACCCCGGTCCCCGACGACCGGATCGTGGCGAACATCGCGCACCACTGGCTGTTCCGGACCGCCGGTTCGGCCGCCCGGATCGTCAAGGAGACCACCGCGCAGGAGACCAACCGGGTCCCGCTGGGCGTCGCGGTGCTGCCCGGCGACATCGTGCAGTCGGTCCGGCCGCTGGCCGAGCAGCGGGCGAACATCGTGCACTGGACCGAGTTCCCCCGGGGCGGCCACTTCGCCGCCCTGGAGGTCCCCGACCTGTTCGCCGCCGACGTGACCGCGTTCTTCAAAGGGTGACCGCGTTAAGAGTGACCGCGTTCTGCGAAGAGTGACGGTCAGGCCTGCGGCAGGGCGGGCGTGCCGCCCTCCAGGTCGTGCAGCTGCCGGACCACGTGGTCGCCCAGCGCCGACCGGTAGTCCTGGGCCAGCTCGTCCAGCCGCTCGATCTCGGCGACCATGGCGGCCCGGTCGCGGGCCACCTCGTCCAGCGCCTCGGCGTGCTGCCGCCGGGCGTCGGACTCGATGGTGTCCGCCGTCCGGATCGCGTCCCCGGTCAGCTGATCGGCCTGGGCCCGCGCGCTGACCAGCAGATCGTCCGACTCGCGCTGGGCGTCCCGGACGTGCTCGTCGGCGGTCCGGTGGGCCATCCGCAGCACCCGGTCGTCGACCACCCCGCCCGGCCGGGGCTGGGCCGCCGACCGCACCTCGTCGTGCGCCCGCTCCAGCTGGACCTGCATCTCCCGGGCCTCGTGCTCGGCCCGGGCCAGGCCCTCCCGCATGAACTGGAGATGGGCGGCCAGCTCGGCCACCTCGGCGGTGAGCGCCGCCGGATCGGCCGGGCCGCCCCCGTTCATCCCGCCGCCGGCATCACGCAGCCGGGCGGTCAGCGCCCCGTTCTCGTCGAGCAGGCGCAGCATCTCCTGGCTCGCTTCCTCGAGGAGGGCATCGACCTCCTCCTCGTCGTAGCCGCGCTTGCCGATCGGCGGCTTCTTGAAGTCCACGTTGTGGATGTCTGCGGGAGTGATCGGCATCCCTACCTCGCTTCCCGGCGTCCCTGACTACAGCACAACGCCCGTCCTCGACTACAGCACCGGCGCCCGTCCTGGACGTCGGCGCCAACCGCACCGACGGCCGTCCCCGACGCCGGCGCCGAAGACGCCGGCGGCCGTTCCGGACGTCGGCGCCAACTGCACCAACGTTCGGAGGGGCGGTTACGGCACGGCGGCACGAAAGGTCCGGCGTGGACGTGCGCTGGCGAATCGTAACCGGCGGCGTCGAATCCGGCAGGCGGAAGCACACCGCGATCACCCGGGCGCGCGGGGAAAAGCGCAGCTCGGCGGCGTATGTGGGGAATGTCGGCCGGACGGCCCGGCCGGGGGAGAGCGGACCGCGGGCATAATCGCTTCTCATGAGCGATGCCTTGATCAACAGTCTGGTGGCCGCCGTCGAGGCACGGCCTGACGACCTGACGCTCCGGCTGCACCTGGCCGAGCTTCTGGTCGCGGCCGGCCGGGGTCCGGAGGCGATCGGGCACGCCGCTCAGATCCTGGCCCGCGAGCCCGGCCACGCTTCAGCGCAGCAGCTCATGGCCCGCGCCCTCGGCGGCGGCGCGCCCGCAGGCGGTGCGGCCGGTGGCGGTGCGCCCGCGGAAGGCGCGGCCGGTGGCGGTGCGCCCGCCGGGGGCGCGGCC
>NZ_JBEZXU010000142.1:0-7214 GCF_040638175.1 Actinoplanes sp. NPDC026670
CGGTCTCCCCCGCGAGCCGCTCCGCCGCCCCGGCCGCCCCCGCGAGCCGCTCCGCGAGCCCGGTCTCTCCGGCGGGGCGCCCCGCCGAGTCGATCGATCCGGTCTCGCCGGCCGGCCGGCCGGCGCGGAGCCACAGCTCGGGTCTCACCCCACCGCCGCCTCCGGTGGCACGCCGGGCCGACGCGCCCGCACCGCCGCCCCCGCCGGTAGCGCGTCCCAGCCACGCCGCCGCGCCGCCGCCGGCCCGGGCCACCCGCCCGGCCGCCACCCGTGAGCAGAACGCCTGGGCCCGCCCGGCCACGCCGGCGGCTCAGCCGGCATCCCCGGCGCCGGCGCCCCGCTCACCCGCCTCCGCTGCCTCCTCTGCCTCCGCTGCCTCCACGGACGAACGCTGGGCCGCTCCAAGCCGCCCGGCCGCGCCGGCCCCGGAACCGGCCACGCGACCCGCGTCTCCGCCGGCCGAGGCCACCCGGCCGCAGACCGGCGCCACACCGACCGGCACCGCCCGGGTGCAGTCCGGGCCCGCCCCGGCCGAGGCCGCAGCCCCGCCGGCCGAATCGGCGTGGACGCAGCCCGCACCCGCGCGACCGGCCGACGACGAGCAGCGGTGGGCGCCGAAGGTCCCGCCGGACGTCGAGACCCGCCCGCTGGGCAGCCGGACCCGTTTCTTCGCGCAGCCCGGCGAGGACACCGAGTCGTTCGAGACCGAGGACGCCGAGCAGTCCCGCACCCAGCCGGCGCCCTACCCGGCCCAGCCGCGCCCCGAGCCGACCCCGTCCTCGGCGGCCTCGACTCCGTCCCCGGTGGCGCCGCCGCCGACCGCCCCGGAACCGGACCGCCCCTTCCCGAGCGCCCCGGAACCGGCCACCCCGCGCAGAACGGCGCCGCGGCCCGGGATCGACCAGATCGACATCCCGCTCGACAACTTCCCGTTGCGCGGCCACCTGCCGATCGACACGAACCCGGAACCGGCCCCGGAGACCACCCCGCAGGCGGCCACCGCCCGTGCCGACGGTATCGTGGCGCCACCAGCCGAGGAGACCCCACGCCCGTCAGCGCTGCGGGACGGCATCCTCGGGGTGGCGGTGGGCCGTGCCGCGGTCTCCCCGGACGCCTTCCCCACCCCGCACCCGGACGAGACCCCGGCGCAGGAGCCCGCCACCGAGAAGCGGACCGGCCCGTGGGGCGACTTCAGCGGCCGCCCCGACGAGCACGCCGGCGACGTGATCACCGGTTACCCGAGCGCCCGCCCGGCCACCGCCGGCTCGATCCACGGGGTCGGTATCACGGTGCTGGTCACCGACCTGGACCGGTCGACCGAGTTCTACCGGGACGTGCTCGGCTTCCACGAGATCGACAACGGCGACGGCAGCGCGGTGCTGGCGTCCGGCGACACCCGGCTGGTGCTGCGGACCGTGCACAACCTGACGTCCGAGGCGGGTCGCCTGATCTACCTCAATCTGGAGGTCGGCGACATCGAGGCGGTCCACTCGGAGTTGCGGGAGAAGGGTGTGAAGTTCATCCACTCCCCGCGCCCGGTGAACCGCGGCGACAAGCTGGAGCTGTGGTCGGCCACGTTCCGCGACCCGGACAACCACAACATCGCCATAACACAATGGCGGGCGATCAGATGACGAAAAGGGGCGGCCGGGAAACCGGCCGCCCCTTTTTCAAAGCCCGAGTCTCAAAGCCCGGGCCTCAAGGCCCGAGGATGGTCCGCCGGACATGCATGGCGTACGCCCAGGTGAGCCCGAAGATCACCCCGACCGCCGCGAGCGTCCAGTGCAGGAACCCGCCGAGCAGCAGCAGCCCCTGAAGCACCGCCCCGGCGGTCCACGCCCAGTCCCGTTTCATCATCCCGGCCAGCACGATCGCCAGCACCGTGGCGACGAGCACCGCGATGATCGCCGGCCCTTTCCGGTCCCCCGCGATCACAGCCAGCGGCGCGATGGTGAGAAGCAACACGACGACTTCCAGCACCAAGGTTCCGGCGCCGAGTCCCCGTACCGCCGCCTGCGGATTTTTAAGGCCGGAAGGCCGCGGACCGGTCATCGTTTCAGCAGCTTCCGCGCGTCGGCGACGGTCACCACCGAGCCGGTGATCAGCACGCCGACACCGCTGAGCTCGCCGGATGCGTCCTCCTCGGCCTGAACGACGGCTTCTTCGATGGCATCGGGCATGTCCGAGGCGACGGTGACCCGGTCCTCGCCGAACACCTCGATCGCGAGCCTCCCGAGCTCGACGGCGGGCAGGGCACGCGGCGAGCTGTTCTGGGTGACCACGAGCCGGGCGACGACCGGTTCGAGCAGCTCGAGCAGCCCGGTCACGTCCTTGTCACCGAGCACCGACAGCACCGCGACCAGGTGCCGGAAGGTGAACTCCTCCTCCAGCGCGGCGACCGTGGCGGCCATCCCGTGCGGGTTGTGCGCGCCGTCGAGCAGGATGGTCGGCGCGCTGCGGACGCGTTCCAGCCGGCCCGGCGAGTCGACCCGGGCAAACCCTTCCCGGACCAGGTCGGCTTCGAGCTGTTTGCCGGGGCCGGCGCCCAGGAACGCTTCGACCGCGGCGAGCGCGATGGCGGCGTTCTGTGCCTGGTGGGCGCCGAAGAGGGGCAGGAAGATCTCGTGGTAGGCGCCACCGAGCCCCTGAAGGCTGAGCAACTGCCCACCGACCGCCTGGTGGCGTTCGATGACGCCGAACTCGCTGCCCTCCCGGGCGAGGGTGGCGCCCATGTCCGCGCAGCGTTCCAGGATGGGCCGCATGGCCTCCTCGGTCTGGAGCGCGGTGACCACGGTGGCGCCGTGGTGGATGATGCCGACCTTGTGCCAGGCGATGTCCTCGATCGTGTCGCCGAGCCACTCGGTGTGGTCGAGCCCGATCGGGGTGAGCACGCAGACACCGGCCTCGATGACGTTCGTGGCGTCCTCTTCACCACCGAGACCGACCTCGACTACCGCGATGTCGACCGGGGCGTCGGCGAACGCCGAATACGCCATGGCGGTCGTCATGTCGAAGTAGGTCAGCGGCTCCGGGTTACGCGCGTCGATCAGCTCGGCCAGCGGCGCCACATCGTTGTACGTGGCGACGAACCGCTCCTCGGAGAGCGGCTCGCCGTCCAGGCTGATCCGCTCGCGAACCGTCGCCAGGTGCGGGCTGGTGTAGCGGCCGGTGTGCAGCCCGTGCGCCTGGAGCAGCGCGTCGATCATCCGGGCCGTGCTGGTCTTGCCGTTGGTGCCGGTCAGGTGGATGGCCGGGTAGGCCCGCTGCGGGCTGCCCAGCACGTCCACCAGATCCCGGATCTTCTGCATGTCGAAGACCATGCGGGTGAAGCCGCGCTTGTTCAGCGCGGCGTCGACCTCGTCGAATTCGCTGCTCATGAGCTCGGCAGAGCCTCGAGGGCGGCGGCGATCCGGACCAGATCCGCCTCGGCGGCGGCCAGCCGGTCCTTGATCTTCGCGACCACGGCTTCCGGCGCCTTGCCGATGAACGCCTCGTTGCCGAGCTTGGCCCGGCACTGGGTGGCCTCCTTCTCGGCGGCGGCCCGGTCCTTCGCCAGACGGGCCCGCTCGGCGGCCACGTCGATGGCGCCGCGCGTGTCCAGGTCGACCGTGATGCCGCCGGTCACCGCGAGGGTCGCGGTGGTGGCGAAGTCGGCGCCCGGAGCGTCGAGCCGAGCGAGCGAGCGGATCAGCGGCTCGTGCGTGTCGATGCCGACGTTGCCCAGGCCGGTCAGTGCGGCGGTGACCCGCTGGCTCGGCTTGAGGCCCTGGTCGGACCGGAACCGCCGGACCTCGGTGACCACCTTCTGCAGGGCGGCCAGCTCCTCCTCGGCGGCGTCGTCGATCAGCGCCTGGTCGACGGTCGGCCACGGGGCGGTCATCACCGTCTCGCCGCCGGTGAGCGCGATCCACAGCTCCTCGGTGACGAACGGGATGACCGGGTGCAGCAGGCGCAGCAGCTGGTCGAGCACGTGCCCGAGCACCCGCCGGCTGGGCGCGCTGCCCTCGGCCAGAACCGGCTTGCTCAGCTCGAGGTACCAGTCGCAGACGTCGTCCCACGCGAAGTGGTACAGCGCGTCACAGACCTTCGCGTACTCGTAGGCGGCGAAGTAGCCGTCGACCTCGGCCGTCACGTGCTGCAGGCGGGAGAGGACCCACCTGTCGATCGCGGAGAGCTCCGACGGCGCCGGCAGCGGCCCGTCGACAGTGGCCCCGTTCATCAGGGCGAACCGGGTCGCGTTCCACAGCTTGTTGCAGAAGTTGCGGGAACCCTGGCACCACTCCTCGCTGATCGGCACGTCGGAGCCGGGGTTGGCGCCACGGGCCAGCGTGAAGCGGGTGGCGTCAGCGCCGTACCGCTCGATCCAGTCCAGCGGGTCGACGACGTTGCCGAACGACTTCGACATCTTCTTGCCGAACTGGTCACGGACCATGCCGTGCAGGTTGACCACGTCGAACGGCTGCCTGCCGTCCATCGCGTACAGCCCGAACATCATCATCCGGGCAACCCAGAAGAACAGGATGTCGTAGCCGGTCACCAGCACGCTGGTCGGGTAGAACTTCTCCAGGTCGGCGGTCTGCTCCGGCCAGCCCAGCGTGGAGAACGGCCACAGGCCCGACGAGAACCAGGTGTCGAGGACGTCCTCGTCCTGCTTCCAGCCCGCACCCGACGGCGGCTGCTCGTCCGGCCCGACACAGACGATCTGGCCCTCCGGCCCGTACCACACCGGGATCCGGTGACCCCACCACAGCTGGCGCGAGATGCACCAGTCATGCATGTTGTCGACCCAGGCGAAGTAGCGCTTGGACAGCTCGGCCGGCTCGATCTTCACCCGGCCGTCGCGCACCGCGTCACCGGCCGCCTTGGCCAGCGGCCCGGTGCTGACGAACCACTGGAGCGACAGCCGCGGCTCGACCGTGGTCTTGCACCGCGAGCAGTGCCCCACCGAGTGCAGGTAGGGCCGCTTCTCCGCGACGATCCGGCCCTCCTCACGAAGAGCGGCGACGATCGCCGGGCGGGCCTCATAACGATCAAGACCTTCAAACGGGCCGGGTACGGTGATGATCGCCCGCTCGTCCATGATCGCCGGACTGGGCAGGTTGTGCCGCTGGCCGATCTCGAAGTCGTTCGGGTCGTGGGCCGGGGTCACCTTCACCGCGCCGGTCCCGAAGGACGGGTCGACGTGCTCGTCGGCCACGATCGGGATGCGCCGCCCGGTCAGCGGCAGCTCCACCTCGGTGCCGACCAGGTGCTTGTAACGCTCGTCGTCGGGGTGCACGGCCACCGCGGTGTCACCGAGCATCGTCTCGGCCCGCGTGGTGGCGACGACGATCGAATTCTCCCCCTCGCCGTAGCGGATCGAGACCAGCTCGCCCTCGTCGTCGCTGTGCTCCACCTCGATGTCACTGAGGGCGGTCAGACAGCGCGGGCACCAGTTGATGATCCGGTTGGCCCGGTAGATCAGCCCGTCGTCATACATCCGCTTGAAGATCGTCTGCACGGCCCGGGACAGGCCCTCGTCCATGGTGAAACGCTCGCGGGACCAGTCGACGGAGTCGCCAAGCCGCTTCATCTGGCCCAGGATCGCGCCGCCGGACTCGGCTTTCCACTCCCAGACCCGCTCGACGAACGCCTCACGGCCGAGGTCGTGCCGGGACAGCTGCTGGGCGGCGAGCTGACGCTCCACCACGTTCTGCGTGGCGATGCCGGCGTGGTCCATGCCGGGCAGCCACAGCACCTCGAAGCCCTGCATCCGCTTGAGGCGGACCAGGGTGTCCTGGATGGTGTGGTCGAGGGCGTGGCCCACGTGCAGGGACCCGGTCACGTTCGGTGGCGGGATCACGATCGTGAAGGGCGGCTTGTCACTCTTCGGGTCTGCGGTGAAGTAGCCCTCCGATACCCAACGCTCGTACCGCCGCTGCTCTACCTCGCCCGGCTGGTACTGAGCGGAGAGTCCACCGGTGGGCCGGCTGTCGGGGGTACGGGTTTCGGTCGCATCGGTCACCCGACAAGTCTACGGAGCCCGGTCGCCCGCAACGAATTCGCACCTCCTCCGAACGCCCCCGGCCCTCACTGTCACCCCGTTTCCGCACTCGGCGCGAGCCCGCACCGCTGGTCCCCGCACTCGCCACCAGCCGCTTCCGCACTCACCGCGAGCAACTTCCGCTCTCACCGCGAGCGACTTCTGCTCTCCCCTCGAGCCGGCGCCGGCAGGTGCCACTCCGGGAATCACCGCCCAGGCGACCGATGGTGCTCGCCCCAGCGAGATAGGCTCGCCTGATGTCGGACCGCGGCCAGCACACACCCTCCTCCACGACCCCGGCGGAGGACGCCCCGGACCGCACCGAGGATCCGGCCCTCACGTCACCCTCCGCAGCCACCGATGAGGTCCCGCTCGAACTCAGCGCGACCGACGACGGTGACGCTGCGTTCAGCCTGACCGGTCAGGACGAGGACGAGGCGGACACCCCGGCGAAACCGCACACCGCCCGCACCGTGGTGCTGGCGAGCCTGCTGCTGGTGTCGCTGGCCGGCGCGTCGGCGCTCGCGTGGTTCGGCTGGCAGGTCAACACGCAGCGCCAGACCACCCTGTCCACGCCTTCGAAGATCGGCGCCCTCACGCTCGACGACAGCGAGCAGGCCACCTCCACCGCGGACTATCTACAGAGCGCCCTGTCCGCCGAGATCGCCCTCGACAAGGCGGTCGGCGCCGTCTACAACAGCACCGACGAACGATCGGTCCTCTTCTTCGGCGGCACCACCCTGTTGTGGTCCCCGGAAAGGGACCTGGATTCGTCGTTCGATCTGGTGAGCGACGACAAGGGCACCGTCTCCGACCTGAAAGAGGTCGACGCCGGCGATTTCGGCGGCGTGATGAAATGCGGCGTCTCGAAATCCACCGACGGCGACATGACGGTCTGCGGCTGGGCCGACCACGGCAGCATCGCCCTGGCCCTGTTCCCGAGCCGCACCGAATCCGAAGCGGCCCCCCTCATGCGCGAACTGAGAAGCGCAATTCAAACCCGCTGATTCGATACGGGCCACGACTCTGACAACCGCAGCCGACCCAGCCCCCGGCTGCGCCGCGACCGGAGTCCCGATCGTGCCCCGGAAACACGAAAAGGCCCACCCGTTACCCGGGTGGGCCTTTCCATACGTTGAGTCCGGCGGCGTCCTACTCTCCCACACCCTCCCGAGTGCAGTACCATCGGCGC
>NZ_JBEZXU010000143.1:0-6569 GCF_040638175.1 Actinoplanes sp. NPDC026670
GGGCACCGCGGCTCCCCTGCGCCCCCGGCCCGGCCGGGGCGGGCGGGGGGGGGGCGCCCCCCCCCCCCGGGGGGGCGGGGGGGCCCCGCCGCGGTTCGCGGCGGGCCCCCATATCTCAGGAGTTGGCGCAGGTGCCGGCCTTCTTCTGGGCGGCGATCGCCTTGGCGGCGCCCATCTTGTAGAGGCTCAGGCCCTCCTTGGCCGGCTCCAGCTTCCAGGCGTCCTGCTCGTAGACCATGGTGTACGACTGGGCTGCGACCAGTTGCTTCGCGATCACCACGGCCTTGTCGGCGCCTTCCAGCCGGGCGCTGGTCAGCTGGATCGCCAGGCCCTTGCGGGAGCAGGCGGTGTTCAGCTTGACGTAGTCGTCCTTGGTGATCGCCTTCTTGCCGGCCGTCGTGTACATGTCCCAGGCCCCGGCGAAGTCCCCGCCGCTGAACCTGTCGAACACGGTCTGCGCGGCCGCCTTGGCGCCGTCGAGGGTCTTCGGCTGGGGACCAGCGGCCTGGCCCTGGGCTGCCGCGGCGGCGGCGTTGCCGGCCGGCTCGGGGCTCTCCTCGGTGCAGGCGGCGACGGTGAGGGTGGCGGCCGCGGCGAGGGCCACGGCACCCAGGCGCAGGAGCTTCGGGTGGCTGTTGTCCATGTCCCGGTTAATGACGGCCGCCCGCCGCGCGTAACGGCCCCGGCGTGTCGATGACGGGTTCCGGACACTTGCGCCCCGGGCCGTAACCCGCCGCGCCTCGGCTATTCTGGTCGTTTGCCGAATGCTTTACGGGCAAACAAAAAGGCAACCATAGGAATGGTTGCCGAACGCCGGAATGATACCACAAAAAGGGGCGACTTTGTCAAGCTCAAGCGCCGACATCGAGTCTGAGCAGGCGTACTTGACCACGCTCTACCAGCGCCTGGATCAATTGCGTGAGCAGGCCGACAACCGGCTGCGTGCGATCCTCCTGGAGGCGGGCGGCACTCCGCAGGGCCGCACCCAGCGGGAAGCCACCCGCGCCCACTATGCCGAACAACTGGCACAGTTCAATTCCGTCGAGAACGGCCTCTGTTTCGGGCGGCTCGACTTCTCCGCGGACAGTCCGCGCTATATCGGGCGGCTCGGCCTCTTCGCCGAGGACCGGGACGCCGGTCCGCTCCTGGTGGACTGGCGGGCCCCGGCCGCCCGGCCCTTCTACCTGGCCACCGCCGTGCACCCGGAGGGCGTCACCCGCCGCCGGCACCTGCGCACCCGCGGCCGGGTCCTCACCGGCATCGACGACGAGACCCTCGACATCGAGGCCGGCGACGGCACCGGGCGGGAGGACGTGACCGGCGAGGCAGCGCTGCTCTCCGCGCTGACCGCCAACCGGACCGGCCGGATGCGCGACATCGTCGAGACCATCCAGGCCGAGCAGGACGAGGTGATCCGCTCCGGGCTGCCGGGTGTCCTCGTCGTCCAGGGCGGTCCGGGCACCGGCAAGACCGCGGTCGCCCTGCACCGGGCGGCGTACCTGCTCTACACCTATCGCGAGCAGCTGACCCGTACCGGTGTGCTGATCCTCGGGCCGAACACCACGTTCCTGCGCTACATCTCCCAGGTGCTGCCCGGCCTCGCCGAGACCGGCGTGCTGCTGGCCACCCTCGGCGACATGTTCCCCGGGGTCCGCGCGCACGCCGCCGAGCCGCCGGCGGTCGCCGCGATCAAGGGCGGCACCGACATGCTCGACGCCCTGGAGAACGCGGTCGCCGACCGGCAGACCCTGCCCGACGACTTCGTCGAGGTCGACCACGACGGCTACCCGCTGCGCATCGAGCGCGAGGTGCTGCTCGCCGCCCGGACCGCGGCCCGCCGCTCCGGCCGCCCGCACAACGTGGCCCGGCAGATCTTCGTCACCGAGGCGATCCACCAGCTCGCCCAGCAGATCGCCGAGCGGATCGGCGCCGACCCGCTCGGCGGCGACAACCTGCTCTCCGAGGCCGACCTCGCCGAGACCCGCCGCGAACTGCGCGAGGACATCGACGTCCAGCAGGCGCTGTTCGACTTCTGGCCGGTGCTCACCCCGCGCCAGGTGCTGCGCGACCTGCTCAGCGACGCCGGCCGGCTGGAGTCGGCCGGGCTGCCGGCCGAGCTGCTGCGCGCCCGTTCGGCCGGCTGGACGCCGGCCGACGTCCCACTTCTCGACGAACTCGCCGAACTCCTCGGCGTCGACGACACCCTCAAGGTCCGCGAGCAGCAACGGCAGAGAAAAGCCGCCATCGAGTACGCGGAAGGCGTCCTCGAGATCGTCGAGGGCTCCCGGTCGCTCGACTTCGAGGACGAGGGCGCCGAGAAGGACGAGATCCTGTCCGCTCTCGACGTCGTCGACGCGGGCGCGTTCGTCGAGCGCCACGAGGTGATCGACACCCGGACCGCCGCCGAACGGGCCGCCGCCGACCGCGCCTGGGTCTTCGGTCACGTCATCGTGGACGAGGCGCAGGAACTGTCCCCGATGGCCTGGCGCCTGCTCATGCGCCGCTGCCCGAGCCGTTCGATCACTGCGGTCGGTGACGTCGCCCAGACCTCCGAACTGGCCGGCACCAGCAGCTGGGAGCAGGTCTTCGAGCCGTACGTCGCGCAGCGCTGGCGGATCGTCGAGCTGAGCGTCAACTACCGCACCCCGGCCGAGGTGATGGCGGTCGCGGCCGACGTGCTCGCCGCGGTCGATCCCGCGTTGCGGCCGCCGCGGTCGGTGCGGTCCGCCGGCGTCACCCCATGGGCGCGGCGGGTGCCTGACGTCACCCTTTCCGAAGAGCTCATCTCGGCGGTACGGAAAGAGGCCGCCCTCATCGAGGAGGGCCGTCTCGGCATCCTGGCGCCCGAGCGGCTGGCCGCATCGCTCGGCGCCGACCTGGTCGCGGCCGTTCCCGGTGCGGCCGTCGGCGAGCAGCCCGACCTGCTCAACCACGTGGCGTTGATGACCGTCCGCCAGGCCAAGGGCCTGGAGTTCGACTCGGTGCTGGTGGTGGCCCCGGACGAGATCATCGCCGAGTCGCCCCGTGGACTGTCCGATCTCTACGTGGCGGTCACCCGGGCCACCCGGCGCCTGGGTGTCCTGCACACCACCGACCTCCCGAAGGTGCTGGCCGCACTCGCCTGACCCACCCCCGCGTGCCGACTTGTGGCGCGTTCCGGACCGCTGGCCGGCACGCGTGGGGTGACCCCCTTTGTGCGTGCCGACTTGTGGTGCGTTCCGGACCGCTGATCGGCACGCGTGGGGTGACCCCCTTTTGTGCGTGATGATCTGTGGCTCGATCTGGACCGTAGGTCGGCACGCGGGGTGGGGTGTTGCGGCGGGGCTGACCGGTTTGCCGGTATTGCGAATTTAGAGTGGCCGGGTGGCTGAATTCAGAGTGTCGGCGGCCAGTGCTGACGATGTGCGGGTGATCGCCGGGTGGGCGGTGGCCGAAGGCTGGAATCCGGGCGACGGCGACGAGAGCGCGTTTCATCCGGCGGACCCCGGCGGGTTTCTCGTCGGACGGCTGGACGGGCAGCCGATCACCTCGATCTCCGCGATCCGGTACGGGACGGGGCACGGGTTCATCGGGTTGTATCTGACAGTTCCGGAATTCCGGGGGCGGGGCTTCGGATACCGGACCTGGCAGGCCGGCATGGAACGGCTCGCCGGACGCAACATCGGGCTCGACGGGGTGGTCGCCCAGCAGGACAACTATCGCAAGTCGGGCTTCCAGCAGGCCTGGACCACCACCCGCTACCAGGGCGTCCTCGGCGGCCTGCAACGAGACTCCGGCATCGAGGTGACAGATGCGCGCAGTGTCGGGTTCGGTGATCTGGCCGCCTACGACCGCAGGTTCTTCCCGGCGGAACGGGACGCCTTCCTCGCGCTGTGGATCACGCTGCCCGGCCGGCGGGCCGTCGTCGCGCGGCGTGGCGGGACGATCGTCGGATTCGCGGCCCGGCGGCCGGCCGGTGACGTGGACCGGATCGGGCCGCTCTTCGCCGACTCACCGGAGACCGCGGAGACCCTGCTGGCCGCGTTGAGTGTCCCCGAGGGAGTCCGGCCCACCGGCACGGAACTCATCGGCGGCGGCACCGCGCTGCTCGGCGGCGGTGTGGTGCCGCCCGGCGGGGACGACGTTCCGGTCATGATCGACATGCCGGCCGATCACCCGGTGGCGAACCAGCTCGCCGAACGGGCCGGCCTGAAGGCGGCCTGGGACACGGCACGGATGTACACCGGCGGCGTCCCGCAGATCGACCGATCCGGCATCTACGCGGTCACGTCCCTGGAACTCGGTTAGACCGCCGCCCGTCTCGCGATCTTGTCGACTTCGCCCACACCCAGTCCCGCTGAAGTCCACAAGATCGGGAAAGACGGATGGGCTCGGCGTCGAGAGACGCCGAGCCCATCTCTGTCGTCGGAGATGTCAGGCAGCGGTGGCCGGCTTGGCGCCACGCCCGAGCGCCGTGTGGCCCTGGGCGTTGGTCATCGCGAGGCGGCTGCGCATGGTGGTGTTGCTGGCGATGTTCGCGTAGTAGGTCGCGCGGCGACGGGCGGTGATGCTCTCCGGGTTGTCCGGGACCGGCGCCATCTCCGGGTTGAGGTGGGTGTTCAGGCCGTCGCGCAGCAGCGACAGCGCCTCGGCGCGCAGCTGCGACACCCGCGACTCGGTGACACCCAGGTCGGCGGCGATCTCCGCCATCGGGCGCTCCTGGAGGAAGTACTCGGTGACGACCGTCTGCAGCCGCTCCGGCAGCGAGTCGATCGCGTGGTGCAGGTAGCCGATCTGCTCACGGCGCAGCAGCATCTCCTCCGGGCCCGGGTCGCGCTCGGTGACCAGGTCGTCGGCGCTGCTGGTGGTGAAACCCTGCAGCGACAGCACGGTCGCCCGCTGCACGTCGGTGTCGGTCTGGTGCAGGTCGGTCGTGGTGGTGCCGAGCGCCTGCGCCAGCTCCTCCGGCGTGGGCGTGCGGCCCAGCGTGGTGGTGAGCTGCTGACGGGTGACGTCGGTGTTGCGGGCCTTCGACCGCACCGAGCGGGTCGCCCAGTCCAGCGCGCGCAGCTCGTCGAGCAGGGCGCCGCGGATCCGGGTGCCGGCGAAGCGGTGGAACGGGACACCGCGCTGCGGGTCCCAGCCGCGGGCCGCGGTGACCAGGGCGTGCAGGCCGGCGCTGGTCAGATCGTCGCGGTGGATGTGGTTCGGGATCCGGCTGAGCATGTCCCGCACCAGGTGGCCGACCAGCGGCATGTGCGTGCGGATCAGGTCCTCCTGCTCGCGCACGGTGAGCACGGGCGTGGCGGAAGCGGTGTCGGCGATGAGGTCGGCAGCGGTCGTCACGGTGCTGGTCATGTTCGTTTCCCCCGGTTGCTCGTCGGCGCCCCTGGCTGGGTGGGCACCGGCTGACAGGAGAAACTTTCAAGTGCGGAGGGTGCACGTTCAGGTCACGGACAGTTGCCTACCGGTTGCTTCAAATCCGGCCCGCTCGCGGGTGTCCGGCGGTCCCGCTTGCTCGGGAGTCTCCGGCGGCCCTGCGCGCTCGGGCTTCCGCTCTCCTCGGTGGCCCTGCGTGCTCGGGCTTCCGCTCTCCTCGGCGGTCCAGGTCGGTCTCGCGATGGCCCTTCCATCGGCGGCGATGGGGTCCGGTTGAGAGTTCTGGCGGCGGTGGGGCAAGGTGTGCCGCATGGAATTGAGCGACACGAGCGCGGCCATCACTCTCATCTCCGGCCTGGTGATCTTGACCGGGGTGATCGGCGTGATCGTGCCGATCCTGCCCGGCCTGCTGCTGACCTGGAGCGGGGTGCTGCTCTGGGCGCTGCTCGGCGGCGGATCCGGCGGCGCCCGGCTGCTCGTCGCGGCGCTCGCCACATTGATCGCCGGCATCGGCATGGTGGTCAAGTTCGTGTGGCCGGGCAAGAAGCTCAAGGACACCGGCATTCCCAATTCGACCGTGATCGTCGGCGGCGTGCTCGGTCTGATCGGCTTCTTCGCGGTGCCGTTCGTGGGCCTGGTGCTCGGCTTCATCCTCGGCGTCTGGCTGATGGAGCTGCGCCGCCTCGGCCCGGAACGCGCCTGGCCCTCGACCCGCTCAGCGATCGGCGCGGTCGGCCTCTCGCTACTCGTCGAACTGGCCTCGGCCCTGCTGATCGCCGTTCTCTGGCTCTTCGGCCTGGCCTTTGCCTAGCCCCACCCACCAGGGCGCGCCACTTTCCGGCGCGCGCCGGCGATCTTGTGGACTTCCGTCACGCCTGTCCCGCGGATTCGGCTCACCCTTGGCGATCTTGTGGAGTCCGGTCGCGCCCGTGAAGCTTCTTCAAGGCTTTCGCCGCGTCCGGGGTCAATCCCTCTGCTGTGCGATGTCGTCCCGCCGAGCCTTAGGGCTATCGCACCTGTCACGTAGGCAGCTGAGACACCGACCCGAGGCCCGGAATGTCGTATTCGCGAAGAATTCGCCCTCACCCAACCTTGTAGATCTTGCACGGCTCTCCACCCTGGCAGCGACGCTTCTATAGGTGGGCCGGTTCCGGGAGGGGTTGGTATCGGTAGGGTTCGGCACCGGTGATCTACGAGTGACTCATGCAAGA
>NZ_JBEZXU010000144.1:0-6444 GCF_040638175.1 Actinoplanes sp. NPDC026670
TTCGGATCCTGTCTCGACAAACCGGAACCTAAGGCCTGCAACGGCGTGCGCCTGTCTAAACCCCTCAAACCACCCACACATACGACCGGAGAGCCAAAAAAGCGTGCAAGATCTATGGAAGTGCGCACGGACGTCTCGTTCGGTAGCCGCTGACAGCACCTTTGGCTGCCACTGCGGCGACATGCGAGGCCGTCCTGCGGGCGCACATTCGTGCAAGATCCGCCGGGTCTGTTGACGATTGCCGGGACGCGGGAGAGTTGGCGGCGCGAGAGGACCATCAGTCAAGGCCGGGAAGAAGTACCCGGCCGGGCACCGTTGGTCGCCGAGGGCCTGCCTGCGATGGTTCAGCGCGGCGGATCAACGGGCTTGGGGTGCGGCGGCGGATCAACGGGCTGGGGTGCGGCAGATCGACGGCTGGGGCGCGGCGGATCGGCGGGCTGGTGGGCTGGGTCTAGATGTTGTGGCGCGTGTAGGCGGGGGCTCGCCAACCCAGCATCGCCTCGGTCATCCGGATCGCGTCGGTGGCTGCCCGCACGTCGTGGACGCGCATGATCCGGGCACCCCGGGTGATGCAGAAGACGACGGTGGCCAGGGTTCCGGCCAGGCGTTCCTGCTGGGGCCGGTCCAGGGTCTCGCCGATGAAGTCCTTGTTGCTCAGCGCCGCCAGCATCGGGTAGCCGATCGCGGTGATCTCGTCGAGGCGGCGGCACAGTTCGAGCGAGTGGAAGGTGTTCTTGTTGAGGTCGTGGCCCGGGTCGATGATGATCTGGTCCGGCCGGACCCCCCGGGACAGCGCCAGTTCCACCTTGGCCCGCAGGAACGCGCCGACCTCGTCGGTGACGTCGCCGTATCTCGGGCTCGGGTATTCGGTGCGTGGCGCGGCCAGGCTGTGGCAGATCACCAGTTGTGCGCCGGTTCCGGCGACCGCCTCGGCCATCGCCGGGTCGCGGAGCCCGGACGTGTCGTTGACGACTCCGGCGCCCGCCTTGATCACCTCGGCGGCGACTTCGGGGCGGAACGTGTCGACCGAGACGACCGCCAGTCCGCGGGCGGCTTCGACGACGGGCAGCACCCGGTCGAGTTCCTCGGCGGCGGAGACCTCCGGGCCGGGCGCGAACGGCACTCCGCCGATGTCGATCCAGTCGGCCCCGTCGGCGGCCGCCTTCGCCACCGCCTCGGTCGCCTTCTCCAGCGCGAACGTGCGGCCCCGGTCGTGGAACGAGTCGGGTGTGCGGTTCACGATCGCCATCACGACGACCTGGCGGGAGAAGTCGTAGGTCCGGCCGCCGATGACCCGCGGGCCGAGGAGTTCGCTCACGGTTGGCGACCCTAACAAAGACCTTTCGACCTGCGAGGCGGTACGCCGTACGCGCTGATCAGTCGTGGGTGACGATGCGGAAGACGGGGAACCCGGGCGCGGCCGCGGCGATGTCGGCCTCGGGGGAGTCGGCCTTCAGGCCGTCGAAGAAGGCGCCCGTCTCCCACGCCCACTTCCGCAGGTAGAGGCGGATCAGCTCGGGCTTGTCGGCGTCGGCGATCTCGACCGGGATGAACTTCTCGGTGCGGCGGCCGAGGCGCAGCTCGCCCTCGCCGGCGGCCCGCAGGTTGCGGACCCACTGGGTGTGGCCGCGCGGGGAGAGCAGGTAGCGCTCGCCGTCTTTGTCGAACAGGTTGACCACGGTGGTGCGGATCTCGCCGGACTTGCGGCCCCGGATCGCGATGACCCGGCTGCCCATCAGGCTGATGCCGTGCGCGGTGAGCCACTTGGCGAAGTCGTTGAACATGTTCGCGCCGCGCTTCGGGGCCAGGTATCGCATGTCCGCTCCTCAGGTCTTGGAGAGCACTGCTCTCTCCTGCAATCAGTGAACACCTGAACGGCGCTCACTGTCAAGAGCAGTGCTCTCTAAATGGAGCGCGTGAGCCGGGTGCGAATCCACTCAAAGCCGGGTAATCCGAGCAGGGGCCCTTGAAGCTCGTACCCGTGATCCTCGTTCTGCGCGCTCTCGGCGTGGGTGATCTGGCGACCGCGGTGCCCGCCCTGCGCGGGCTGCGTGCCGCCTTCCCCGGCGAGACGCTGAGCCTGGCCGCCCCCGCCCGGCTCACACCGCTGATCCTCAGCGTCGGCGCCGTCGACCGGATCGTGCCCGCGGCCGAGCTCGAACCCCTGGACGCCGCGCCGGACCGGCCCCGCCTCGCGGTCAACCTGCACGGCTCCGGCCCGGAGTCGCACCGCCGGTTGCAGGCGCTGCATCCCGGAGAGCTGTGGGCGTTCGCGAGCCGGGCCGCCGGCCATCACGACGGTCCGGGCTGGCTCGACGACGAACACGAGGTCCGCCGCTGGTGCCGGCTGATCCGTTACTACGGCGTGGCCTGCGACGAGTCCGACCTGGATCTGCTCGTGCCGGCCGCCGACGTCCCGGCCGGCGTCACGATCATCCACCCGGGCGCCGAATCCGCGGCGCGCCGCTGGCCTCCGGACCGCTTCGCGTCCGTCGCACGCCGTCTGGTCACCGCGGGCCATCAGGTCCTGGTCACCGGTTCCCAGCAAGAGCACGACCTGTGCGTACGGGTGACCGCCCTCGCCGGCCTGCCCGCGTCAGCGGCCCCGTGCACCGGGTTGACGGAACTGGCCGCCCTGGTCGCCGCCGCCCGTCTGGTGATCTGCGGTGACACGGGCATCGCCCACCTGGCGACCGCCTACCGAACCCCGTCCGTGGTCCTGTTCGGCCCGGTCTCCCCGGCGCGCTGCGGCCCGCCCGCCGACCGTCCCTACCACCGCCCCCTCTGGCACGGCACCCACAGCGCGCGCGGCGACCTGCCCGGACCCGTCCACCCGGCCCTGCTGACGATCACCCCCGAAGAGGTCCTGACCGCCACCACGAAGGCCTTGCAAGACCACCGGCCGTCGCCCACGGCGGTATCACCCCCAAGTTGACCGTCGTACGCGACGGCCGACCAGCCCTCCCGCCCGCCAGCCGTCGCCTACGGCGGTAATGGGCTCGTGTTGATCGCGATGAGCGACGGCTGGCCAGGCTTCTCGTCCGCTGGCCGTCGCGTACGGCGGTAATGGGCTCGTGTTGATCGCGATGAGCGACGGCTGGCCAGGCTTCTCGTCCGCCGGCCGTCGCGTACGGCGGTAATGGGCTCGTGTTGATCGTGGTGGGCGACGGCTGGGCAGGCGTTGAGACCGTCGGCCGTCGCGTACGGCGGTAATGGGCTCGTGTTGACCGCGGTGAGCGACGGCTGGGCAGGCGTTGAGACCGCCGGCCGTCGCCTACGGCGGTAATGCGCTCGTGTTGACCGTGGTGGGCGACGGCTGGCTCGACGCGCTGTGCCGAATCCCGGGACACCGGCCCGGCCGTTGCCCTCGGGGCGGCAGGGCCGCGCCACCGGACCGTGCGCGGGTGTCTGCGGTGGAGTGGTTGACTTCGGGAGTGGGGAACTGGGAGATCCGCCTCGTCGGCGACGGTGGGTTCAGCGAGCGTGAACAGGCCGGGATTGCGGAACTGCTACGCGGCCTGGTGGCTGACGGCGCCGCGCTCGGGTGGGTGGATCCGCCGCCGGCCGAGGAGGTCCGGGAGTTGCTGGGTGACCTGGCCGTCGGCATCGCGGGCGGGGACACGGCGGTCGCGATCGCGGTGGCGTTCATCGGCGGGGAGACCGGCGGGGAGGTGGCTGGGTTCGGTTACTGGCGGCGGTA
Source organism: Actinoplanes sp. NPDC026670 (assembly GCF_040638175.1). Taxonomy (NCBI): domain Bacteria; kingdom Bacillati; phylum Actinomycetota; class Actinomycetes; order Micromonosporales; family Micromonosporaceae; genus Actinoplanes; species Actinoplanes sp. NPDC026670. Next base: position 3,701 of record NZ_JBEZXU010000144.1, read on the forward strand.
CTCGAGGCCAACCCATCGGCCGCACGCCGACCTGGAGAAACTCGCCGTCGACCCGGGCCGGCAGGGTGCCGGGCTGGGCCGCGCCCTGCTGTCGGCGCTGATCGCGGCGGCGTTCGACGGGCAGGTCGAGGTGCTCACGCTCGACCTGAGAGGCGACAACGTCCGTGCGGCGGGCCTTTACGAAAAGCTGGGATTCCATCAGTACGGACGACTGGAGAACTTTGTAGCAGTAGGCCCGGCCCGCTACGACAAGCTCCTGTATGCCCTCGACCTCAGGGAACTGCGCGGTCCAGCCGAGGTCCCAGTCTCCTGCTGATCTTGTGGACTTCTGCGGGACAGGTGCGACCCTCGAGTTTCGCCATCTTGGGCAGCGACATTGCAGGTCAGGATCACAGCCGAAGTGAGTCTTGCATTCGTCCTGGTCAGCGTCATCCTCAGTGAACTGACCAAGATCACCGTGAGGCCTGATGACCTTGGGCGGCCGTGCAAGGTGATGCCGGGAGCGGGCCGCCGAGAGCGGGTCCGTCTGCCGCAGCGATGGTCGGCGCACACGTTCGCCGGGCTCGAGCGTTGGTCAGCGCACACGTTCGCCTGGCCGGAGCGTTGGTCAGCGCACACGTTCGCCGATCGTGTGCGTCTGCTTCGCTCTGACGGGGACGGGCGCACACGTTGTGCCGTCTGCGTGCGCCTGTCGTCGTCCCGGTGGGGATGGAATCGCACGTTGCCGCATTGTGTGCGCTGGCCATCGCTCGCTGGCGACCATGCCGGGCCGGGCGCCGGCGACCGCAACAAACAGCCCCTTGGCGCGGAGGGCAAGGTTCGTCGATGCTCCTTCCCGCCGTCCGTCCCGACGGACACCCGGTGCACTGTCACCATGGGCGGCGGCGTCCACAAGGCCGGCGTGACCGACGCAACCGATCCCCAAATGGCGAAGCTCGAGGTGCGACCGAAGTCACCAAGATCGCGGTGGGTGGGCGCGGCCCTCGGCTCCGAAAGCTCTCCGGGGCCGCCCAGTGAGGGCTTCTCCGCCCGGCGTGTCGACCGCCCGCGGCCCGTGTGGACGGCTGTGGTTCGGATCGGGCCGTAGGTCACCACGTTGCTGGAGCCCGTGGGGCGCGTGGGCCGCCGGTGTCGTCGATGCGTTTCGATGGATGGTGGGGGTGGGTGTGATTTGGGGGTGGTTGGCAGGTAGTTACTGGATTCGATTTTCTGGGAGAGCGCGATCACCGGCCCAAGGTGGCCGAGGGGTGGCCTGGGCAGGCCATACTGGCGCGCATGTCCGAAAATGCGGTGCTGCGGCATGCTGACGCCGGCGACTGGGAGCGCGCCGTTGCGGAGGCTCAGAGGGTGGTCGCGGCCGGGAAGACACTTGATGCCGGGGACGCCTGGCCGGCGGTGATGGTGCTCTACCTCCGGGGGGATCTGGCGGGCGCTTCGGCCGTACCGCAGATGGTTCTGCCGGGGGATCCGGATCCGGATCGCGCGCTGCTCGCGGCCTGGTCGGCGAGTGTCGCGTGGGCTCGCGGTGAGGTGGCCGCCTGCCGTGCCCTGGCGGATGAGGCGCTGGCCGGCGCGAACGGGTCGCCGCGGGCGCTGGCCGCCGCGCACACCGCGCTGGCGCTGCTCGCCGCAGCCGAGGGGGACCGGCGCGGCAACGAGCGGCACTACGCGCTGGGGCTGGCCGCCGCGGAGCGGTGTGAGGACCGGACGCAGCAGCTCCGGATCCGGACGAACCGGGCGTCGCAGCGGATGGAGGAGGGTGACCTCACCGGGGCGCTGGCCGAATTGGATCACGTGTTGTGGCGGTTCACGATCGGGCCGGACGCGCATCCGAACGGGCTCGGGCTGGCGCACAACAACCGTGCCGAGATCCTGGTCCGGGCCGGCCGGCTGGCCGAGGCGCGGGACGGGTTCCGGGCGGCGCTGACGGTGCTCCAGCGGGCCGGGGCCGCCGGGGTGGCGTATGCGCTGGCCGGGCTGGGGGAGACCCACGAGGCGCGGGGTGATCTGGTGCAGTCTCGGGCCGCCTACGAGGAGGCGGTGGCGGTCGCCGGGGAACGCGGGTTCAGTCAGGCGCTGGTTCCGGCGCTCGGTGGGCTGGCCCGGGTGCTCGCCGCGTCGGGGGATGTCGCGGCGGCCCGGGAGGCCGGACGCCGGGCGGTCGCCGAGGCGACGAGCCTGACCGCGCCCATGGCGTACGCGGCCGCGGGCTGGGCCGCGCTGCCCGAGGATCCGGCGGCGGCCCGTGCGCACGCCGGGTCGGCGATCGAACTCGCCCGGGCCGGTCGCCGTCCGGCGGCGCTGGCCGAAGGGCTGGAACTGGCCGCCGCGGCCGTCCTCGCGGGCGGCGCGGCGCCCGCCGAGACCCGGTCCGCCGCGGACAACGGCCGGTTCGCGACGGAGACCGGCCGGCAGACGGCGGAGGCCGGGCGGTTCCTGGCCGAGGCGGCCCGGATCTGGGCGGACGTCGGTGACCCGGTGGCCGCGGCCCGGGTGGATCTGGCGCTGGCCCGGACCGGCGCCGGCCGCGCCCCGATCGCCGCCCGCGTGGTGGCCGAACACCGTCTGCGGGCGCTGGGCGCCGACCCGTCCTCCGGCACCCGGTCGCTGGCCGGCGACCCGGCCCCGCGGCCCCGCACCGGACGGGGGGGGGGGGGGTTGGCGGGGGGGGGGGGGGCGGCCTCACCCCCCCCCACCGCCGGCGGAACTCAGGCGGTGGCGGCCGCTGGTTCCGCCGCCGGGCG
>NZ_JBEZXU010000145.1:0-5245 GCF_040638175.1 Actinoplanes sp. NPDC026670
GCCCCGCCCGGAGCCCCGGCGCGTCCCGGCGCAGGCCCGGCGGCGCCGGCGCGGCCCGCGGCCAAACGCAGTCCCGGCGGGAAGATCGACATCCTGGCGATCGGCTCGTCTACCGGCGGCCCCGACGCGCTCACCAAGGTGCTGCTCGGGCTGCCGGCCGACCTGCCGGTCCCGATCGTGATCACCCAGCACATGCCGCCGGTGTTCACCAAGATGTTCGCCGAGCGGCTGGACCGGAGCACCCCGCTGAAGGTGGTGGAGGCCGGTGAGGGCATGGAGCTGACCGCCGGCACGGTCTACATCGCCCCGGGTGACCGGCACCTGGTCTTCCAGCGCCGCGGGACGACCACGATGACCCAGCTCAACAACGGGCCGCAGGAGAACTCGTGCCGACCGGCAGTGGACGTGATGTTCCGGTCGGTGGCCGCTCTGTACGGCGGGTCGTGTTTCGCCACGATTCTCACAGGAATGGGACAAGACGGACGGGGTGGTGCGAAAGTGCTACGAGACTCGGGCGCCGAGGTTCTGGCACAGGACGAGGCGACCTCGGTGGTCTGGGGCATGCCCGGCGCCGTGGTGGCCGCCGGCTTGGCCGACGAGGTGCTGCCGTTGGACCGGATCGCGGGAGCCCTGCTCAACCGTGTCCGGGTGGGACGGTCACCGGCGGTGGCCCGATGACCCTTTCCCAAGCGGAGTTCGCCTTCGTCTCCAACCTGGTCCGCAAGGAGGCGTCCATCGTCCTTGCGCCGGGCAAGGAGTACCTGGTCGAGGCCCGGCTCATCCCGGTCGCCCGGGCGGTCGGGGCGCCGAACGTCAACGAGTTCATCGGTGATCTCCAGAAGCGTCCCAACCCGACGCACCAGCGGAAGATCATCGACGCGCTCACCACCAACGAGACCTCGTTCTTCCGGGACCGGGAGCCGTTCGCCGCGCTCACCGACGTCGTCCTGCCGGAGCTGATCAAGTCCCGGGCCACCGTGCGCAAGCTGCGCTTCTGGTCCGCGGCCAGCTCCAGCGGGCAGGAGGCGTACAGCCTGGCGATCACGCTGCAGGAGACCCTGCCGGCCGGATGGACGTACGAGATCCTCGGCACCGACATCTCCACCGCGATGGTGGATCGGGCCCAGAAGGCCGAATACAGCCAGGTCGAAGTGAACCGGGGCCTGGCCGCCACCCAGCTCGTGCAGTACTTCGAGCGGGCCGGCGCGCACTGGCGGATCATTCCGGCACTGCGCAAGAACGTGTCGTTCAAGCACATGAGCCTGACCGCGCCGTTCCCACCCATGCAGCCCTTCGACGTGATCTTCCTGCGTAACGTCCTCATCTACTTCGACGTCGCCACCAAACGCCAGGTGCTGCAGAACGCGGCCAAGATCCTGCGCCCGGACGGGCTGCTCTTCCTCGGCGCTGCCGAGACCACGATCGGGATCGACGACAACTACGAACGGGTGGCCGCCGGGCGCACCTCTGCCTACCGGTCTCGTACAGCGGCGCCCGCCGGTGCCGCGAGAAGGGGATGACGCCGATGCGTGCCATGGTGATCGACGACTCGCGCGCGATGCGCATGATCCTCAAGCGCATCGTCACGAAGCTCAACTTCGAGGCGGTGGAGGCCGGGGACGGCAAGGAGGCGATGGACCTTCTGGCCGACATGACCGAGGTGCCGGAACTGGCCCTCATCGACTGGAACATGCCCAACATGAACGGGCTCGAATTCGTCACCAAGGTCCGGGCCGACCCGCGACTGCGGGAGATGACGCTCGTGATGGTCACCACCGAGAGCGAACAGAGCCAGATCGTCCGGGCGCTCGCCGCGGGCGCCCACGAATACGTGATCAAGCCCTTCACCGAAGGCGCGATGATCGAAAAGCTGGCCCTGCTGGGCCTCGTCCCGACCGGAGCGAACTCATGAGTGTCGAAGTCGAGGTCGACGAGAGTGACCTCGCCGAGATGGTGGAACAGGTATGGGAGTCATATCTGGATCCCGAGGGTGTCAGTCCGCTGATCCCCACGTACGACGAAAACCAGCCTTCCGAGGTGCACTCCTCGGTCTCGATCACCGGGTCCTGGTCCGGGCATGTCGTGTACGCGTCCTCCCGAGCCGCCGCCCAGCGCGCTGCGGCCGCCTTCCTCGCCATGGAGCTTGAGGAAGTCAGTGAGGAGGACATCTCCGACACGCTCGGTGAACTGGCCAACATCGTCGGTGGCAACGTCAAAGCGATGTTGCCGCCGGGGGCGCAGTTGTCGCTCCCACAGGTGGTACTCGCGCCGGAGGCATCGGCGCGATTCCCGAACACCGAGCGCATCAGCGGCGTGTACGGGATGTGGGAGGGCGAACCGGTGTCCATTTCGATGTGGCAGAGCAGCACCGACAACAAGGAGGAGGGTGCATGAAGATCCTCATCGCCGATGACAGCCGGGTGATGCGGCAGATCGTCGTCCGGACCCTGCGGCAGGCCGGGTTCGGGGATCACGACCTGGTAGAGGCCGCCGATGGCAAGGAAGCCCTCGACATGGCCACCGAGCAGAAGCCCGATCTGGTCATCTCGGACTGGAACATGCCGCACCTCACCGGTATCGAGGTGCTCCGACAGCTTCGTGCCGCCGGCAACAACGTCAAGTTCGGCTTCGTGACCTCGGAGTGCACTCCGGAGATGAAGTCGGCCGCCGAAGGCGCCGGTGCGGCGTTCTTCATCGTCAAACCCTTCACCGCTGAGCGATTCGACGAAGTGTTCGCTCCTATTTTGGGATGATTAAGACATGTCAGACGTCTCGGTTCTTCCCGGCTCTCTAGCCGTACGCAACCTTTTCGAGGACCTCCTCGGGCGAGAGGTGACGGTCAGCCCTGGCGACCCGATCAGCGCGCCCGAGGTGCCTCTCACCACCTCCGCGATCTTCACCGACAGCGGCCAGAAGATCTACGCGGTGATGGGCATGACGCTCAGCCTCGCCGCCAACGCGGGCGCCGCGCTCGGCCTGCTGCCGGCCGGCGCCGCCGAGGACAGCATCGACGAGAAGCAGCTCTTCCCGAACCTGGCGGAGAACGTCTTCGAGCTGTGCAACGTGTTCACCAGCCTCCTCAACAAGGAGGGCGCCCCGCACGTCAAGCTCTACCAGGTGATCTACCCGAACCAGGAGCTGCCGGCCGACGCGCGCGCCGTCCTGCTCGCCCTGGGCCGGCGTCTCGACCTGTCGGTCGAGGTGAACCGGTACGGCAAGGGAAAGCTCAGCCTGTCCCTCGCTCCCTGACCCTACGGATCCGCCGAAGGCGTACAGAATTGAAGATCTCCCGTTGCGGGCCCGCCTCATGGCGGGCCCGCAAATTTGTGTCTAAGCAAATCCGGGGCCGGGCCGAAGCTTAGGTTGAGCCTGCTACGGGACAGGAGAAGTCGATGACCTCACCGATGTCCGGACCCACCGGAGCCGATCCGTCCAAGGCCGTGGCTGCGGCCAAGGCCGCCGAAGCGAAAAGCAAATCGCTCGGTGACAAGGACACCTTCATGAAGCTCCTGGTCGCTCAGCTGAAATACCAGGACCCCACCAAGCCCGCCGACTCGACCGCGTTCCTGGCGCAGACCGCCCAGTTCACGCAGGTCGAGAAGCTGGAAGACATGATCGGAATGCTTCAGGCGCAACGCATGATCGGCGCCAGCACTCTGGTCGGCAAAACGGTCACGTACATGGACGACACCGGTGCGATGCAGACCGGCGTGATCACTGCGGCGAAGTTGAACGGAGACAGCGAACCGACGCTCAAGGTCGGGAACACGGATGTGCAGCTGTCCAAGGTCACGGAAGTCACCGACACCCAAGACCTGAACACCCGTCTCCCTCCACAAGCGTAAGGATCTTCATAAATGCTGCGTTCTCTCTATTCCGGTATCAGCGGACTCAACGCTCACCAGCGGATGATCGACGTCACGGGTAACAACATCGCGAACGTCAACACCACCGGCTACAAGTCGTCGCAGGTGCAGTTCAACGACACCCTGAGCCAGATGATGGGCTCGGGCGGATCCCCCCAGGACGGCATGGCCGGCACCAACCCGGCCCAGGTCGGCCTCGGTGTGCGGGTCGCCGGCATCACCCAGAACTTCAGCCAGGGTTCGGCGCAGACCACCGGCAAGTCCGGCGACATGATGATCCAGGGTGACGGCTTCTTCATCACCCGCAGCGGCAACGAGAACCTCTACACCCGGGCCGGGTCGTTCTTCTTCGACGCCAACGGCGTGCTCGCCACCGCTACGGGTGAGCCGGTCCAGGGTTGGACCGCGGTGGACGGCAAGGTCAACTCGGCCGCGAAGCCGGGGGACATCCGGATGCCGCTCGGCGCCACCATCCCGCCCGAGCCGACCACGATCATGACGCTCAAGGGCAACCTGAGCAGCGACAACATCCCGGACCCGAACGACCCGGACAACAATGGGGTACGGGACACCGCCGCGGTTCCGCCCCAGCCCGGTTACGTCACGACCATCCCGGTGAAGGTCTACGACGACCAGGGCGGCACGCACACCGTCACCGCGAAGTTCACCCGAACCGCGAACGACAACGCGCCGGTCCCGCCCATCGAGCCGACGTCCGGCTGGGAGGTGGAGATCTTCGACGAGAACGGCGTCGCTCTCACGACCGGCACGAACCCGGTTCCCATCACTCTGACCAGTGGAAAGGTCGACGCAGCACTACTGAACAACCAGGGCCAGATCGAAATCGGCGGCTACCTGGTCGACATGACCGACATCACCTCGTACTCGGGTAACACCGACGCGCGGGTGTTCAGCACCGACGGTCAGGTGGCCGGCGCCCTCACCTCGCTCTCCTACACCGTGTCCGACAGCGGTGAGATCATCGGCGTCTACTCCAACGGCCTCAAGCAAACGCTCGGCCAGGTCGCCATGGCCACCTTCAAGAACGTCAACGGCCTGGAGAAGGTCGGCAACTCGCTGTTCCGTACCACTGTCAACTCCGGGTACGCCCAGGTCGGCGAACCCGGCAGTGCCGGCATGGGTCAGGTCATCTCCGGCGCGCTGGAGATGTCCAACGTCGACCTCGCGCAGGAGTTCACCAACCTGGTCGTCGCTCAACGCGGCTTCCAGGCGAACAGCCGCATCATCACCACCTCCGACGAGATCCTCCAGGAACTCGTCAGCATGAAGCGTTAGTCGAGCTGAACCCGGGCGGGGGGGGGGGGGGGCGCGGGGGGCCCCCCCCCCCCGGCGGGCGGGCCGGCCCCCCACGCCCCCAG
>NZ_JBEZXU010000146.1:0-5148 GCF_040638175.1 Actinoplanes sp. NPDC026670
GCCCACCACTTCGTGATCAGGTGATCGCGACCGTGTAGGCCTCGTTGTCGATGATCCGCTCGGACTGCGGGAGGCTGCCGACCTTACCTCCGGCGGCCTCGTTCTCGCCGAGCGGCACGTGCCCGCGTACACACGGCTCGTTGAAGTTGACCGGCTTGTCGGCCCGCGCCTCGTAGAAGTACCAGAGGCCGTCGTCCTCCTGCAACGCCACGATGTCGGCGCAGAAGCTGCCCGTCGTGCCGCCCTGCTGCGTGGCCGCGAACGGGTACTCGTCGCACGAGTCGTCCACCACGACCGAGTCGTCGAACGGGATGAACGGGTCGAGCGGGGTCTCGCAGGTCGCCCGACGGTTCGAGCCGGCGATCCCGGAGTCGGCCTGGCGGCGCAGCGGGCTGTCCTCGGCGCCCCAGTGGTCGATCAGGTAGATCTGGGCGAACGCGTACGTCGCCGCCGCCGCCCGGTACTGGCTGAGCGGCAGGACCAGCTGGGCCCGTACGTCCGCGTAGACGCACCCGGTGGTGCCGGAGACGGCGAGCGAGTTGTCGCAGCGCACGTTCCACGGGTTGGACCAGTTGTAGTTCGGCTGGATCGGGATGGCGCCGAGCGCGACGACATACATGTGGTAGCTGGTCTGGATGTTCGTCTGCGCGCCGGCGGACGGGCTGGCCGCGTAGGTCACCGAGCCGGAGGCCGAGGCGCCCTCGACGAGGGTGACCATGCCGTCCCACGGGTTGGCGTCGGCCATCGAGCAGGAGCCGCTGCACGCGGCGTCCATCGCGATGTTGAGCGCCAGCACCTGCCGGTCGGTGTCGGTGACCGTGACGGTCAGGTTCTCGGTGAACGTCGCGCGGCCGGGGCTGAGCGTCATGCTGCCGCTGACCAGGAAATCGGCGGTGCCGATGATCCGGCCCTGGGCGTCGAGGAGCCAGTACTCGCCCTCGAAGTCCTTGAAGCACGAGCCAGACCGCGTGTAGATCCAGTATCCGGACTCGCCGATGTCGCAGGGGTCGGCCGCCAGGGCGACCCGCTTCGTCTGGACCTTCGGAGTCAACCGGGTGCACGAGGTGACCGCGCCGAGCGCCCGCTCCTTCGAGCGGGCGGCGGTGCTCGCACAGGTGGTTCCGGCGGCGACGGTCGCCGTGGACTCGACCGCGTCCGCCTTCCCGGTGCGGTCGTGCCGCGTGATGTCCGCGGCGCTCAGGGTGCCCAGCAACCGGGGTCCGGCCCCCGGTGCCGCTGCGGTTTCGGCCGCCCGTACGGGCGCTGCCGGTGACATCGCCACGAGGACGGCCACTGCGGCCGTCCCGGCGAGAAATCTCAAACTTCGCACGGTGTTTCTCCTGGGTTTGAGGTCGAAAGGACAGGTCTTGCCCAGGAGGGGAATCGACGCCAAAGCCTGGCCAGGCATGGTTGATCCGGATCGCCCCGCTTCCCCCGCCTTGAAGCGCATTCAAGCACATCGATTTAGATCAGGTTGTCCCGTTCGCGGCGCACTTCACCATTCGCATCGCCGGGGCCGGATTGCTCAGCAGTTCGACGGTGTGTGGTCACCCGTCGACTGCTGCGGCCCGGATCGCTCGAAGCTGATCGGTCCGGCGCTCAGCGCGGCGTCGTGAGTAGGAGCCCAAGGCGGGGATGACGGCGGCCGGGGTGCCGTCCGGGCCGATCAGGACCGGTCCGTGAATCGCCGCCACGAACCGGTGGTCGATCTCCGCACATTCGATCGAAGCGACCGCCGACCACGGCCGGACCACCGCCCGAGCCACGATGGTCGTGGTATCGGCGGCCGCCCTGGTCAAAGGCTGGATGTTCGTTTACTGATCGGGCTGTGACCGCGATTCGGGCGTGAGCGCGACGGCGGTGTCGGTGGTCCGGGTCAGAGCTTGGTTGATGGCTTCGCGTAGTTCGGTGTCGGTGGCGCCGAGTTGGCGGGCGGCCAGGACGAAGTCTTGTGCGCGGTCCGCGAGGGCTTCGGCGCGGGCTTGCGGTGAGAGTGTTGTCGTTGCTGCGACGCGGGTTCCGGCGGCGCGGCGGGTGATGACCAGCCCGGTCGCCTCGAGTTCCTGGTAGGCGCGGGCGACGGTTCCGTTGGCGACGCCCAGGTCGGCGGCCAACTGTCGTACCGGTGGGAGTTTGCTGCCCGCGGGGAGAGTGCCATGCCGGATCAGGTCGGCGATCTGGTGGCGAATCTGTTCGTACGGGGGTACCGCCGAGTGTGTTTCGAGGCGGACGGCCGGGTCGGAGCTCACGGCACCTCAACCGCGACACGCCGGTCACCGGTGGTGCTGTGCCGGGGCCGCAGGAGAGATCCCGCGTAGTAGGCGACGGCGGTCAGCCCCAGTCCCGCGAGCAGGCTCAGCGCGAAACCCCATACCGGGGATCCGCCGCCGCGCCAGTCCATCTGCGCATCGGCGTACCAGAACGTGGCAGCGGTGAAGATCGTGGCGGACAGCGTGGCGTAGGCATCGGCGAGGTTGTTCACGGTGGTGCGGCGCCACGTCTCGTCGGCGGCCGCGCCACCGCCCTCCGAGACGTTCTGCGGGCTCCGGACCACCAGCCATGCGCTGAGCAGTGCCAGAAGGGCGCCGGTGGCGAGGGTCGCCCAGCTGGCCATCAGGGTGACGGGTGCCGCCGTCCCGAAGTAGATCACTTGGTGGTCGGGATGGTCCGGGGTCGGGAACCACCATGACAGCGCCACGAGTGCCGAGGTCAGCGCGAGACTGACCGCGATCGGCCGGAACGGCAGGTAGTCCCTCATTCGGCGGGTGCGCAGGGTGGCGGCTCGGCGCTCACCCGAGGGCCGGCGGGAGACCGCTTCGCCGGCGAGGACACCGATGCTCAGGCACAGAGCGAGAACGACCGGGGCGAAGTCGAACAGGTAGGTGCGGGTCAGCGCGAAGCCGATTCCCGCGCCGAGCGCCAGACCCAGTGCTCGACATCGTGCGGCGGTGTCCATGACCACTCCTTGTATCGGCTGCCCGGTACAAGGGAAGCAGGGCCTTCATGTTTGTGTCAATGGGCCGATACAAGACGGCGCAAGGGTGGTGCGGGTCAGCCGAGCAGTTCCCATTCGGCGAGCTGGGTCTCGGCTGCGCCGTGGTTGGCGGTGATCTGCAGCCGGTAGCGAGGGTAGGCGGTGGTGTTGCCGATGACGAACGCCCTGGTCTGGCGGCGGTCGCTGAAGTCCAGGTCGGTGCGGGTGTCCAGGGTGACCCAGGTGCTGCCGTCGGTGGATCCCTGCAACGTCCAGCTCTTCGGGTCGCGTTGCGGAAAGTCGTTGGCGGAGGTCAGGGTGTACTGCCGGACCGCGGCCGTCCCGGTGCCGGCAAACCGGTACTCCAGCGTGGCGGTGTTCTGGAAGGTCAGCCACTTGGTCAGCGACGTGTCGTCGACCAGGCTCGCCCGGCCCTCGGTGGTGCCGTTCTCGCCGCTGGCGGTCAGGGTGCCGCCGGTGGCCCGGTCGGCCAGCGGTCGCGGCGCGGTGCTTCCGGAGGTGATCGACTCGGGGATGTCGCCCGTGCCGGTTCCCCACGTCGAGGGGGCCGATCCCATGGTGAAGGTGAGGGTGCCGCCGGCGAGCAGGTCGGCGTGGGTGAGGTAGTTCTTCGTGTAGGCGACCCCGTTGAGGGTGGCGCTCTGGATGTAGCGGTTGGTGTCGCTCACGCCGGGCGCGGCGACCGTGAACGTCCGGCCGTTCTCCAGGTTGATGGTCGCCCGGGGATGCAGCGGGGCCCCGATGGTGTAGTCGGTGCTGCCCATCCGGGCCGGGTAGAAGCCGAGGGCGCTGAACACGTACCAGGCCGACATCTGTCCGTTGTCCTCGTCGCCGAGGTAGCCGTTGCCGGTTCCGGCGCCGGAGTCGTAGAGCTTGGTGAGGACATCGCGGACCCGGTTCTGTGTCTTCGCGGGCGTTCCGGCGTAGTTGTACATGTAGAGCATGTGGTGGATCGGCTCGTTGGAGTGGGCGTACTGGCCCATGTTGGTGTCGTAGGCCTCGCGCATCTCGTGGATCGTGCCGCCGTAGCAGCCGGGCAGGTAGTCACGGGACGCGGCGAACACCGCGTCGATCTTGGCGGAGAGCTGGGCGCGGCCGCCGTACAGATTGGCCATGCCCTGCGGGTCCTGCGGGGCCGGGGTGGCGTAGTGCCAGGGCGCGCCCTCGGTGAAGTCGCAGCCCCATTCGTTCGGTTTGAACGCCGAATCGGTGGTTCGCCAGGCGCCTGAGGTCTGCTTGCCGCGGTAGAAGCCGACCGACGGGGAGTACAGGTTGGCGTAGTCGAGGGCCCGGTTCTGGAAGTAGTCGGCGTCCTCGTTGAAGCCCAGGGCCCGGCCGAGCTGCGCGATCCCGAAGTTGTTGGTGGCGTCCTCCAGGGTCCAGGAGGCCGCCTCGCCGCGGACGTCGGTCGGCACGTACCGCTTGAACGTGGACACCTCGATGCCCTTGCGTCCGCGCGCACCGGAACTCGAGTAGACACTCGCGTTCTTGACCATCGAGGCGTACGCGGCGGAATAGTCGAAGTTGCGCACCCCCTTCTGGTAGGCGTCGGCGAAGGCCAGGTCCTGGTTGGTGCCGACCATGATGTCGATGTAGCCGGGCCCGGTCCAGCGGGGAGTCCAACCCCCGTTCTTGTACGCGTTGACGACACCGTCCAGCATTTCGCCGGTCCTGGTCGGGGCGAGCAGCGAGTACAGCGGCCAGACCGCGCGGGCGGTGTCCCAGAAGCCGTTGTCGACCTGTGCTTTGCGGGTGCGAGCCCGGTCGTTTACGGCCGGGTAAACCCGTGCGCTGGCCCGGCACCAGCCCGGTCAGGCTGGGTGGTACGTTTGTTCGATAATGGGGCGGGAACGGAAACGGCCGAAAGGTGCGACGGTGTTTGTCGTGTCGTTCCGGGTGTCGTTCTCGCCGTCGCAGCGGCGTAAAGTCCGGGCTCGTTTCCATGCCGGGACCGCGTTGTACAACGCGGCGTTGCGGGAGGCTTTCGACCGGGCCGGCCGGATGCGTGCCGATGCCCGCTGGCAGCAGGGCCGGGACCTCGGTAAAGACGACATGGGCCGGGCGAAGTTGTTCAATGCGGCTCGTGACGGCGCCGGTTTCACCAAGAGTGCTCTGATGTCGTTCGGTTCCCGGTTGCGGGTCGGGTGGCTGCG
>NZ_JBEZXU010000147.1:0-5012 GCF_040638175.1 Actinoplanes sp. NPDC026670
AGCGGCCAGCGCTGGCGGTAAGCGGCAGGCGACGGCGACTGAGGCCGGCGCGCTGCTCAGGCGCCGGCCGGGGTCAGGGCGGCCGGGCGGGACGCGCCGCGGGTTCGTTTGACCGCGTACATGGCCGCGTCGGCCTGGGCCATCAACTCGTCCGGATTGCCCTCCCCGTAGGGCGACCAGGCCACCCCGAGACTGGCCTGCGGCACCAGGGTCGCCCCGTCCACCCGGACCCGGGCCGCGCTCAGTGCCGCCAGCAGGTCGGCGCCGATCCGGTCGGCGTGTTCACGGCCCGTCACGTCGCGGCACACGGCCACGAACTCGTCGCCGCCGATCCGCCCGACGATGCCGGTGGACGGAACGGCGCCGCGCAGACTCGTGGCCACCTGGCTCAGCAGCAGGTCGCCGGCGGCGTGGCCGTACCGATCGTTGATGGGTTTGAAGGAATTGAGGTCCAGGAAGATCACCGCGGTGCCGGCGTGCCGGTCGGAGGCGCCGAGGGAGTCCTCGAGGGCGGCGACCGTCGCGGCCCGGTTGTGGCAGCCGGTCAGCTCGTCGAAGGTGGCCTGACGCCACAGCCGTTCGCGCAGCAGCACCTCCTCGGTGACGTCGGCGAGGCAGACGATCGCGCCGGTCACCGCCCCGGAGTCGTCGGTCAGCGCCCGCAGGTTCGCGCGGATCCGGCGGATGCCCGCTCCGGGTTCGCGGTGGCCGTACTCGAAATCGGTGTCCTTGCCGGTGAGAACGCCTTCGAGAGCCGCGCCGGCCTGCCGGCGGTCGACGGGCTCGGCGAGTTCCAGGAGCGCCGCGGCGAGGTCGTCGCCGATCTGGGCCCGCACCAGCCGGGCGGCCTGCTCGTTGAGGAACGTGATCGCGCCGTCCGGGCCGACCTGGAGGATGGCCAGCGGAATCGTCTCGGTGAGCCGGCGCATCAGCTGCTCGGCGGCCCGGACCGCCTCCTGTGCCGCCATCTCGTCGGAGATGTCCAGCATCTCGGCGACCACCCGGGGACTGTCCGGGTCGGCGAGGTGATTGTGGTTGGTCACCTCGAACCACACGGTGTGCCCGTCGCGGTGCAGGTGCCGCAGCCGTACCCGGCGGGCCGACCCGTTCGGGGTGCCGAGCATGTCCATCCAGCTGGCGATGGCCCGCTGCTGGTCGCCGGGGTGCACGAGTTCCAGGGTGCGCTGCCCGACCAGTTCGTCCGGGGCCCAGCCGAGCAGCGGGAGGATCTCCGGGCCGACCTCGGTGACCAGCGACGTCGGGTTCTTCACCATGGTGACCATGCGTGGCCGGACGAGCTCCGGGGTCAGGGTCAGGTCGGCGGCGAGACCGGATCCGCTGATGATGCCGAGCAGCACGCCGTACCGGTGGCTGAGGTCGACCAGATGCATCCGGGCCGTCCGGTCCGGCGCGGCCGTCAGGTGGATCACACAGCTCGCCGCGCCTTCGACGAGGGCCTGCGACCAGGTGTCGATGACCACCCGGTGGTCGTCGGTGACGACCAGGCCGAGCATGGACGACGCGCCCTCGATCGGCCGCAGGCCGGTGCCGGCGATCTCCGGCGGCATCGCGGTGAACAGCCCGTTCCGGCCGATGGCCGCGACGAACGCGTCCGGCTGCTGGGCGACCAGGGTCGCGAAAACGGCGTCCAGGTCCTCGGGCTTGATCATCTGCTTGTCGGCCATGTGGTTCCAGATCGGCGGCCCGGCGCTGATCTGAAACCTTTCGGGAGCGGGTAGGTTGTGACGCGGTCCGAGGGGAGCAGCCTGTGAGTACCGCCGAGAGCACGAAGACCCGCCCCGAGCCGGCAGCCGATTCGTGGCAGATCGGGTCGCTGGAGTGGCTGGCCGTGGTGCTGGTGCTCCTGCTGCTGGTGCGTAACCGGCTGGCCGGGTGGCTGTCCGGGCCGGGGTTGCAGACCTGGACGACGGTGTTCGTCTCGGTGATGGTGCAGGCCGTGCCGTTCCTGGTGTTCGGGGTGGTGCTGTCCGCGGTGATCGCGGTGTTCGTGCCGCGCAGCTTCTGGGCCCGCGCCCTGCCGAACCATCCGGCGCTCGCCGTCCCGGCCGCGGGCATGGCCGGTGTCATCCTGCCCGGCTGCGAGTGCGGCAGCGTCCCGATCGCCGGTTCGCTGATCCGCCGCGGGGTCACCCCGGCCGCGGCGCTGGCGTTCCTGCTGGCCGCGCCGGCGATCAACCCGATCGTGCTGACCGCCACCGTGATCGCGTTCCCCGGGCAGCCGCAGATGGCGGTCGCCCGCGGACTGGCCAGCCTGGTCGTCGCGGTCGCGATGGGCTGGCTGTGGCTGCGCCTCGGCAAGACCGAGTGGATCAAGCTGCCGCACCGGCCGGACCTCGACGACACCTCGAAGGCGCGGGCGTTCTGGGCGGCCTGCCGGCACGACGTGATGCACGCGGGCGGCTTCCTGGTCATCGGCGCGGCGGCGGCGGCCACCATCAACGTCGTCGTCCCCGGCGCGTGGCTGCAGAAACTCGCCGACGACCCGATCGTGTCGATCCTGGTGCTGGCGACTCTGGCCGTACTCCTCTCGATCTGCAGTGAGGCCGACGCGTTCGTCGCCGCCTCGCTGACCCAGTTCTCGCTGACGTCGCGCCTGGTCTTCCTGGTCGTCGGCCCGATGGTCGACCTGAAGCTGATCTCGATGCAGGCCGGTGTGTTCGGCCGCCGGTTCATGGTCCGGTTCGCGCCGACCACGTTCGTCGCGGCGATCGTGGTCGGCACCGCGTTCGGAGCGGTGCTGCTATGACCCGCATCACCCAGGCGGTGGTGATGCTGCTCTTCGGCGGGGCGATCATCAGGTCCACCGTCACCGACACGTTCCTGCGTTACGTCAAAGAGGGCCTACGGCCCTTCCTGCTCGGCGCCGGCATCCTGCTGGTCACCGCTGCGATCATGACCATCTGGTACGACCTCCGCGCGGCCCGGTCACGTTCATCGGACCCGGCGCGCGGGTCTTCGGAGCCGGTCCACAGTTCTTCGCTGGCGGCCCACGGTGCTTCGGAGCTGGTCCACGGTGCTTCGGAGGCGGCGCGCGGGTCTTCGGAGCCGGTGCACGGTTCGTCGCGGCCAGCGCACGACGAGCACGGCCACGACGACGGTCATGGGCACGGCAGTCATGAGCCGCGGGTCGGCTGGCTGCTCCTCGCCCCGGTGATGGCCCTGCTGCTGCTCTCCCCACCGGCGCTGGGCTCGTTCGCGGCCGGTCAGTCCGGCAGTGTCGGCCCGGCCGCGGCGTCCGACTATCCGCCGCTGCCCGACGGCGATCCGGTCGAGGTCGGGCTGATGGACTACGCCGGTCGCGCGGTCTTCGACGGCGGCAAGAGCCTGACCGGCCGCAACGTGAAGCTGAGGGGCTTCATCACCCCGGGGCCGGACGGCAAGCCGATGCTCGCCCGGATGGTGCTGGCCTGCTGCGCCGCCGACGGCCGGCCGATCAAAATCGGTCTCGCGGGCGCCCCGATCGACGCGCCGCCGGACGCCTGGGTGGACGTCGTCGGCGTCTACAGCCCACAGGTCGGCACCGACCCGGTCAACCAGGCGCAACTCGCCTACCTCGACGTGCGGTCGTGGCAGGAGATCGACGAGCCGAAGCAGCCGTACGCCTAAGCACTGGGGACGACACCCGCCCGCGGCGCTCTAGATCGTCCGCAGGTCCAGGGAGTTGCGCACGTACGAACTGCGGTCGCCGGTCGACCACCACAGCACCCCGCCCCGGTACGAGATGTCGGCCGCGTCCGGGCTGATCAGCACCGTGCTCCGGTCGGTCAGGTCGTAGACCAGCAGTTCCTGGTTGCCGCTGAGCTCCGACTGCGGACCGACCCGGCCGATCACCTGGAACCGGTCCAGCACCGCCACATCACTGATGACCGTCTGGTATGTGCCCTCGGCGATGGTGCGGCGCGCCGAACCGTCCGCGTGCGACAACTCGATCCGGGTGTCGCCCTCCTCGTTCAGCGACACCACCTCACACCAGGCCGGGCTGCACGCGGTGACCGCCCGCCGCCCGGCCGGCACCTTGACGTCCTGGCCGGTGGTGAGGTTGTGCAGGGTGGTCGCGCCGGTGGCGGCGGTCTGCCCGTCGACCGCCCACGGCCAGGCCGACAGACCCCAGTCGCCGGGCACCCGCTGAACCGTCACCGGGCCACCGGTCACCGCCGTCGACCGGAATTCGGTGCTGTCACCGGCCGCCGCCGTCCATCGCACGATGCCGTTCGTGACGGTCAGGTCGTACTGGGAGGCGTACAGCCGCAGCGCGCCGACATCCTCGGTGAGCAGGTGGGCCGGCTTCCCGGACTTCAGGTCGGCCGTCCACAGCTGCGGCCGGCTCTTGATCGTCTCCACCCAGACCAGGGTGTCGCCCTCGCTGGTCAGAGCCGAGAACGGGCCCCGGTCGGTGGACGGCACCCGCCGCAGCTCACGCTCGGTCTTGTCCGGCTCCAGGACGACCAGGCGCAGGAACTTGTTGTCAGCGGTCCGGGCGGTGCCGGCCGACGTCCGGGCATCGAAGAACCAACCCGGGGTGTACGTGCTCCCGTCCGCCAGATGCGACGGGCTGTTGCCGCGCTCGGCGTTCGGCCAGGCCGCCCCGACCGACAGCGGCTGCGGCGGTCCCGAGGTGGCCGGCTGCCCGAACAGCAGGGCCGCCCCCGCGACCAGTGTCACGGCGAGCGCGACCAGCGTACGCAGCAGTGGGGCACGCTCAGGCATCCGGCGATCCTAGCTCGGCCCCCTTTCAGGATCAGGCCCCGGCCAGCGTTGCAGATCTTGCACGTTTCTCCACCTCCGCGGCGATCTTGCACGATCTTTCACGTCTGGGCGTGGTTTGTCGTGCAAGGTCTACTGCGCCGGACGGACCTTGCAGCCTTATTCCGGTCGGGATTGGGAAAGGCATGCAAGATCGGCGCGAGGATGAAAACTCGTGCAAGATCCGCGGGCGGCGAGCGACGGGCCGCGGGCGGCGAGCGACGGGCCGCGGGCGGCGAGCGACGGGC
>NZ_JBEZXU010000148.1:0-4545 GCF_040638175.1 Actinoplanes sp. NPDC026670
CCCGGCCGTCGGCCGCCCACAGCAGATTCCCCGGCCACAGGTCGCCGTGGATTCGTGCGGGCGGTTCGCTTCCACCGTACCGATGCAGGGTTTTGCGAGTGGCGAGCAACGGGCGATGAGCGGCGAGCGATGAGCGACGGGCGGCGAGCGGCGAGCGACGGGCTGTGGCCGACGAGCTGTGGAGGCTTCTTTGGAGGTGTCCGTCGCCCCGTCGTCAAGTCGCCCGTTCGGGGAGGGCCTTGCTGGCAGCGAGGAGGAAAGTCCGTTTTGTGAACGCAATGGATCGCTCTCATGGGCAGTCGCCGACCTGGCGGAAGTCTCCGTGGGGAGGCGTTTCCGGGAGGATGTCATCCGCCTGCGGGCTGACCTTCTCAAGCTGAGGCGGCGGCGCATCGCCGGGTAGGCGCTCCACGGCAATTCGGTTGATCTCCCCGCACATGGGCCGTGAGTATGTTCCGGTGACCAGTGTTGCGTACCGGAACAGAATGCTCTTGATCGAAGAAGGGCGCTGGGCGGATCTGCTCGGTCTGGCCGCCGGCGACGTCGCGACCCCGGAGGAGCGGCGCGAACTGGCCCACATGATCGCCGTGGAGGCGCCGCCGGCCCTGGCGGTCGCGGCGGCCGAGTTGTACCCAGGCGAGGTGGTGGGTTTCCCCGGGCCGCTGTGGGAGGTGGTCGCCCAGCGGCCGTGGCACGACCTCGCTCCGCACCTGACCCACCCGCGGGTCCGTGAACTGGTCGCGCAGACCAGGGTGCTGCACGGCGAGGATCTGCGCGGTGTCGTTCCCTCGGAGATCCCGCTGCTCCTGGAGTCGTGGGAATCCGCCCACTGGGACCCGGAGGATGACATCCCCGAGTACCACTCGACCGGCAGCGCGGGCAGCCACATCTGGTGCTTCCCGCACTGGCTGATCGAGAACCTGCCCGGCGGCGTCCCGCTGTCCCCGGCGAGCGCGGATCCGATCGAGCACCCGGCCGTCACGGTCCTGGAAAACCTCAATGAACCCCATAAACCGATCCGGGCGTACGCGTTCCGCACGACCGCCTGGGAAGCCGCCGCCACGATCGCCGCCGACCGGGAGACGTGCCGTGCCGCCGAGGTGTCGTTCGCCCAGGCGTACCCGCATCTGGTGCACTTGGCGACCGGCTTCGGCCCGTACGCCGTCGCGGAGGAGGGCGGTCAGGCCCTGGGGCGGCTCGCCGTCTGGCGGGCGCTGAGCCTGATGGCCGGTGGCGACCCGGTGACCGTCTTCGTCGAACGCCTGCGCTGCGTGGCCTGGCACCGCCCCGCCGAGCAGATGTGCTTCCTGAACCTGACGATCGAGGACCCGGTCCAAGGCCTCACCTGGGCGCTCACCGCCTCCGCCACCGACTGAAGACCGCGAGCCGTCGCTGAACGCTGGAATGCCGGCGGTTTGACCGTGCTGAGCGACGGCCGGGACCGTGAGCCGTCGCTGAGTGCTGGAATGCGGGCGGTTTGACCGTGCTGAGCGACGGCTGGCGGTCGTGGTCCGGGTCAACCGCGGCGGGTGATCCGCTGGGTCAGGGCGTGCGCCGCCTCCAGCAGGAGCGTGCCCAGCTGGGCCGTGCGGTCGCCGTTGAAACGGGACTCCACACCGGTCAGGCTCAGCGCCCACGCCGGTGACCCGGCCCGGTCGAACACGACCGCCCCGACACCCCAGCTTCCGGGCACGATCAGGCCGGGGTTCACGGCGTACCCCCGTTTGCGTGTCGCCGCCACCCGCCGGGACAGGATCGCCGCCTGGTGCTGATCGCCGTAGGCGGCAGCGAGTTCCGCACCCCGCGACCGCACGTAGTCCGCGGCGTCCGCCACCGGCAGGTAGGCCAGCACAGCCAGCCCAGCCGACGCCACCCCCAGCGGAAACCGGATCCCCTCGTGCAGCACGTGCGACCGCAGCGGGAAACTGCCCTCCGCACCGGCCAGGCACACCGTCTCGTCACCACGCCGGGCCGAGAAGAACGCACTCTCCCCGGTCTTGGCCGCCAGCGACCGCAGGATGTCACGGGCGGTCGACGTCACGTCGTAGCGTTCGGCCGCAACCGACCCGAGCAGGAACAGCTCCGGCCCGAGATACCAGCGGCCACGGCGCGCGTCCCGGTCGACGAACCCCTCCTCAGTCAGCGCCGCCAGCACCCGCTGCGCCGTCGACCGCGGCAGCCCGGTCGCCGCCGCCACGTCGGCGGTGGTGACGCCGTCGGCCGCGCCCGACCCGACGCGGCGCAGCACCGCGGCCATCCGCCCGACCAACTGTGAACCCTGCATGCCCACATTATGAGCACCGAACGCCCACCACAGCCGCCCAGTGATCAGTTCGACGGCGCCGCCGGAGACAACACCTACCGTGCCCGGCCATGAGCAAACTCGTCGACAGCGCGGCGCAAGCCGTCGCCGCCGTCGCCCGGGACGGCATGACGGTGGCCGTCGGGGGTTTCGGCCTGTCCGGCATCCCCACCTCGCTGATCACCGCGCTTCGCGACACCGAGGTCAAGAACCTCACCATCGTCAGCAACAACATGGGCGTCGACGGCCGAGGGCTCGGCCTGCTCCTGGAGAACCGGCAGGTCACCAAGGTGCTGGCGTCCTACGTGGGCGAGAACAAGCTGTTCGCCCAGCAGTATCTGGACGGCGGACTCGACGTCGAATTCGTCCCCCAGGGCACCCTCGCCGAGCGCTTACGCGCCGGCGGCGCCGGCATCCCCGCCTTCTACACCCCGACCGGCGCCGGCACCCCGGTCGCCGACGGCAAACCCCACAAAGACTTCGACGGCATGCGTACGGTCCTCGAGCGCGCCATCGTCGCCGACCTGGCCCTGGTGCGCGCCCATCGAGCCGACCTCGTCGGCAACCTGCGGTACCGGCTGACCGCCCGCAACTTCAACCCCCTGGTGGCGACCGCCGGCCGGATCACCATCGCGGAGGCCTCGTTCGTCGAGGACGGCTTCCTGCACCCGGACGACATTCACACGCCGGGGATCTACGTGCACCATCTGGTCCGCACCGAGCTCCATGAGAAGCACATCGAACAGAGGACGGTGCGGCCCCGTGTGGACGCGTGACGACATGGCCGCCATCGCCGCCGCCGAACTGATCGACGGCCAATACGTGAACCTCGGCATCGGCATCCCCACGCTGGTCGCCAACAACCTTCCGGCCGGGGTACGGGTGACACTCCAGAGCGAGAACGGCATCCTCGGCATGGGCCCGTTCCCGTACGACGGCGACGAGGACCCCGACCTGATCAACGCCGGCAAACAGACCGTCACGCTCCTGCCCGGGGCGTCGGTGTTCGACTCGGCCACCTCGTTCGGCATGATCCGCGGCGGTCATGTGCAGACCGCCATCCTCGGCGCCCTGCAGGTGGCCGCTAACGGCGACCTCGCCAACTGGACCATCCCCGGCAAACTGGTCAAAGGCATGGGCGGCGCCATGGACCTGGTCGCCGGCACCCCACGTGTCATCGTCGTCACCGAACACGTCGCCAAGGACGGCACCCCGAAGATCGTCGACAGCTGCACCCTGCCCCTGACCGGCGCCGGAGTAGTCGACCGCATCATCACCGACCGCGCTGTCTTCGACGTCACCCCCGGCGGCCTGGTCCTACGCCGCCTCGCCGACGACCAAACCGTCGACACCGTCCTGGCCGCCACCGGCACCGGCTTCACAGTAGACATAGCCTGACCACACCCCCTCCACGCCCACCCGCGCCCATCCGTCTCCCGCGTCCATCCGCCCGCCCGCGCCCGCCGCCTATGCCCGCCGATCCGCCCACGCGCGCGCCCCTACGCCCGCCGATCCGCCAGTGCGCCTCGCGCCCCACGCCCCGCGCCCGCGCGCCCGCCGATCTGCTTGCGCGCCCGCCGATCCACGACGACCCACCCGCCCACGTCCGTCCGCGTGTGTCCAGGCGCGATCTTGTTGACGTCGGGCACACCTGTGAGCCTTCTGCGCAGCCGCCTCAACTTGAGACGGACAGCCCTCAACCGTTTGACGGCTCTTCGGCCGGAACGACTCCTGCGGCTACGACTCCTGCGGCTACGACTCCTCCGGTTTCGCCTCCTTCGGCTCGCTGCCCGCGGATCTTGCACGACATTTCAGGCTCGCGCCGATCTTGCAGCCCTTTCCACGTCCCGACGGGAAGAAAGCTGCAAGGTCTCTTCGGCGCAGTAGACCTTGCACGACAAACCACGTCCACGCGTGAAGAACCCTGCAAGATCGCGGCGAACGAGGAGAACCGTGCAAGATCTACGAGACCGGTCGGTGACGAATCGTTGTGAATAAGACATTACGCCTCGAGTCGATGCCTCAGTCGCATCGTGACCAGTGCTCCGGTCCGAAGACTGGGCAGGACACGGCAGAGGATCGGCCGCGGACACGGCGAGGGGATCGGCCGGGGATGCGGCGACGGGAGCGGCTGCGGATGCAGGGAGGGGTCACGTCCGCTGGCGTGGTGTAAGAGGCAGCCAGCGCGATCCGTGTGTGTTGATCTTATGCGGCGATTGCGGTGGTTTCGAGGATTTCGGTGT
>NZ_JBEZXU010000149.1:0-4248 GCF_040638175.1 Actinoplanes sp. NPDC026670
CGTCGGCCGCCGTCACGGCAGGCCGGGCCAGCGGCGCTTGGCTCCCTGCCGGGTCATCCCCGCAGCCGCCCCTAGCTCGACGTACGAGGCGCCGCTCTCCGCCGCTGTCTGCGCGGCACCCGCGCTGATCTGGCCCAGCCACGCCAGCAGGTATTCACTGATGGCCACCTCGGCGAGCGCGGTCTCCTTCGGCCGGCGCCGCCGGGCCTCCCTGAGTAGGTCACTGATGGACACCTCGGCCATCGTCGTCTTCTCCGGCCGTTGCGCCTGGGCCTTCGCCAGCCAGTCCGGCGAGCCCACGCCGAGCGCGTGCAGCACGGCCCGGTCGATGAGGTCACCGGCTCGCTCGTTCATCTGCCGCCGCTGCTCGTCGGTCAAGGGCAAACCGACGCGGGCCAACCCGCCTTTGACAACACCTGTTTCCATGACGCTCACCTAACCGGGCGACAACAAGTGTTGTCAAGGCTGCGACAACGGGTGTTGTCGCAGGATGGGCACCGACCCGGGCAACGCTACGGGTCGGGTCTGACGTTTTCGTGCCTCGATAAGATCAGTTATGGAGGCATCGGCCGATGGCCGTGAGCCGGGGCCTGATTCTGCGGAATGCGCCGATCAGAACGGCGGGCTGTCGGCGAGTTCCACGGCCGGCGGCGGGGCCAGTCGCAGCAGGGCCTCGCCGAGGGTGTCGCCGACGCCGACCGCGACGACGGTGTCGCGGTTGTCGTAGGCGTTGGCGGCGTAGAACCAGTCCTCCGGCTCCTCCAGGACGTTCCCGTCAGGGTCCAGGCGGCCGGGCTGGCCGGGGTCGAAGATGAGTTCGATGCGGTGGCCGTCGCGCAGCAGCGTTTCGGCGGGCAACCGGTCGGCCGGCTCGGGTCGGTCGACGAGGGCGCTCGGGTGAATCAGTGCGGCGACCGGCCGGCGGTGGCGGGTGAGCACCTGCACGCGGGTGCCAAGGCTGTGCACCTCGCCGACGAGGTGACCGAGCTTGGCGCGGGCGTCGGACACCGGCCAGGTCGGCAGGTTGGGGGAGATCTCGGCGACCTCGCTCATCGGCACCAGGGCGGCCCACTGGTACCGGTCCCGGGTGATCAGCGTGATGGTGCCGGCCTCGGCGGCGGTGACCAGTTCGGACCAGCGGGCCCGGGCGTCCTCAACGTCGACCGGATCGCCGTGCCGCTCGACGAGTGGTCGCAACCCGAAGGGTGTGTTGTCCATCCTCAAAGCGTAAGGCACCTTGCAGATAATTTGCAAGGTGTCTTACGTATTCGGTTGCGTGGAGTTGCCCTTGGTCCGGACCGGCTCGTCGACGTCGCCAGCGGCGGGGGTCGGGTTCGGTCAGCCTCTGCGGTGCAGGGCCTCGGTAACGGTGTCGATGCCGTGGCGGTCGATCATCTGCTGCAAGGTCTGCGCGGGAGTGGGTCGGCCCCGGTTGTCGGCGCGGTCGGCTCCCTGCCCGTGCATTCCCAAGGCGAAGCGGACGGTCTGCTCGTCCGCGCCGTTGTGCAGGGCCTTGGAGATCTCGGCGGTCTGCTGCTGTTGGAGGCGGGCGGCCTCCTTGCTGAGTTTGGTGCGGCGGGGGTCCCTGGGGCCCATGCCGGCCAGTTCGGTCTCGACGCGGTTGAGGTCCCGGCCGGTGCCGAGTGCCCTGTTGATCCAACCCATGTGTCTGCCTCCTCGGGGGATGGTCGGGGGTGCCCTGGGCGCCGTCGTCGGCGTCTAGGTGCTCACCGGGTGTCGTCGGGGCCCTGGGCCGTTTCCGTCGTGTCGGGGCTCGCACGCCACGCCTGGCCGCGCCGGCCGGCGTGCCAGGCCCGGATCGTGGCGGAGTCCCACACCGGGGTCCGGCTGATGTGCCGAACGGGCGCGGGGGCCTGGCCCCGGGAGACGTACCCGGACCAGGTCTTCGCGTTCACCGGCCGGTTCTGCTCCGCCAGGTACGCCAACACCTGCTCGGTGGTCCACTCGGCGTTGTCCGCGTGGTCCGCGTCGATGAGGTCCAGCGCGTCCAGCACGGCGCGGATCGCGGCGAGCCGGTCCGCGTCGCTCATGCCCGCGCTGGCGCAGCTCGACGCCGGTCGGGCGATCCCGGTGATGTAGCCGAGCGCGATCCAGCGCTCCACGCCGGGCGAGCTGCCCGGCATCGCCAGGGTCTTGCGCATGTCGGCGGCGATCTGCTCCACCTGCATGTCGTGTCCTCTCCGGGTCTCCAGCCGCTCTGGCGACCTCCGCGCGCCACCGAACCAAGGGGTCGGCCCGGTAGCGGCGGGGGCGGTCAGAACCGCCGACTGTTGAAGAACAGGGGGCCGATGCCGAACACGAGGGCGACCGGAATGCCGATCGCGAGAATGACCGCGAGCACGGTGTCCATGGCCTTACTCCTTCTCTGGTGAGGTCAGTGCTGGGTGAGTGCGCGGGAGTCGGCCAGCGTGCCGTCGATGACCTCCGTGGAGGTCGGGCGCCACGTGCCGGCCGGGTAGTAGGTGGCCGTCGACTCGCTGACGAGCGCCGGAGAGCAGTTCCCGCGCGAGATCCGCTCGATGTTGGTCAGGTTGTGGTGGTCGGCGAACGCCTGCGCGTCTGTCGCGGACTCGAAGAGGGCCAGGATCCGGTAGTCCTCGTACTCGCCCGCTCCGACCTCGTACGCCTGCCGTGCGCCCACGTTCTCCTCCTCCGGTCGAGTGCTCCACCCTCCACACATCACCTTACAGTTTCACACTGCAAGGTCACAAGGGGTGGTGAACGGCCTCGTCGACGGCGCGCAGCAGGTCGCTGGCGAGCAGCTGGTAGCCGCGCCACTCGCCGACGTACTCGGTGCTGCGGATGCAGTAGTCGGCCCCCTCGTGGTGGGCCAGCCACGCGGCGGCGGCGAGCACGAGGGTGTTGTTGGCGGCGAGCTCCACCGGCGCGCTGCCGACGCGGGTGTCGATCCACCAGTGGTCGGAGATGCTGACGTGCCGCACGCCGTGGGCGATCCCGGTGTCCCGAATCTCGTCGATGTCGTCGGGCTCGGCGGCGTCCGGATCGCCGAGGGGGCATCCGGTGAGGGCGCAGACGTCCCAGCCATCGAGCGGCCCAGCGGTGGTGCTCACTGCTGGAACCAGCGGGTCACCGGGATGGCGCCCGCGGCGTCCGGTACGGCCGGTTGCAGGCACCACTGCTGCGGGTCCGTGCCGTCGCCGGTGTTGACGACCCACTGGTGGCGAATCTGCGCGGTCGGGTCGGTTGGGTCCGCCGGTTCCAGGGCCTCGCCCCACACCTCGCGGGCGTAGCGGCGCAGCGCGGTGAGCATTCGGGTCGGGTCGTGGTGGCCCTGGGCGATGATGTCGCCGTCCTCGCCGATGTCGGCCAGGGCGATGCCGTCGATCTCGGCCACCATGTCCAGGGTCGGCCAGGCCGGGCCGCCGAGCAGGTCGGTGAGCATCTGCTGGTGAGCCGGGAAGACGATGCCGCCGGTGGTGGTGGCCAGGTGTCGGGCCAGGCCGGTGTAGCTGTCGGCGCGGATCCACGCGGCGCGGGCGGCGTCGTCGCCGGCGATGAGGACCGGCAGGTGGTCCGGCTCGTAGACGCCGAGGTCGATCGTGGTGAGGTTGGTGACCATCCACGCCTCGTCGGAGCAGCGGGGGTCCGGCACGTAGCGGGCCGGCAGCGTCCGCACCCACGGGTCGGTGAGCGTGACGATCAGGTCGGTCTCCTCCCTCAGCTCCCGCGCCGCCGCCTGCGCCGGGGTCTCGCCGGCGTCGATGTGCCCGCCGGGCAGCGCCCAGCCGTACCTGTCGCGGCGCTCGATCATGACGATCCAGCGGCCGCCGGTGGTGTCGGTGGCGGTCACCGCGGCGTCGGCGCACCGCGTCTCGCCCCAGTGCCCGAGCCGGTTGCGGCCGTAGCGGATGCCGGTGGACTCGCCCGGGTTGACCGGGCGGCCGTAGCGGACCGTGAACGGGATCGCGGCGGTGGCCTGCCGGGCGGGCCAGTCGATGCGGGTCGGGTCGGTCTGGGCCTCGGCCCAGCCCTCGGCGACGCCCCGCAGGTACACGTCGGGGTGGGTGTAGGTACGGGCGGTGTCAGTGGTCATGATGGTGCTGCCTCTCGGGTGTCGGGGTTGCTGTCGGCGGTTTCGTATCCGGAGGTAGTGGTCGGGGTCGTGTGGCTGCACGACCCCGACCGCGCGAGGTGGTGTCGGACGGCGGCGGGTGCCGCCGCCCGGGCCGGTGTGGCCGGTCACCGCTCGTCGGCGTGGGTGTGCTC
>NZ_JBEZXU010000150.1:0-832 GCF_040638175.1 Actinoplanes sp. NPDC026670
CGGTTACATTCCGAACCCGGTAGCTAAGCCCTCCAGCGCCGATGGTACTGCACTCGGGAGGGTGTGGGAGAGTAGGACGCCGCCGGACTCAACGTGATCGGTCGAGGGCCGCCCCACTTCGGGGTCGGCCCTCGACTGCGTTTATGGGCAGATCCCCTAGTAACTTTGTGTATCGAGAACAGCGTGTGTCGGAGCAGGGCCACTCGGGCCTAGGTAGTCCGCCGCCGTACTGGAAGGAATGATCCGTGAGTACAGGACCGCAGGACGGCGGCTCCAGCAACCGCGACGACGACCGTCGTTCCGGAGGCAGCCGCGACGGAGGCGGCGACAGCCGCCGCGGCGACCGGGGTGGCTACCAGGGCGGCGGTGACCGCGGCGGATTCCGGGGCGGCGACCGTGACCGCGGAGGTTCCCGGGGTGGTTACCAGGGCGGTGGCGATCGCGGTGGGTTCCGTGGTGGCGACCGCGACCGGGGTGGCTACCAGGGTGGCGGTGACCGCGGTGGGTTCCGTGGTGGCGACCGTGACCGCGGCGGCGATCGTCCGGGCTACCAGGGTGGCGGTGACCGGGGCGGCTTCCGCGGCGGCGACCGTGACCGGGGTGGCTACCAGGGCGGTGGTGACCGCGGCGGGTTCCGTGGCGACTCACGCGGTGGTGACCGTGGCGTAGAGCGCGGTGGGTTCCGTGGTGGCGACCGCGACCGCGGCGGCGATCGTCCGGGCTACCAGGGTGGCGGCGACCGTGGCCGCAGTGGCGGTTACCAGGGCGGTGGCGATCGCGGTGGGTTCCGTGGTGGCTCGCAGGGTGGTGGCGACCGTGGTGGATTCCGTGG
>NZ_JBEZXU010000150.1:929-4210 GCF_040638175.1 Actinoplanes sp. NPDC026670
TGGCGGGGACCGTCCGGGCTACCAGGGTGGCGGCGATCGCGGTGGGTTCCGTGGTGGTGACCGCGACCGTGGCGGGGACCGTCCGGGCTACCAGGGTGGCGGCGATCGCGGTGGGTTCCGTGGTGGTGACCGCGACCGTGGCGGGGACCGTCCGGGCTACCAGGGCGGTGGCGATCGCGGTGGGTTCCGTGGTGGCTCGCAGGGTGGTGGCGACCGTGGTGGATTCCGTGGTGGCGACCGTCCGGGATACCAGGGTGGCGGCGACCGTGACCGTGGTGGATTCCGTGGCGGCGACCGGGGTGGCTACCAGGGTGGCGGTGACCGCGGTGGGTTCCGTGGTGGCGACCGTGACCGCGGTGGCGACCGTCCGGGTTATCAGGGTGGCGGCGATCGCGGTGGGTTCCGTGGTGGCGACCGCGACCGTGGCGGGGACCGTCCGGGTTATCAGGGTGGCGGCGATCGCGGTGGGTTCCGTGGTGGCGACCGCGACCGTGGCGGGGACCGTCCGGGCTACCAGGGTGGCGGCGATCGCGGTGGGTTCCGTGGTGGCGACCGCGACCGGGGTGGATTCCGGGGAGGAGACCGTGACCGTAGCGGCCCCCGTGAGAGCTTCCAGGGCGGTGGCGACCGCGGTGGATTCCGTGGTGGCGACCGCGACCGGGGTGGTTACCAGGGTGGCGGTGACCGTGGCGGGTTCCGTGGCGGCGACCGCCCGCAGGGTGGCGGATTCCGGGGCGACCGGGAGCGGTCCTTCGGCGACCGTCCCCGTCAGGACCGGCCGTACGGCGACCGTCCGCAGCGCAGCGACCGTCCCGGCGGCGACCGTGGCGGGTTCCGCGGCGGGGACCGTCCGGGCTACCAGGGTGGCGGTGACCGCGGCGGATTCCGTGGTGGCGACCGCGACCGGGGTGGTTACCAGGGTGGCGGCGACCGTGGCGGGTTCCGTGGGGACCGTGACGACCGCGGTGGCTTTCGTGGGGACCGTGACGGGTTCCGCCAGGACCGGGACCGCGACTCGCGTCCGCAGGACGAGGCCGGCAAGCCTGCCTTTGAGGCGCCGGAGATCCCCGAGGAGATCACCGCGAACGACCTCGACCAGGAGGTCCGCGCCGAGCTGCTGAGCCTGGCCCGGGACGTCGCCGACAAGGTCGCGCGGCACCTGGTGGCGGCCGGCCAGATCATCGACGAGGACTCGGAGCTGGCTCTCAACCACGCCATCGCGGCCCGTCGTCTCGCGTCGCGGATCGCCGTGGTGCGGGAGGCCGTCGGTCTGGCGGCGTACGCGGCCGGCGACTGGACGACCGCGATCGCGGAGCTGCGCACCTACCACCGGATGACCGGCCGGCAGACGCACCTGGCCGAGCTGGCCGACTGCGAGCGGGCGCTCGGCCGTCCGGAGCGGGCGATCGACCTGTTCCGTGGCGCCGACGTGGCCAACCTGGAGAAGGCCGGCGCGATCGAGCTGCTGATCGTGGCCGCCGGCGCCCGGGGTGACCTGGGCCAGCACGACGCCGCCGTGGCGATGCTCCAGGTCAAGGAGCTGACCGGCGACGACGACGCGGAATGGGCGGCCCGCCTGCGGTACGCGTACGCGGACTCGCTGCTGGCGGCCGGCCGTCGCGACGAGGCGCGGGAGTGGTTCGCACGGACCGCCGCCGTCGACGAGGAGCAGGTCACCGACGCTGCCGAGCGCCTGCTCGAACTCGACGGGGTCACCATCGAGGGCGACGACGCCGACGAGGACGAGGACGGCGCCGAGGTGTCCGCGGCCGCCGCCGACGGTGGTCGCGAGACCAGTGGCGACGCCGACGGTGACTACGACGACGAAGACGACCTCGACGATGACGAGGACGACTACGACGACGAGGACGACTACGACGAGGATGACGAGGACGACGAGCCGGTCGACGCCGCGGACTCCGACGACGCCGCGGACTCCGACGACGACGACCTCGACGACGAGGATGACGAGGACGAGCACCAGCCGGTCGACGTCGCGGACACCGACGTGAACACGGACGCGCTCGGCGACGAGGACGAGAAGGTCACCGAATCGGTGGAGAAGCCGGTCGACGAGGACGTCAAGGGCGACGACGAGGACGGCGACGACAAGGTCGCCACCGAGGAGAAGCCGAAGGCGTGAGCGATCACCTTGCCGACGGCTATGACCTGGTCATCTTCGACCTGGACGGCGTCGTCTTCCTGATCGACAAGCCGATTCCGGGCGCGGCCGACGCGATCGATCGGCTGCGTTCGGGCGCGACGTCGATCGCGTTCGCCACGAACAACGCGTCCCGGCGGGCCGTGGACGTGGCGGCGTTGCTGACCGGCATGGGTGTGAACGCGGAGCCGGCCGAGGTGCTGACCTCGGCCGGCGCCGCGGCGGCGCTTCTCGCCGAACGACTGCCGGCCGGAGCTCCGGTCCTGGTGGTCGGTGCGGAGGCGCTGCGCGCCGAGGTCCGCGACGCGGGCCTCACCCCGGTCAGCGCGCGGGAAGACGATCCGGTCGCCGTGCTTCAGGGGTACGGCCCGGAGGTCGGCTGGAAGATCCTGGCCGAAGCCACCGTGGCGGTACGGGATGGCGCGCCCTGGTTCGCGACCAACACCGACCGGACCCTGCCCAGCCCACGCGGCCCCCTGCCGGGCAACGGCTCACTGGTGGCGGTGCTGCGGACGGCCCTGGACCGGGACCCGGACGTGGTGGTCGGCAAACCGCAGCCGGCCCTGTTCCGGACCGCCGCCGCGCAGACCCGGGCCGAGCGTCCACTGGCCGTCGGCGACCGGCTGGACACCGACATCGAGGGCGCGGTGGCCGCCGGAATGGACAGCCTGCTGGTCCTGACCGGGGTGACCGGCCCGGCCGACCTGCTGTCCGCCGTCGAGAACCAGCGCCCCACGCATGTGGGCGCCGACCTGTCTGCGCTGTTCCGTCCGGCGGACGAGTCGCGGCTCCCCAGCGGTGACGGCGAATCCGCGTGGACCGAGGTCGGTGGCTGGTGTCTCGCCCGTGCCGACGGCCGGGCGGTCCTGGACGGCTCCGGCACCCCGGTCGACGCGTTGCGCCTGCTCTGCTCGGCCACCTGGACCGGTGTGCCGGTCAGCGCCGTGACCGCGGAGTCGGACGAGGCCCGGGAACTCCTGAAGTCCTGGAACCTCGACATCCACTGACAGTTTCACCCGGCCCCGGCCGCCGCCTCCCGACGGAGTGCGGCGACCGGGGCCGTTCCATGTCCGGCCGGCTCTCACCGCTGTCTCACGGATGTTCAGACAGCGGTGAGAGC
>NZ_JBEZXU010000151.1:0-3899 GCF_040638175.1 Actinoplanes sp. NPDC026670
CGGCCCGTTGAGCGGCCCGGCTTGTCGGGCACGGCCCGGCCCGTCGAGCGGCCCCGCATGTCGGGCACGGCCCGGCCCGTCGAGCGGCCCCGCATGTCGGGCACGGCCCGGCCCGTCGAACGGCCCCGCATGTCGAGCGGCCCCGCATGTCGAGCGCGGCCCGGCATGTCGAGCGGCCCGGCCCGTCGGACGCCGTCTGGCATGTTGAGCGCGGCTCGGCACGTCGTGCGCCGCCGCCAGGCGTCGCCGTAACGATGACGGGCGCACACGTTGACGTTGCGTGTGCCCGCGTAGTCGTCCCGGCGTGGATGAGCGCTCACGATCGGCCTTGCGCGTGCTCCTGTCCCGGCGCGGGCACGGACCAGCGCACACAATCGGCCATTGTGTGCGCTGGTCGACGTTGCCGACGTACGGCACCCGCAGCAACCTTTGCGGAACGGGCCGCGGACTCCCACCGGGCTGGGCCGGGTCGAGCTCGGGGCCATGCGTCCCGGCGTCGGGCCGGACCGGCTGGACCGACCCGGCGACCAGCCAGGCCTCGCGGGCCACGGTGAGGTCGGCCGTCGCTCAGCGCGGTAAAGCCACCGGGATTCCAGTGGTGAGCGACGGCTGACGGTCTTGGTCACCGCTCGGCCAGGCGAAACCGCCCACCGTCGTTCGGGGTCTCGGCTGGGAGACCGTACGCGCACCGTCATGGCCCGGCCGGGCGGGCGACCTCGGCCGGGAGCCGGCCCCGGGGTCCAGGGCCGGTCGTTCGTTCTGCTCCCGGTCGGGACGCCGGCCCGTCAGCCCTCGGTCGGCTTGAGCCGCCGGGCCTCGCCGGCGCCGCCGAAGCGGTGCACCTCCTGCGGCCACTCCAGGGCGACCGCGAGCCGCCCGGCCCAGTACCGGGCGGTGTCGTCGTCGGGCACGTCGATCGCGGCGAAACCGCCCAGGTGTTCCTTGGTCTCCATGAACGGCCCGTCGCTGAAGATCGCCTCACCGTCGACGGCTTCGACACTGAACAGCGCGGTGGACTCGTCGAGGCCGCCGTTGGAGAAGAGCAGCACGTCGGCGGCCTGCATCTCGGCGATCACCGCCCGGCTGGACACGCTCTTGGCCTTGATCTGCTCCTCGGTGTGCGGGGGAACCCACTCGTCGTTGAAGGTGATCAGGTACTCGGGCATGGCGGTCTCCTTAACGATCGTGGACGACGGCCCGGTCGGCTGCCGCACACCTGTACCACGAACGGCCACGCCCCGATCCGACATCCTCCCGGAACCGGCCTCCTGGTAGTCGACGATTCCGGCGTACCCAGACATGAAAGCCCTGAAATGGGGTAAGCCGTAGGTAAGGGAGGTGACTGTGATGGGAGAGCCGGTCGGCACGCTGACGCCACTGAGCGACACCAGTCAGCTGATCGCCGATCCGACCCTGGACGTCCGGGGCCGGTCGGTGATCGACAGCGACGGCGAGAAGATCGGCACGGTGGCGGACCTGTTGGTCGACACCGTGACCAATCATGTGCGGTTCCTGCGCGTGGAGCACGGCGGCGTTCTCGGTTTCGGGGCGCAGTCGTCGTTCGTTCCGGTCGAGTCGATCGCGCGGGTGACCGACGACGAGGTGTACGTGACGTCGTCGAAGGACCACGTCGCCGGTGGTCCGGGCTACGATCCCGACCTCGTCGACCAGCAGGACTACTACGAGAGGATCTACGGCCACTACGGGCATCTGCCGGCGGCCCCGCCCGGTTCGATGTACCCGGGTCTGGGTGGGCTGCCCGGCAGCCCGGGTCTGCCGCCGGTCCGCTGACGAGTGACGGGTCCTCGCCGGAGGGCCCGTCACACTAACGTCGCAGGCATGCTGACACACATCACTTTCGATGCCGACGGCCTCACTCTCGCCGGTGATCTGCGGGTGGCCGGCGACGGCGCGCCCGCGGTCGTGCTCACCGGGCCGTTCACCGGAGTGAAGGAGCAGGTCACCGGGCTGTACGCGGCGCGCCTGCACGAGCGCGGCATCACCACGCTGGCGTTCGACCACCGCGGGTTCGGGCAGAGCGCGGGTCGCCGGGCCCACGAGGACACCCAGGGCAAACTCGCCGATCTACGGGCCGCGACCGGGGTGCTGGCCGCGCATCCGGCGGTCGACGCGAACCGGATCGGGGTCGTCGGCATCTGTCTCGGCGGCGGCTACGCGGTCCGGGCCGCGGCCGCCGACCCCCGTCTGCGGGCGGTGGCCGGGATCGCCGGCGCCTACAACAGTCCGGCCCGGTTCGCGGCCGGCGACCCGGACGGCTACCGGCAGGCGCTCGTCTCGTTCATCGAGCGCTGGGACGAGGAGTTGCCGGCGGTGGCGCCGGGTGGGGCGCCCGCGGCGATGGGCGGCGACGAGCCGTTCGCCTACTACGGCACTGAACGGTCGGCCGCCGAGCACTGGGAGAACCGGGTCACCCACGGTTCGCTGCACTCGCTGATGACCTTCGACGCTCTCGGCGCGGCGCCGCTGCTGGCTCGCACGCCGTTGCTCGTGGTGCACGGCCGTAAGGACGACTACTGCTCGCCGGAACTGGCCGAGGCCCTGTTCGAGCAGGCCACCGGCCCGAAACGGCTGCACTGGCTCGACGCCGGACAGCACATCGACCTGTACGACGCCGAGCCCTACGTGACGCAGGCCGTCGACGAGACGGCCGAGTTCCTGCGATCAGTTCTTGACGGTAGGTGAGCCGGGCAGGTCGACGCGCAGGTCACCGGCCCCGTCCCGGTCCACGTTGTAGAGCAGGTACCCGGTGGCGCTCCAGCCGCCCTGGACCGGGGACTCCCGATAGACGGCCTCGCAGGTGAACAGGGCGCTCTCGTCACTGTTCACCCGCCGGGTCAGGTCACACGATCCGTGCCCGAGCGACTCGGTGCCCTGCCGCAGATCGAAGTGCACGTCCAGCAGGTCGAACTTGCGGCGCCCGTCGGTGGTGTCGTCACCGCCGTTCTGCCACGAGACACCCGCGTACGCCCCGCGCGTCGACGACCCGTGGTAGACGCAGATCCGTACCCGGAAGTCGGTGTCGAACCCGGGCGTGTCGAACTCGATGGAATGCTGCGGCCCGCAGGTGGTGTCGGCTCGCGCCGCCGTCCCGGTCAGCGTGAGACTGGCCGTCGACAGTGCCGCCACCAGCGCGTATGTCGTGATTCTCATGATTTTCACCCCCAGCAGCCATCATGGCTGGCGGCCGGGGCTCCCGTGGGCGGCTACTGGAAACGACCTCGATGGAGGTCACGCAGCTCGGCCTCGAAGATCGGCGCCGGCCCGTCGACCCGGGCGCCCGGCACGACCGCGGCGATCGGCAGCGGCGCCACCGGGCCGGGCGGCACGTCCCACTCGGTGAGCCAGCCGACCAGCTGGCCGCTCGACGCCGCGTAGACGATCCGGCCCAGGCCGACCCAGCCGTGACTTGCCGCACACATCGGGCAATGCTCACCCGAGGTGTAGACGGTCGCCGAGGCCCGTTCCTCGGGTGTCAGGTTGGCCGCCGCCCACCGGGAGATCGCGAACTCCGGATGCTGGGTGGCGTCGCCGTTACGGACCCGGTTGCGGTCCTCGAAGAGGACCTCGCCGCCCGCCGCGACCAGCACCGATCCGAACGGCTCGTCACCGTCGGCAACCGCCTCACGGGCCAGGTCGACGCAGCGGCGGAGGTGGGTCAGATCGTCGTCGGTGATTCCCATGAGGCTCAACCCTATCGGTGGTGAACGACCGTCGCTTGCGTCACGTACCACTCTGCGTGATGCAACCTTCCGGCGTTCCGGCTCGTCTTGCCGGGCAGACGTTCTAGGCCGTGTTTCACATTGCTCGGAGCCACTGGTCGATGATGGCAATGATGACGGTGGCTTCGAACCGGACGGCGAGCTTGTCGTAACGGGTGG
>NZ_JBEZXU010000152.1:0-3699 GCF_040638175.1 Actinoplanes sp. NPDC026670
GGGTCCTTGCGGGCCAGCACGGTCGGGCCGGCGATCTTCGCGCCGTTGAGGTGCAGGATCGGCAGGACCGCGCCGTCGTGCTCCGGGTTGATGAACGAGATCCCCTTCCAGGAGCCCTCGAGCGGGCCGGTCTCGGCCTCGCCGTCACCGACCACGGCGATGGCCAGCAGGTCCGGGTTGTCCATGACCGCGCCGAACGCGTGCACCAGCACGTAGCCGAGCTCGCCGCCCTCGTGGATGCTGCCCGGCGTGGTCACGCTGACGTGGCTCGGGATGCCGCCGGGGCTGGAGAACTGCCGGAACAGCCGCAGCAGGCCGCCCTCGGAGAGATCCACCTTCGGATACACCTCGGAGTAGGTGCCCTCCAGGTAGCCGGCGGCGACCAGGGCCGGGCCGCCGTGGCCGGGGCCGGCCAGGTAGATGGCCTGCTGCCCGGTCTTGGAGATCAGCCGGGAGACGTGTGCGTAGACGAACGACAGGCCCGGGCTCGTCCCCCAGTGCCCGAGCAGGCGCGGCTTGATGTGCTCCGAGGTGAGCTTCTCGCGCAGCAGCGGGTTGCCCTGCAGGTAGATCTGCCCGACGGTGAGGTAGTTGTTGGCCCGCCACCAGGCGTCGAGGCCGCCGACCTCGGCATCGTCCGGAGCGGCGAGCTTCCGCACGAGTTCCTGCTGGTCGAGCGTGGCGGCCCGGTTGTCCGAAACGGCGGTCACGGTCATTCCTCTCGGATGGTTTTCTCGAGTTCCTGACTGGTCACGATCAACGTATCGGCGGTGCAATTCGGCGGCACGGGTCTTTCGGCCCATCCGTTCGGGACGTTACCCCCGCCGATGTACGGCACGCGCCGACCACGAAATGAAGGTCACGTAAAGTGGCACGTGGTGTGCCGGGAAGCCTGGTCGGCGAGCGTTCAACCCTGCCCGGAGGTCGACCATGGCACTGTTCTCCCGAGGTTCCTGGCCGGAGGCCCGCCGGATCGCCGACATCCTGCGCGCCGAGACGGTCGGCGGCCTGCTCCTCCTCGGCGCCACCATCGTGGCGCTGGCCTGGGCGAACTCCCCATGGGAAGACTTCTACCAGGATTTGTCGGCCCTCCGGGTCGGCCCGGCACAATGGCACCTGAACCTGACGCTGTCCACGTGGGCCGCCGACGGGCTCCTGGCGATCTTCTTCTTCGTGGCCGGGCTGGAACTCAAACGCGAGTTCGTCGCCGGCGACCTGCGTGACCCCCGGCGGGCGGCACTGCCGGTAGCGGCCGCGGTCGGCGGCATGATCGCCCCGGCGCTGATCTACGTCGCCGCCGGTGGCGATCCACGGGGATGGGCGATCCCGACCGCCACCGACATCGCGTTCGCGCTGGCCGTGCTGGCCGTGATCAGCACCCACCTGCCGGCCGCCATGCGCACGTTCCTGCTGACCCTGGCAGTCGTCGACGACCTGCTCGCGATCCTGGTGATCGCGGTCTTCTACACGTCCGGTCTGCACCTGCTCCCTCTCCTCGGTGCCGCTCTCGGTGTCGCCGTGTTCGGTCTGCTGGTCCAGCGGGGCCGGGCGCACTGGTGGCTGCTGGTGCCCCTGGCCGTGCTGACCTGGGCCCTCACCCATGCGTCAGGCGTCCACGCCACCGTCGCCGGTGTGGCCCTCGCCTTCACCGTGCCGGTCAACCGGCCCGGCGGCATCACCCCGGCCGAACGATTCGAGCACATCTGGCGACCGGTCTCGGCCGGTTTCGCGGTGCCGGTGTTCGCCTTCTTCGCCTCCGGGGTGACCATCGGCGGCAGCGCCGGCACGGTCACGGTGGCCGTGGTCCTCGCCCTGGTCCTCGGCAAACCGATCGGCATCACCGCCTCCACCTGGCTGGTCCAGCGGTTCACCCGGGCCCGCCTCGCCGAGGGCCTGAGCTGGTGGGACGTCCTCGGGCTGGGCCTGCTCGGCGGCATCGGCTTCACCGTGTCGCTGCTGATCAGCGAACTCGCCTTCGGCCCCGGCGCCGCCCTCGACGACCAGGCCAAACTGGGCGTGCTCAGCGGTTCCCTGCTGGCCGCCCTGCTCGCGACCGTGGTGCTGCGCGTCCGCAACCGCCACTATCGTCGACTGTGTGCCGCCGAGCAGGAGGACGCTGACGCCGACGGTGTTCCCGACGTCTACCAACGGGAGGACGATTAACCGGTGAACGACCCGCACATCCACGTCGAAGGTGGGAAGCTGCATTCCCGGGCCGTCGAGCGCAACCTTCTGGCCTCGGTGTTCGGCCTGGTCGGCAATCTGCCGGCCTCAGTGACGACCGCGTGCGGCGTGCAGGTCCCGTTCGCCATGACCTCCGCCGAGCCGGGCGTCGTCACCTGCCTGCCCTGCCGCAAGAACGCCGCCGAGCGGCATCGCCGCTTCGCCGACCAGGTGGCCGACCTGGGCGCCGGTCCCAGTTCACCGTTCACCGGCATGGAGGCCACCGACGCGGCCGCCGCCCACCGCGACCTGGCCCGCCGCTTCGACGACCCGCCATGATCGAGCTGGTTCGACGCGAAGTCCGAACTCAGCCGCATCAGCCACGAACTGGTCCGCGACCTGTCCGAACGCCGCAGCGGCCTACCCGGCCCCTCGACCAGATCCAGGATCGATCGAAAACGGTATCCGTTACAGTCGATCCGGCTGTTACGTCACGACCGATCTGAGGTTTTCTTGGCCGTCCCCAACTACCAGACGCTCATGGCACCGGTTCTCCAAGCATTGCAGGACGGCCGGGCGCGGCCCGTCAAGGAGATCCGGGAGGTGGTCGCCGTCGCGATCGGCATCAGCGACGAGGACCGCCTCCTGGTCGTCAAGAGCGGCGTCGGTGTCTTCGACAGCCGCGTCGGATGGGCGGTCACCTACCTGGTACAGGCCGGACTGGTGCGTCGCCCCGGCCGGGCGATAGCTCAAATCACCGAACGCGGGCTGGCTGTTCTGCGGGATAACCCGGACCGCGTGGACAACCAGATCCTCGACCGTTTCGAGGAGTTCCGGGAATTCAAGACGCGGGCCCGGGTGAAGGAGAAGCAGCCACCCGCGGCGGCCGGAGTCCCGATGCCGCCGGGCACGCCGCACGAGACGATCATCGCGGCGGTCGAGGAGAGCAACGCCGCCGTGGCGGCGGAGCTGCTGACGCGGGTCCGTGAACAGGATCCCGCCTTCCTGGAGAACCTGGTGCTCAAGCTGCTCACCGCCATGGGCTACGGCGGCGCGGCCGGCTCGGCCGAGCATCTGGGGCGGTCCGGCGACGAAGGTCTCGACGGTGTCATCAAGCAGGATCCGCTCGGGCTCGATCGCATCTATGTCCAGGCGAAACGCTATGCCGCCGACCGTACGGTGGGCCGTCCGGACATTCAGGGGTTCGTCGGCGCCCTGCACGGCGCCCAGGCCGACCGCGGCGTCTTCATCACGACGAGCCGCTTCAGCACGGACGCCCGCGACTACGCCGAGAAGGTCGCGGCCCGCGTCATCCTGATCGACGGCGGCGAGCTTTCGGGGCTGCTCGTGAAGTACAACATCGGGGCGCAGGACTCGGAGACGTTCGTTCTCAAGCAGGTGGACGAGGATTTCTTCGAGTGACCCGCCGGGCTGGGGACGCCCGGCGCCGGCGGCGCCCGGCACGTGCTGAAGACGTCCGGCCTGAGCTACGCCGAGTACGCCCGCAGCGGCTTCTGGCAGCTCGCGGCGGTCACC
>NZ_JBEZXU010000153.1:0-3414 GCF_040638175.1 Actinoplanes sp. NPDC026670
CCCACGCTGACCGGCTCGCAGGTCGCCGCGCTCACCGCGCACGCCGACACGGCGGCCGGCGTCACCGTCGTCCTCGAAAACGAGCACGACCGGCAGGCCGAACGGGCTTACCAACTGCTCGCCCCTGCCGTGGCCCGCCACCCGAGCAGGCCAGGGCCGCTCGGGTACGCCCACCCCGGTGCCAGCGCCGTCGTGGAGTCCCACCCCCTGGTGGAGGCTGCGGTCACCAGCCGGGTCGCCCGGGCCGCCCGAGGGTTCGTCACGCCGAAGGGGCGGACGGTGGCCGCCGACTCCATCCGCGCCATGCTCGACGGGCAGCCTGCCGAACTCGTCGACCGATGGGCCTCGTACGCCGCTGAACGGCTGGGTGTGCCCGTCATGCCCACGCCACCGGCACCTGCGACCACGACCCCGGACACCGCCGTCGACGCGCCGGCACCGGTGATGCTCAGCGGCGCTGCCGCCACGACTGGTCCTCCGGTGGAGAGCGTCGACGAACTCCTGCCTGTGCCAGCGGCGGACCCCGCACCAGATCCCCCCGTTGCCCGGCACGAGGCGGTCGTCGACGCCGAGCAGCCCGTCCAGCAGGCACCCGAGCAGCCCGTCCAGCAGGCACCTGAGCAGCTACATCTTGACTTCCCGGTCGCGGACGTCGCGGCCCCCCGCCGGGAGGCTGGAAACGACACGGACCCGGCTCCCGCTCGGATCGACGCTGAGAGCGATCCAGACCCGCAGGACGAGCCCGACGCCGGCGGCTCCCTACCGGATGACGTCGCCCTGGTCCTGCCCGACCCGTCACCGGATGAGCCGGAAGAGGTCCCGGAGCCGCTGGCCGGTGCGATCCCGGTGGAGGGCGTCGACGGCTACCACTACACGCGTGGAGACGACACCGTCACGACGGTCTACGGACCCGACAACACGGTGGTGGCCGTCGGGAAGTCGGCCGGCGGCGGCATCACGGCCGGCGAGGTTGATGGCGTTCGTATCACTGGCGCTGCCATCTACGGCACCCGCAGCTTCGCCGAACTCGCGGCCCGCCAGCACCAGGCCGCCAACCTGTCACAGGATCAGCGTGACCGGGTGTGGATCGAGTTCGTGCGTGACCCGACCGCGAAGGCGGGTCACGTCATCGTGGTGCATGGCACGGTCAAGGACGATCCTCTCGACGACCGCGCCACCAAGGACGCCGCCCGGTTCCTGTGGTCCGGCAAGAAGAAGGCGCGGGTCAGCGGCAGGAAGTGGACCGCGCGCACCGTGGACGACAGCCTCGCCCGTCTGCTGAGCGAGTTCGCGCGGCAAGGCAGAGCTGTCCTGGTCCGTCCCCCTGACGCGGGCCGCCCCGAGAGCGAAGCGTCCAGTCCTGCACCAGCCACCACCGAGCGGCAGCCGCAGGACCATCCGGAACCCGACCCGCACTCCTTGAGTGATGAGGACCTGGTTGCGGCCATCCGCAAAGCGGAGGGTCAGGTCGGGTATGGCATCCGCCGCGACGAGACGGCGGCTGACCGGGTCGATGCCTTGCAGAAGGTGCGGCGGGACCGGGTCCTCCGGCGCGTAGAGAACGCGCCAGAGGCCGCCGGCATGACCGACGACGAGCTTGCTGCGGAGAAGCGGTGGCTGACCGGGTCCTTCGCCAGTAGCGCGTTCAGTTTCGGGGACGGCGCGCGGACCGTACGCGCCCGGCGCGACGTTGTTCAGGGTGAGCAGCAGCGCCGAGAGGCGACCGTGCTGCTGGCGGGCCCGCCTGCCCAGAGCCTGGACGACGAAGCCCTCAACACGGTGTTCGGACAGACAAGCGGCCTGTGGGTCCGCATGAAGTCCAGCCACGAGCTGCATGACGTGCTCGAACAGCGCCGTGAGGATCTGCGTACGGAGCTGGCACTGCGCCGGATCCGGCACTACGAGCAACGGCCGGACGTCGCCGGCATGACCCTTGAGGACCTGGCGGCGGAGAGCGCGGAACTCTCCGGCTTCCGGGAGCCCGAGGCCCTCTTCCAGCGCAAAGACGTCAACCAGGCCCGCAAGGCCCGGCTGGCGGTCGTCGACACGGAGATGGACCGCCGGGAAGCAGCCCAGTTTCCCGATGAACTCGCCCGCGCCCAGCTGGAAGGCAGCCGCGCCGCTCGGGCGGTGATGATCGACGGGATGCCGCACGCGTACGGGGAAGTCGAACCGGTGCCTGGCAACGAGTCCCACTTCCAGGCCAAGGTCCGCTACACCACTCGGCTTGGCGAGTTCCCGTCCCGGGCCGCGGCCGTCGCCGCTCTGGTCCGCCACTACGACACGAACCCCGCCACCTACCCTCAGCGGACCTGGGGTGTTCCGCGTGATGTCGCGCTGCCGGTCGCCGTGCGCACTGAGCTGCTGGAGTGGCTGGAGCCTCGGGCGGACAGCAGCCCGGAATGGCGACACCTCGTGGAGATCTTGCGGCTGGTGCCGACCCGGCAGGCGGACCGAAACCCGCTGACCGGTGAGACAATGCAGACGTACCACTACTCGATCGAACAGGGTCTGCTCAGCGAGCTGGCCCGGGTCGGGGAACGGGTGACCGCAGACCTGCGGACGCGGTCGGCCAACCCCGAGCTTCCCAACAAGGACCGAGGGGCCGCCAAACGCCGTATCCCGGCGATGGGGGCCGCCCTGCACAACGTCCTCGGGCTACGTGACCGGCTGTCCGCCGATGGCATCAACACGGATCTGCGGGCGGTGGACCAGAGCCAGGTGGCGGCCCAACTCGCGGCGCTGGCCGGCGTCGACAACGACATTGAGGAAGGTGGCGGTGACAGTCAGCCAGTACAGCGTGATAGCGCGGGAGCACTGGAGCAGGTTCCGGCCCCGGGAACTGGCGGGGTTGCAGGACCCGGAGGCGTTCTTCGCCCGGATGGGCAGCCAGATCCAGCAGGCGGTGATCGACGCGCAGGAGGCGCTGGAGGAGACGCTGGAGCCGGAGACGGACTACCAGGCGCGGGTGGGTCAGCTGAACCAGATCCGGGCCACCGCGGAGCAGCAGGTGATGGCGCAGTTGCTGCCGCCGCCGGAGGACGACCAGGACCCGACGGTGCCGCCGAGCGCGCTCCGCAGCGGCCTGGACGAGATCAGCCGGGACCTGAACAGGATGTAGAGCCGTTCCGGCCCGATCCGGCTGACGTCCCGCGTGGTCCGCTGGCACGCGCGGCGGCGAACCTGGCAGCCATCAAGGTCCTGCACCGGTTGGAGCAGACACGCACGGGTGCCACCCACGACGATAAGCGGATCCTGGCCCGCTGGTCGGGCTGGGGATCGGTGCCCGTGGTGTTCCTCGAACAGCCGGACGAGAAGAACCCTGTCTATGGTCAGGGCGGGCAACGCGAGGGCCGATACGCCCAGGACCTGCGACGGTGGGAGGAATACTCACCCGTCCGCGACGAGCTGCGG
>NZ_JBEZXU010000154.1:0-3197 GCF_040638175.1 Actinoplanes sp. NPDC026670
TGACCACCTCCTACAACGCCGCCAAATACCTCCGCAAAACCACCACCCAACCCAGACCTTGACAACCAAACCAACCCACACCAAGAAAAAGACTCCCCGACGGGAAGAAAGCTGCAAGGTCTCCCCAGCGCAGTAGACCTTGCACGACAAACCACACCCAGACATGAAGAACCCTGCAAGATCGCCGCGGACGGGCAAAATCGTGCACGATCTCGAAGCCCTGTGAAGGGAAGCGCCGGAACCTCACGGAACCACCCGAACTCCCAAAAGCCACATAAACTGCCTAATCTGGCACCCTGGAAGCCCCCGCTCGGCGCCGCCCTCACAGATCTCGGCTCTCACCCGCCGCCTTACGCATGCCGAGACAGCCGCGACCCTGATGGCTGATCACGGAACCACCTACCTGCGGAAACGTGGTGTCGACTGCCGTCGCCCTGCCATCACCCAGGCGACACAGGTCACTGGATCTTGGTTCAGGGTCCGATCTCTGCCAGCTGAAGGCCTCGGGGCACGCCTCGCGATAGCGACAAGGAGGCGCGTATGCGCTGGTAGCGAGGGTTTGGCAACCATCAGGGTCCCGCTGCCTCAAGGCGCGAGACATCGGTGGGTGCCATCCGCGAAGGGCCGCCGGCGCAACCTCGCGGACTCCGAGGCAGGGGTCAGAGCCAGCCGGCCCAAATCGGCGACGATGATCGCTTCCGAACGAGCGGACACACTCCGTCGGGGCGCGCGGTATCGAGGTGGTGGCGG
Organism: Actinoplanes sp. NPDC026670; assembly: GCF_040638175.1. Classification (NCBI taxonomy): domain Bacteria; kingdom Bacillati; phylum Actinomycetota; class Actinomycetes; order Micromonosporales; family Micromonosporaceae; genus Actinoplanes; species Actinoplanes sp. NPDC026670. The sequence continues at coordinate 751 of NZ_JBEZXU010000154.1, forward strand.
TTGATCGGGGCGGCAAGGGCCCGTGCAGGGCGGATCAGTCGACGGTTGCCGCCCTGGTCGGGGCCGGCCGGCAGCGAGAAGGTGGCGGTTGCCCGGGCGGCAAGAAGCCCGTGCTGGACGGCGTCAGTCGACGGTTGCCGCCCCGGTCGGGACCGGCCGGCAGCGAGAAGGTGGCAGCTGCTCGGGCGGCAAGAACCCCGTGCTGGACGGCGTCAGTCGACGGTTGCCGCCCCGGTCGGGACCGGCCGGCAGCGAGAAGGTGACAGTTGCTCGGGCGGCAAGGGGCCCCAGCGGGATCAGTCAGTCGAGAGTTGCCGCGCTGGTGGGGACCGGGCGGCGGCGAGGTGGTCGCCAGGATGGGTCGCGGCCGGCCAAGCCGATCGCTCTGGGCAGGAGGTCTTCCTCCGGGTCGACTGGGAACCGGGGACCGAACAGACCCGGCGTGCCGTCGGCCGGGCCCTGGCCGAGGAACTCGATCAGCACCTCCAGCGCGCGGGGATCGGCCGCGTAGTCCTGCTCGGTGGCGCGGGCCAGATCCCACCCGTGCATGATCAACTCGTTCATCGCGACGGCGCCCATCGCGGTGGCCGGCAGGGTGACGCCGCCGGCCTGGGCCGTGCCCGTCCAGGCGCCGGGATCGCGCCAGGCGATGCTGAGATCGGCGAGCAGCACCGGAAGGCGGCTGCGCCACTGCGGGGACAGGTGATCGGCCGAGGGCTGCGGTGGTGGGCCGTCGGTGCCGGGCACTCCGGCGCGCTTGCGGGCGGCCATCGTGAAGGCCACCGACAGGCCCATCAGATGGTCGAGCAGGGCCGCGACCGGCCAGCCTGGGCAGGGGGTCGGCGCGGCGAGGTCACGGTCGTCGACGCCCAGAAGCAACGCTCTGATCTGACGAACCGGCGGCTCGAAATCCAGCGGCACGCGGTCGGCCACGATCTCCTCCTTCGGTTGTCGTAGCCCTCACGGTACGAGGGGGGTACGACATTTCCGGAGGTCGCGAATCGACCTTTCGCACGCTGGGCCGCTTCCGGCGACCGGGATCGGTCAGGTGTGGACGGATAGGTCCGCGGTGTGACCGTCGGGGCCACCCTGTGATCCCTGGGCGGGATGCGATCCGGGACCGGACGGCATGCCCGGACCGTGCCCGCCCGGTCCGTGGCTACCAGCCTGGCCCTGACCGCCCGGCTGGCCCGGGTAGTCCTGCTGGCCCCCGAAATCGGGCTGCCCGTGACCGCCTGGCTGCCCGCGGAAGTCGGTCTGGCCCCGGAAGTCGGGCTGCCCATTTCCGCCCGGCTGACCCCGGAAGTCCGGCTGACCGGGACCACCGGGCTGGCCCCGGAAGTCGGGCTGTCCATGGAAATCGCCCTGGCCAGGGAAATCGCCCTGGCCAGGGAAATCGCCCTGGCCAGGGAAATCATCCTGACCGGGGAAGTCGGGCTGACCGGGGAAGTCCGGCTGACCGGCATAGTCGGGCTGGCCGTGGCCACCCGCCTGACTCCGGAACCCCGGGCCGTGGAAGTCGGGTTGGCCGGCAAAGTCGGACTGCCCGTGACCGTTCACCTGGCCGCGGAACTCGGACTGACCGGCGAAGCCGGACTGCCCCTGACCGTTCGCCTGGCCCCGGAAATCCGGCTGGCCGGCAAAGTCGGACTGGCCCGGGCCGTTCGCCTGGCTACGGAAGTCCGGCTGGCCGCTGTAGTCGGGCTGGCCTTGGCCGTTTGCCTGGGCCCGGAACTCCGGCTGGCCCGGGAAATCGGGCTGGCCCGGGAACTCCGGCTGGCCCTGGCTTCCCGGCTGGCCCCGGAAGTCCGGCTGGCCGGAGTAGGCGGAATGGCCCTGATCACCGCCCGGGACCCGGAAATCGGACGGGCCCTGGTTACCTGACTGGCCACGGAACTCCGGCTGGCCCTGACCACCTGACTGGTCGCGGAACTCCGGCTGGCCGGCGTACTCCGGCTGGCCCGGACCGCCCGCCGAGTGGAAGTCCGGCTGGTCGCGGTTGTCGGGCTGGCCGTGGAAGTCCTGCTGGGCGTGGTAGTCGGGCAGGGGCGGCAACACCTGGCCGGTGAGTGGCTGCTGACTGTCGGACGACGCGTGACCGTGGTAACCCGGAAGTGGCGGCAGCACCTGGCCGGACAACGGCGCCTGCGGGCCGGCCGGCATCGACTGTGGCTGGCCGGAGGCGTACCCCGGATTGGTGGTCCCCGGCAGGCTCGAACCAGGACCGCCGGGGATGCCGGAACCGGGGATCGGCTGGCCCGGCGGCGCCGCGGCCGGGTCGTGCGACGAGCCGGGCGGGACCCCGGGCGAGCCTGGGCCGGACGGCATGCCCTGACCGACGGGAACGCTCTGCGGCGGCCCACCTGATCAACACCGCGCGCGGCGGAATCGTCGACGAGCCGGCCCTGGCCGAGGCGGTCCGCACCGGCCGGATCGCCGGCGCCGCC
>NZ_JBEZXU010000155.1:0-2914 GCF_040638175.1 Actinoplanes sp. NPDC026670
GTCCAGCGGATCCGGGAACGTCAAACGGCGATCGACGCGGCCGGCAAGAAATTGGCCGCTGAGGGCACCCCGGTTATCGATCCGATCAAGCAGTTCGGCAACGACTACTGGCCGCGCCGCCTGACCGGAGAGAAGGCGATCACCGCCGCCCGCAAGGCCGGCGAGCTAGCCGCAGGTGTCGACTCGTGGGGCGCGGTCACCTACTACTCGACGGGCCGGAAACCGAAAGCCGCGGACAACCGCAGCCCCGCCGAGCAGCAGCGGATCACCGACGACCGGGAGCGTCGGAGGGCCATGACCGCCCGGTCGGAGGCTGCGGCCGTGCTGGCCGCCCGGGCGCCGAAGGTGCCGAAGTCGGCGGCGGACATTGTCGACGCCTGGTTGTGGGCGCCGGGCAATGAGTGCGCCCAGCTCGCCCACCGGTGGCTGGTCGCTGCTGGCGTCGGCCCGGACCCAGCGCTGCCCAACTACAGGTGGTGGGAGGACGTCCGTCGAGCGGACTGGCCGACCCGGGTGCACGCCGCTCACGCACTCGGCATCGCCCGCCGCGAGGTGCAGGCTCGGGCTACCTACCGGTCCTGGAACGAGGGGGACAAGGAGTGGCTGGACCGCCTCGTCGAGGAGGCCGGCTACACCCCGACCGAGTGGGAGCAGGCCCGCCTAGCCGCCATCGAGCCGGCCGCCGGCGAGACCGCCGTCGACCAGGTCGACGCGGAGGTGCCGGCGCGGGTGTCGCTGGCCTACGACGCCGAGGACGCCTGCTGCTGGCTGCTGTTTTACGACCTGGAGGTCGACAAGCCGGCTGCGTGCGCGGAGCACCTCACCGACCCCGACGACGTCGACGGCGCCCAGGCATGGGCGGCTGAGGTGTTGGCCGAGCGGTACCGGATTGAGGTCACCGGCTGGGCCGACGGGCAGTTGCTGCCCGGCCGGCCGGCGTACCTCGCGGTGCACGCCGGCGATCCCACCGCAGCGGCGGCCGGGACGGGCCCGGTGGGGGAGTGGCGGCTGGTGCACGACCCGGACGACGACGCGTGGCTGCTCCTGGCCGACGACAAGCCCCACGCCGACCATGACGCGCTGCCTGCCGCCAGCGTCGACGAGGCGTGCCAGTGGGCCACCACCGTGCTGGCCGACGTCGGCGTGGTCTGCCACGGCTGGACCATCCGCGCTGACGGCAACGCGGCGCTCGAGTACGTGGCCGACCTGACGGGGGAGTGCTGACCTGGACCGACCGTGGTGATTCCGCGTAATCGCCCCGGCTGTCGAGTGATGACGAGCGGCCCGAAGGAGATTCGGACCGCTCGTCATGTCGGTGGTGAGGAGATGCTGGTTCGCTGCGCGGTCAGGTGGCTGGGGATGCCGAGGCGCTGGGGGCCGTAGGGGGCGCGGTGACGGGCACCGCAGTGACGGCGTCGACGCCGTCGACGTCGGGCTTGGGCTTGAGTTCGCCGGTCATGCAGCTCTTGATGAATGCCTCTTCGACCCGGTCGCGCCACTTCGCGGTTGAGCCCATTTCGTCGTCACGTGGCGGCGACTGGTCGAGCAGCTCGTAGCCGATCGCGCAAGCGTCCTTCGAGGGCGCCGTCTTCTGCTCGTAGAGCTTGACCCGGTAGTCGATGCCCTGCTGGGACACCTTGTCGAGGTACTGCATGCGCTCGTCGTACGAGGCGTGGCCACACCCGGTTGCGCCCAGCATCGCCGCGAGCGCCCCGCTGGCGGCAACAGTCCGAAATCTCATGAGCGCAGAGTGTAAGGGTAGGGGCGACGGGTCTCGATGCCCCGCCGTGGCGAGCGCGCGGGGCGTCTCGTTGCCGACGTGGTCGGGGCGCTGTCCGGGAATCGATCGTTTTCCGGACAAGATCAAGATGTTCGTCGGGGCGGGCAGATCGTGTCCGAAAAACCCGTCCGAGAAATCGGCGTGTCCAACAATACGATGACTGGTTTCTTGGGCAGTCTGGACGGCGTGACCGTCACCCCCATGCCCGCCGAGAATGATCCCCTCGCCCCGACGCCGCTCGCAGGCGTGCTCGTCGGCTACGGGCGGGTCTCCACCCGCGAACAGAATCTCGCCCGACAGCAAACCGCACTGACTGCGGCCGGCTGCGCCAAGTGCTTCTTCGACAAGGCCTCCGGCAAGAACACCGACCGGCCCGAGCTGGCCAGGATGTTCGAGTACATCCGGCCCGGCGACGTGCTCACCGTCGTCTCGCTCGACCGGCTCGGCCGCTCGCTGGAAGACCTGATCGGCATCGTCGGCCGGCTCAAGCGCCACGACGTCGGCTTCCAGTCCCTGCACGAGAAGCTCGACACCACCACCGCAGGCGGGATGTTCGTCTTCCACGTCTTCGCCGCGCTGGCCGAGTTCCTACGCACCATCATCGTGGCCAACACCAACGAGGGCCTCGCCGCCGCTCGCGCCCGCGGGCAACGCCTCGGCCGACCGCCAGCCATGACCCCGGAAAAGGTCGCGTACGCGCTCCAGTTGCTCGCCGAGCCCAACCGCTCCATGTCCTCCATCGCCAAACTGCTCGGCGTCTCCCGCAGCACCCTCTACAAGGCCCTACCCGAACTCACCCCACCGCAGCTCGCCAGCCAACCCACCTCGCTAGTCCTGGCCCCGCCCACCACCGGCCAGCACGACGAGCTGCTCGCCGCGCCACCCCGGCTTCTCACGTCGTAAGGCGGACCTGGGCAAGACAAGCCAGACAGCGAACCTGTGCCACCCGCCATCGATCCGATCGAACGTGAGCCATCCCCGTGCTCTACTCCTTGAGAGACAGAAGCTTCTCGACTCGTCCACCTCTCATGAGGAGGAGCTACGTGCCGAACGCTGGCGATCGTGACACCGCCCACCGAGTCCCCGTTTCCGCGTACGTGGTCATGCTGGGTTGGCATGGCCTGGGGGACGGTC
>NZ_JBEZXU010000156.1:0-2835 GCF_040638175.1 Actinoplanes sp. NPDC026670
ACGACGTCAGCGAGCGACCAGCACCGATTTTCAGCCCGGAACGGGCCGCCTCGCCAGAGGCGACAGGGACTAAAACGCCGCGGAAGCAGCCGTGCGGTGCCGCTGGCGGCTCGAGCAGCCCGGGAAGCAGCCATGGAGTGCCGCTGGCTGACCAACGAAGGCCGGGAAGCAGCCATGCCGTCCCGCGCGGGTTCCGGCGAAGACCGATCACGGCCCGCGCCGCCAGGACAACGCCCAGACCCTGATCCCGGAAGCCCTCAGCCGGATCCTTCCAGCGGGGGTCTCCGTGGACCCTGATGATCAACCGAGTCAACCCTGCTAACAGCCCAAACGTGTCCATACCGCCATCGCGAAGCATGACCCGAGGCCCTCAGTCAGCGCAAATCGGACCTCGATCAAGACCCAACGGCCGACGTCGGCTGGCAGGTCGGCGGCACAGTCGCCGATACGTTCCGCAGGCAGGCGGGTTCCTCAATTGGCCAGCAGAGTCAGCGGTCAGAACCAGTCCGCCGCTGCCCGCGCTGCCCGCGCTGCCCGCGCTGCCCGCGCTGCCCGCGCTGCCCGCGCTGCCCGCGCTGCCCGCGCTGCCCGCGCCTAAAAACTGTGGGGCGGGTGCGGGTGGTGTGGCGGGTGGGGATGGGGACCGGGTGGTGGGGGACGGCGGTGGTATGTTGCGCGCGGGTCATGAGTGCCAGCGTTCAGCCCCGGCTTGCTGGCCGGCAACCCTCCGCTTCGTGGGCGGGGTGCCCCGGGTGATGACCGGGTTCGGTGCGATGTGCGCCGGGCAAGCCGCGAGCCCAAGGGGACTCTCATGACAGTTTTGGACCAGCCTGTTCTGCATGGACGTTTTGTCCGGCTTGAGCCGCTCGGGCCGGAGCACGCCGCGGATCTGGCAGTGGCTGCCGGGGAGTCGCGTGAGTCCTACGACTGGACGTGGGTGCCTACCGCGGCGACCGTCGACGGGTACATCGCCGAGCAGGTCGCCCGAGTCGGGCTCACGCCTTATGCGCAGGTCAGCCGTCAGACGGGGCGAGCCGTCGGGGTGACCGCCTACTGGGATCCGAGGGGTGAGCCGCTTGCCGCGATCGATGTCGGGTTCACCTGGCTGGCCGCTTCGGCGCAGGGCTCCGGGATCAACCTGGAAGCCAAGTATCTGCTGTTCAAGCACGCTTTCGAAGGGTGGGGCGCACAGCGGGTCGGGCTGAGCACCGACGCCCGCAACGCTCGGTCGCGGGCCGCCATCGCCGGGGTGGGGGCACGGTTCGAGGGCGTGCTGCGGAACTGGTCGCGGTCGTGGGCGCCGGGTGAGGACGGGCGGCTGCGGGACTCGGCCCTGTTCTCGGTGGTGGTCGAGGAATGGCCGGAATGTCGCGCCTACCTGGAACACCGGCTGTCCGAAACACGGTAAACCTCCGCCGGAGGGCGGCGCGACGGCCACCCTCCGGGTTCCGGAGATCAGGTCCTACTTCATCTGACCGGAAGTGATCAGCTGGAGCAGGTGTTGAGCATGGTCTGGAGCGCGGTCTTCTCGGCCGACTGGAGGTTCAGCGACCAGTAGTACTTCACCGCGATCCACATCTTGGCGTAGGTGCACCGGTACGAGGTGACCGACGGCTGCCACGTCGACGGGTCCTGGTCGCTCTTGGACTGGTTCACGTTGTCGGTGACCGCGATCAGCTGCGGGCGGGTCAGGTCGTTGGCGAAGCTCTGCCGCTTGCTGGTGGTCCAGGCGCTGGCGCCGGAACGCCACGCCTCGGCCAGCGGAACCACGTGATCGATGTCGAGATCGGAGGCCGCGGTCCAGGTGGCGCCGTCGTAGGGGGAGTACCACGAGCCGGAGGTGGCGGCGCACGCCGAGCTGACGACCACGTTCGTGCCGTCCCGCTTCAGCACCGTCTCGCGGGTGTTGCAGGTCCCGGAGATGGTGATCCAGTGCGGGAACAGGTCACGGTCGTAGGTGCTGGCGTTCGCCTCGGCGGCGACGGTCAGCGCGTTGAGATAGGTCTGCGCCGTCGACTTCGACGGGATCCCGGTGGGGGCGGCCTGGGCCGGGGACGCCAGCAGACCGAGAGTGATCAATGCGGCCGTGACTACGGCCATCACGGGACGGGGGGAGAGGGGCATGATCGGCTCCTTTGTGTCGTCCGATTCGGACTACACAGATCTACGGGAGCCGGACGTCACCGGATGATGACGTTCATGAATTTCTTATGTCCGAACAAAAAAGAACAAACCCACCTCGGAAACAAAACCTTAATCTTTGTACGAGCTATGAACGGCACCGTGGTTCTCCCCGCGGCACCCAGCCCCCTCAAGACCGAAACGCCCGCCTCGCGGCCCCGCAGATCTTGCACGGTTCTCCCCGGCGGCGGCGATCTTGCAAGATCCTTCCGGCCCTGGGATGCATCACCGTGCAAGAACCACTTCGCGGCGCGGACCTTGCAAGCATTGCCCCGCCCCGGCGTGAAAAGACCTGCAAGATCGGCCGGAGGGTGCACATTCGTGCAAGATCGGCTGGCGGCTGGCGGCTGGCGGCTGGCGGCTGGCGGCTGGCGGTGGGCGGCGGGCGGCGGGCAGCTGGCGGCGGGCGGCTGGGTTGCGGAGTTCTGGGTGAGTCGCGCGGTGGCGAGTGAGTCGCGGAGTGCCGGGTGAGTCGCGCGGTGGCGGGTGAGTCGCGCGGTGGCGGGTGAGTCGCGCGGTGGCGGGTGAGTCGCGCGGTGGCGGGTGAGTCGCGGAGTGCCGGGTGAGTCGCGCGGTGGCGAGTGAGTCGCGGAGTGCCGGGTGAGTCGCGCGATGCCGGGTGCGCCGCGGCGCGCGGTGAAGGGCGGCGCTGCG
>NZ_JBEZXU010000157.1:0-2793 GCF_040638175.1 Actinoplanes sp. NPDC026670
CTGCGGCTTCTTGCTGCGGGCGCGGGCGCTGCGCAGGTCGGCCAGGTAGTCGTCGGTGACGAGCTGGTGGCGGCCGGCGTAGATCGGGCCGGCGGCCTGCGCCGACCCGGCGTCCAGCTCCCGCTGGTGGAAGCGGCGATTCCACGAAATCTCGTCGACCTTCGGGCCGTCGTGCAGGACCGGCTTGCTGGGGTCGCAGGTCTGGACGTACTCGATCTTCGCGCGGACCGGGTCGCCGTCGCCGAGGCGGGCGTAGCACTCGCCGCGGTGGCGCAGCGGGGGCAGCTTGTAGTTGCCGGTGACCCGGCCGGCTTCCTGCTCGTCGCCGGACATGAGCACGATCTCGCGGCCGATGTTCGCGCTGGCGTCGCCGCCGGCGTCGCCGAACTGGTGGTGCACCCCGCGCTGGGTGGCCGCGACCAGGTAGATCCCGGCCGAGGCGACGGCCTTGGTGCACTCGGCGTACATGTCGCCGGCGGTGACCTCCGCCCCGTCGTAGCGCACCTTGTTCTTGGTGTTCAGCGCGAAGCTACCCTCGTCGATGTAGACGATGATCTTCTTGAAGTTGTGGCGGGCGGAGAAGGGCTGGTCCTGGCGCCAGCGGGCGATCTCCATCACGGCGATGAGCATCTGCAGCACGCCCTCGGCGTCGGCGCGGACCCAGTCCAGCGGCGGGCGCACATCGGTGCCGAGGTAGGGCTCCAGCCACTGTCCGACCAGGTCGTAGAGCTTGCGAGTGCCGGCCACCCAGATCAGGGCGTCCTCGCAGCGGGTCACGTCGGCCCACTCCCGGTGGATGAAGGCGCTCTTGCCGCCGGTGGTCGCGCCGAGAATCCAGGCGTGGCGGGCGACGTCGACGCCGATCGGCATGCCGTCCATGCCCCACAGCGCGTACGAGGGCTCCGCGAGCCGCCGCCAGATCGGCCGACCGGCGGCGTCGACCAGCTCGTCGACGCGCTCGGTGTAGGGGCGGATCCGCTTCATGACGTCCTCGGTGTTGGCCTGGATCGTGTACACGCCAACCCGGTTGCTGTCCTCGCTGATGGACACCCAGTCAGGGGCGATGTCGCGGCGGGTGATGTCACGCAGGGCCAGGGCGATGCGGCGGGCGTCGTGGTCGTCCAGGCGCGGGGCCTGCTCGATGCGCACCTTGCCGTTGACCACGCGGCGCAGCTCGATGGGCGCCCACGCTTCGAGCTTCGCGCCGAACGGCGCATCGGCCGGGCCGACCATCTGCGGGTTCGACACGCGCAGCCACTCCAGCCCGGCGCGGCGCACCGCCAGGCGCAGCAGCCACGCCAGGTGCGGCTCACCCTCACGCGGGCCCGACAGGTCCTCGCTGGTCAGCGCGAGGGTGGCGTGGGCGGTGGCGGTCAACGCCGTCTGCGCCGGAGCGGCCGGCGGCGGCGCGTACCGCAGCAGGTACTCGTGCGCCCGCGCCATCACCCACGTGATGCCGCCCAACGCCGGCAGCAGCAGAGCCCACACCGGCCACATCTGCGGCACCGACACCGCCAGGGTCGACCAGGCGGCGTAGACGGTCACCCCCGCCACCAGCCAACCCACCACCCGGGACTTCGACGCCGAGCTGAGCCGGGCGAACATCGGGCTGATCTGCACCAACTTTCGCGCGCCGAACGCGGCCGCCGCCGCCAGCACCGCCGTGGCCAGCCCCGCCATCCACACCGGCGAGCCCGTGACCAGCCACACCGCCACCCACACCGCGCTGATGAACGGCGCGACCACGGCCCAGAACGTCTTCCACTCGATGCCTGCTGCTCGCCGCTTCGTCACGGACGCTGCTCCTTCGCTTGCTGTCTTGCCTGGTACTGCGGGTTCCGGAAGGGGTGGGGGCCGCACCAGGTGCGGCGCGGCCCCCCGCGCGGGTGTGCGGTCAGTGACCGATGGAGCGGGCCTGCGCCTCGTACTCCTCGGCCTGCTGCTCGTAGAAGCGGGCCGCGAGGATCTCCCGCGCCGCCTCCGCCTCCGCGTCCCGCGCCGCCACGGCGTGCCCGTGGGCCACGTTGGGGTCCTTGATCGTGCGAGACGCCTGCTTGTGGTTCTCGGCCGACTCCTGGTTGGCCCGGGCGTCACGCCGGTACTGGTCAGCGGCGTCGCGGCAGGCCCGCGCCCGCTCGGTCAGCGTCTGCGCCTTCTCGACCATCTCGGCGTAACGGTTCGCCACCCGCATCGCGTCCTGGTCGATGTCGGTCATGGTGCTCATCTCTGGTCCTCCAAGGTGGGAAACAGGGGTCTGGTGGTGGTGCGCGGTGCTGTGCAGCGACATCGGTTCAGGCCGGTCCACCCACTCGCTGCCAGCGGGAGGACCGGGGTCAAAGGGCGGCGGAGCGGTACGCGGCGTCGAGCGGCGAGCTGATGCCGACGGGCCGCTCGACGAGCTGCCCGACCGGCCACCCGGCACGGTGATGTCGTCCAGGTCGACGTCGATCACCGTCTCCGGCCGGTGCCCACCCGGCGCCGGCCGCGCCTGGGCCGTCTTCGCCGGGTCGTCCTTGCCCGGCTTCTGCTCACCGGTCTCCGGGGCCTTGTCGTCCTTGTTCTTGGTCTTGGGCCGGGCCAGCCCGAGCAGGCCCAGCAGCGCCGCCCCGCCCGCCGCCTTGGCGGCCTTACGTCCCACGTCGCTGGACTTCTTCCCGCCGTCGTCGCTGGCCGGCTTCGCACCGCCGCCCGGGGTCTTTGCGCTGGCCGGAGGCTTGCCGCCACCGCCCGGGGCCTTGCTGCCCCCACCAGGGGTCTTGCTGCCGCCCGGGGTCTTGCTGCGGCCGAACGGCC
>NZ_JBEZXU010000158.1:0-2738 GCF_040638175.1 Actinoplanes sp. NPDC026670
GCCGCCGCGAGCCTGCGGCATCGCCGAAGCGCAACCGCCGTGAGGGCGCCGACGAGCGGGCGGCGATGCGCCAGTGGGCCGTGGCCAACGGCTACGACGTCCAGAACCGGGGCCGGATCTCGCGCGAGATCCGCGAGGCGTACGCCGCCGCGACCGCGTCGGAGGTGGACCAGTGAGGGCGTTGAAGATGTTGGTCCCGGCCGTCGCCGCGTTGTCGCTGGCGGGGCACGTGTGGGCCGCGCAGGTGGCCCGCGCCCAGCGGTCCCGGCTGGCGCAGGCCCGCCGGGCCGCGACTACGGACCCGCTGACCGGCCTGGCGAACCGGGCGGGCCTGTCGGCCACGCTCGACGACCTGGACGGCGAGTCCTACGACTTGGCCCTGGTGGACCTGGACAAGTTCAAGCCGGTCAACGACACCTGGGGCCATGCCGCTGGTGATCGGCTGCTGGTGGAGATCGCCCGCCGGCTACAGGCGTCGCTGGAGGACGTCGAGGACGCCGTGGTGGCCCGCATCGGCGGTGACGAGTTCGTGCTCGTGTCGCCGTCGTCGGTGCCGCTGGCGCACTACCTGGCTGCGGGGGTCATCAGCGCCCTGCGCGAGCCCATCGAGGTTGTCGACGGCATCACCGTGTCGGTGACGGCCAGCGTCGGCGCGATTCACGCGGCGGCCAACGAGGACCGGGGCCGGGTGATGGCGGCGGCTGACGCCGCCGCGTACGAGGCCAAGCTGCGCGGTGGTGACGGCTTGGTCGAGCACAACTCCCTGTCCGCGCTGCCGGAGGTGGAACAGCGTCCGTTGCTGCGGCTGCGGGAGATGGCCGCCCTGACGAACGCGCTGGGGGTGGCGGCATGACGGCCCCGACCAAGGCGCTGGACCTGGCCGACGCGCTGGCCAACTACCGGACCAGCCTGCGTAATGCGTCGGACGTCGAGCTGGAGCACCGGGCGGCGTCGGTCGCGGCGCTGCCGGGTGCGGTCGCCGACGAGCTGCGCCAGGCGATCAGCGACGAGCGTGAGTCCCGCCGGCTCGCTGACCGGCCGACGTCGGCGCGGATGCCGAAGGTCGCTGCCGGTGCGGCGGTCGCGGCCCCGATCGCGGTGGTCGCGGGCCGGCTGCTGACCGAGCACGCCGAGCAGGTGCCGCAGGCCCTGCTCTACTCTCCGGCTGTCGCGGTCGGCCTGGTCGGCGCGGTGGTCGGTGGCGTCCGGCTGGGGCGGTGGCTCGATGAGCGCCGTTACGGCCTGGCCAGCAACGTCGACGAGGCCGACCTCGACCCTCTCGGTCTGGAACTGCTCGCGCAGGTCCGGGCCCGCCGCGCGGTCGGTGGTGAGAGCTGATGCCGACCCTTCGGATTCCGACGCTGGCGGGTGTCAGCATCCGCGCGACCGGCCGGTCGAGCGTCAGCAGTGACCGGCGCGGCACGGTGGTGTCGTACACCGGCCGTCTGATCCTCAACGGTCGTGAGGTGCTCTCGCCGGAGCAGGTGCGCGCCGATTGGGCCGCGCGGGGCGAGACGGCCCTGCGGGAGGCGGACCGCACCGAGCACAGCGACCCGTCCGGGCACGCCTGGGCCAAGGGCGTCTGCGCGGCCTACGCGACGGCGGTGCAGATCCTTGACGCCTGGTTCGGCCAGTTCGGGCCGGCGGGGCTGCCGCTGACCGACATCGTCGCGGGCATCAAGGTGGCCCGCTCGGCGGTGTTCGACCAGGCGCCGGCCGACGTCGACGACCTGGGGCGGCTGAGCATCTCGGCGGCGACGTCGATGCTGCTCACGCTGGCCGGGGAGCTGGCCATGACGGCCTCCTACGAGTGGGAGGTGTCGCGGTGAGCCGGATTCGTGCCGCGTTCTACGACCCGGAGGGCACCCGCTACGGCATCCCCACCTTCTGGTGGCGGGGTGCGCCGGCCGGCTACGCCACCGTGCGGCAGCTGCGGGCGCAGGGTCTGCGTCCGGGTGGCCAGGAGCCGGCGGCGCAGATCCTCTGGCGCGGGGTGGGCGGCGAGCGCGTGGCCTACCTCTACAAGGTCGACCAGGCGGCCAAGAAGCGCACGGCCACGCCGGCGCAGCTCGCCGCGATCGGCAAGGCACTGACCGCCCGCCGCACCTGCCCGACCTGCCAGGTGGTGCGGCCCTACTACATCCCGCGCTCCCTCGGGGAGTGCCTGGAGTGCGCCGAGCCGGCGATGGGAGTGACCCGATGAGCACGATGGTGATGCACCCGGTCGGCGGGTACACGCGTCGCGGTGGCCTGTTGGTGCCGGCGGATGTGGTGGTGCCGATCCGCCCGGACGTGAGCGTGCCGGCGCCGGCCGCCGTGGTGGATGCCGAGGTTGAGGGCCGTCCGGACGACTTGGACGACCTGGTCGACGTTGTCAGCGGCGACCCCGACCGCGAGGACCAGGACCACGAGGACGACCGCGAGGACCAGGACCACGAGGACCGTGAGGACGACGACCGCGAGGGCCAGGAGGACGGGGGCCGCGCCGGTGGGCGGGGCTGGCGTCGCTCGCCGGTCGACGTCGACGAGTTGGCCGACCGGTTGTCGCGGGAGCGGGACCTGGCTGATGTGCGGCGTGAGGACGAGTTGGCGCGGCGTGCGGCGGCCAGCGAACACGAGATCGCGTTGGCTGACGTGCGTGGTGACGCGGCTGCGGCGGCGCGGCGTCAGCGGGAGCGGATCCGCGACGGGAAGGCGACCGCCGAGCTGGCCGAGCTGTACCGGCGGGCGGCGCGGCA
>NZ_JBEZXU010000159.1:0-2426 GCF_040638175.1 Actinoplanes sp. NPDC026670
TCCGCTGCAGCCCGCACCGGGCAACCCCGATCGTGCAGGCCATCCTCGCCCTGCACCACGTCGAGAACCCCGCCTACTCAGGATGAAAAAGGCTCATTGAAGTCGGGACTATCGTCCATGACGCTCCGTCGAAGTTTGCGACAGGCTCTCAGCGTTCCGGCACGATCTCGGCGACCGGATCACCCGCATCCTCCAGGAAAGCGCTGAAGGCGCCGACGCCAGGGGCGTAATGTTGCGCTTCGCCCTCTTTGGCGACGGCTTCAAGGACTCGGGCAACCTTCGGATGCGGGCGCCGAGCAACGCCATCCGGGAGTGAATGATCAAACTGTTCAGACATGGGCAGATCCACCCTCCAGCAATCGGCTCGTCACATCATGTGCGACCGGACGCACTCGCCACCTGAACTCTCGCCCGCATACACGGCAGGTATGCATTTGGACACCCGTTTGCGTAGTTGTTCATGGCTACTAGACCCACCCGATCAACCGCCCAGAGGGCCATAAGTCGAGCTGGTGCGGGTGCGTGGACGGTGCGGTCGTGGATCCACCGGTTCAACACCGAGGGCATCGACGGGGCGGGGCCTTCGGCAGCGTCCGGGCCGGCCATGTCGGCTCAGCGAGGACGACCGGTCGAGGATTGTGGCGCTGGTCAAGACGATGCCACCGGGCCGGTTGCCCTACACCCGGGCCGACGAGGAGCTAGTCCAGGATGACGACACGTCCACCGCCGCGATGTACCACGGCAGGGGATCTTCAGGGCGCGGATCTCGCAGCACCTTGGTCGCGGCCATCGTGGCGGATGGCGCGCCTCTCAGCCGCCGCTGAGGAGTTCCTGGCTGAGAGGCGCTATCGCTAGCATGCGGTGTGGGTAAAGCAGTACTTACAGGGCCGGGTAGCCGGGATGCATTGCTGCATCCCGGCCCCCTCAGAACCGGACGTGCGACTCTCACCGCATCCGGCTCAAGCAGGCTCCGTGGGCGTGCGAGTGCGGTCGTTGTTGCTGGTCTCAGCCTTCCGGGCCGGTTGGATACCGGCGGTGGCAGTGGGTGTGTATCAGGCGGCGTTGCTCGTCCGGGGCGTCGCGGTTCGATGTACTGATCACCTGGCGGGTTATCGCGACACGGATCGCGGTGAACCATCGCTCCCACTGGCCGGGGGAGTTCGGTTCGTGAGCGACGTGCAGGAGGAATTCACCGCATAGCGGGCATCGTCCTCGCTGCGCTCTGATCCCGGCGGCGAGCGACGGGGAAAGCCCGGGAGGAGGTCTCCTGCGGCGTCGTTCGGCCCAGTACTGGGTGAGCGCGGGGTCGTCGGGCGACGCCGCGTGTTTGACCAGTGCGTGCCGGACGATGTTGGTCCAGCAGAACTTGTGCAGGTGGGCGCCGGTGACCCGGTCGCCGAACACCCATTTGTCCTGCCTGGCCGGGTGGAACCTGCCGAAGTACCGGCTGTTGATCCAGTACCGTGGCTTGGTGGGGTGGCGGCGGCGAGTCCATCGGTAAAGGACTCCCCACATGTAGTCGTCCAGCGAGCTGAAGATCTTGGACGACACCCCGGGCCGGTAGTACGCGGCCCAGCCCCGGATGATCGGGTTGAGCCGAGAGATGATCATCATCGGGTCCGCGCCCCGCAGGGAGCGCATCTCATCCGACAACCGCTGCCTGATCCTGTTCACCGCGTCTTTGCTCGGTTTGATGAGTACCTTGCCGCCCCGCCAGGTGCGATACCGGCGGACGTTGAACCCGAGAAAATCGAACCCGTCCATGGCGTGGACGATCCGCGTCTTGGCGTCGTTGAACGCCAGTCCCCTGGGCGCAAGCCATTCGCTGAGCCGTTGCCTGACCTGTTCGGCCTGCTCCGAGCTGTGACAGAACGCCACAAGATCGTCGGCGTAGCGAATGAGTACCGGCGTACCGGACACGGTGTTACCGCGTTGGCGATACCGGACACCGGCAGCAGTCTCCATCCCGTGCAACACGATGTTGAGCAGCAGCGGGCTGATCACCCCGCCCTGCGGAGTTCCCTGCTCCGTCGGGGCGTACCGGCCCTGATCGACCGCGCCCGCCTTCAACCATGCCCGGATCTGTTCCCTGGCCGGGAACCCTCCGAGCGTGGCGAGCAACAGGTCATGGTCCACCTTGTCGAAGGCCGATGCCAGATCCGCATCGAGGACCCATTCCCGCTGGCAGCGAGGACCTTTGAGGGTCAGGAAGATCGCTTCGATGGCGTCGTGGCAGGAGCGACCCGGCCGGAACCCATATGACTTGGGTTCGAACCGGGCCTCCCACTCGGGCTCCAGCGCATTGCGGACCCGTGCTTGTTGCGCACGATCCCCTCCCTGTCACGCTGATGTGAGACAGCCCGTCTACCAGGGGATACTCTTCCTGGACGGCCCTGAGGAGCACACATCAGCATGACGTCGAAGCC
>NZ_JBEZXU010000160.1:0-2332 GCF_040638175.1 Actinoplanes sp. NPDC026670
CGCGCTCGGACAGGCCGGCCGCCGACGCGGCCAACGCCGCGGTGCGCGCTTCCTCGTCGACGTCGCTGATCGCCCGGCGCAACGGCGCCAGGGCCTCTCGCTGCGCGCTGGCCGCCTGCAACCGCTGCACGGCGGCGGCCACCACGTCAGCAGGACTGTTCGACATCCGATCTCTCCTTTCGTCGAACCAACTAGCGATAGGAAGACTATCGTTGATTTCTAGAAACCGATAGGGGGCTTGTCGGTTTTTTCGGGTCGGGGTCGGTGAGGTCCTGGTGGCGGCGGCCGCCACACGGTCTGGAGCGGCCTAGGACGTCACGGTGCCGCCGTCGAGGTCGCGGGAGATCTCGTCGTAGCGGCGGGCCTCAGCCAGCTTGGTGCGGCGGCGGCGTTCGGCGAGTTCGTCGACCAGGGCGCGGGCGGCGCGGCCGCCGTCGCTGGCGGTGGCGTCGACGCGGTGCTGCTCGCGCTGGTGCCATTGGCTGGACTGGTGGTGGATGCGGGCGATGAGGTCGGCGCGGGCGGACTCGGCGAGCGCGGCCGCGATCTGCGCGGGCGGCTCGTCGGGCACGGCCTTGGCCAGCAGCCACGCCATGTACGAGGCCGGGGCCTTCGCGGTGGTGAGCATGGCCTTGTGGCTCTCGGTCAACCGCAGCTCCGCTTCGGCGACCAGGTCGTCGATGGTCCAACGGCCGAGCTTGCGAGCGTGCAGAACGCCCGCGATCGGCAGAATGTCGTTCGGACCCCGGGTGAACCCGAACCGGTCGTCAGCGACCACCTCACGGGCCAGACGCACCACTCCTGGAGCCAGACGGCCCCGCGAGGCACGTGAACCCCTCCTTGTTGGTGAGAGGCGCAACGCGCCGCCTTTCTGCTCCTTCTCTACCGCGACCGGCGACGCGCCGTCCGTCACGTTGTCCACAGTGGGCGGCAAGGAGAAAGACCCACGACGGACAGGAACACACGTGAGTACCTGGTGGGTAATTGAGGGGGGGACAGTTCTGTTTTTTGCGGGCTGACCAGGGCGGTTATCCACAACCGGGTCCGCAGGGTTGTCCACAGCCCGGGTGCGGCGGGCGGGGGCGGCCAGGTCGTCCAGGAGGGCGGCGGCCTGCTCGATGTAGGGCCAGATCTGCTCGTCGGTGATCTCGCGGGTCCAGTCGGGGATGAGTAGCCGCCACTCGGCGCGGTTGGTCCAGCGGGCGCGTTGGTCGGCGGTGGCGTCGGGGTCGGCCTGGACGTCGACGCGCTGCTGTTTGGTGAGCAGCTGGCCGGCGGCGTTGCCCTCGGTGAGGCCACGGGCCCGCAGGAGGGCCAGGTGGCGGGTGACGGTCTTCTCACACCGCCCGGTGAGGCCTGCGGTGACCTGCCGGCCGGGGCGGCTACGGCGGCCGGAGCCCCAGTCGGCCGACGACGCCAGGATCGCGGCGATGGCGGCGATGTTGGAACGGGCGTCGGCGCGGGACGCGCCGGGCGGCCGGTGGGTGTCGAGGTCGTAGAGCACCAGGGCGAGCCACCCGATCGGCCGGTACGCCTTGCGGGCGGACAGGGCCTGCACCACCAACAGCGAGGCGTGCTCCTCCAGACGCTGCGGCGACAACCGCCGCTTGGAGCCGGTGTCCTTCGGCGCCTTACGCACCGGCGAGCAGGACAGGAACATCCGCCGCCAGGCGTGCCGGCCACCAGCGGGCCGACGACCCGGCCGCCTCGCCGGGGGCGTGGCGCGGCCGCCCGTAGTTTCCGGACCAAGAACACCGCTAACGGAGGCGGTGGACGGCGTCGGGTGGGCCAGGTGCACCATGCACCGGTCCCGGCCCGCCATGGTGAGCACCGCCCGGCCGGCGGCGGCGCACACCGGGCAGTGCCCGGCCGCCGCGATCTGCTCAGCCGACAGAGCGTGATAGGTGGTTGCGCTAAGCGTCATCGTCCACCGCCGGTGGTCGATGCGTTGAGGTGAGGGCCAGGCGCGGGCAGGCGTCGCCACGACACGCGGTAACCGTGTCGGAGACAACAATGCACCCAGCCCGGAGGCGGAGTGCTATGGTGTGCTCCGAGCTTGTTGGGAGCCTCAAACCCTCTGCGCGGCCAAACGAAGAGGGGTTTGGGGCTCTGTTTTTTTATGGAGTTAGGGGTTGAGCGCTGGCGCTCCCTCACAAGGCTGAAGATCAGGCTGGGGTGGTAACCCGTGGATCTTACGGCGACTCCCACGCGTGACGGAGCCCCAACACGCGCCGAAACCAGGGATCCCCAGGGATCCTGTGTGGATCCCATGGAAAAATCGGTACATACCTGCACGAGTCCGGCGCAAAAATATTCGCAAAAAATGCGACCA
>NZ_JBEZXU010000161.1:0-2302 GCF_040638175.1 Actinoplanes sp. NPDC026670
CCGGGAGACCGGGACGGGTGAGGCCGCGCCGGAAACGGGAACGTCCGGACTCCGCCTGTCGGGGCCGCCGGAGGGTGCGGGGCGTCCGCCCGGCGGCCGGTGCCACGCCCTACGGTCGGGGAGAACCGGTCGGACGACCCGGAAGGCGCCACGGGGGACGTACGCTTGTCGGACTGTCGATCAGGGGGTGTGGGTGCGTACACGGGCAGTCGTGGCGGGCGGCGTCGTGCTCGTCGTCCTCGCCGCGGTCGGGATCTGGATCGTCATCCGGCAGGTGGGCGGGCAGTTGCGCCTCCCCCTGTCCAGCCGCACGTGCACGGTGCAGGCGGACGGCCGGGTCGCCCTCGATCCCGATCAGATGGCCAACGCGGCGACGATCGCGGCGATCGGCATCCAGCGGAAGATGCCCGAGCAGGCCGTCGTCGTGGCGCTGGCCACCGCCTACCAGGAATCCGGCCTGCGCAACCTCGCCGGCGGCGACCGCGACTCGGTCGGGCTGTTCCAGCAGCGTCCGGGGTGGGGCAGTGTGCGGGATCGGATGACGCCCACCTACGCGGCCGGGAAGTTCTACGAGGCGTTGCTGCGGGTCGACGGGTGGCAGCGGATGCGGCTGACCGATGCCGCGCAGGCGGTGCAGCGTTCGGGCCTGCCGGAGGCGTACCAGAAGTGGGAGCCCGACGCGGAGCAGCTCGCCGCGCGGGTGCTCGGTTTGCCGAGCATCGACGACATCGGCGGTGGTGCGCCGACAGCCCCGTGCGGCATCGACGACCTGGGGCCGGTGCCGGTCGGTCCGGGCGGGTGGGTGCAGCCGATCCGGGCGGTGGTCACCAGCCCGTTCGGTCAGCGCAACGGCCGCTTGCACGCGGGCGTCGACATGTCGACCTCCGACGTGCGGGGTGACCCGATCCGCGCCGCGTCTGCGGGGGTGGTGGAGCAGGTCAAGTGCGACTGGCACACCACCTGCGACCGTGACGGGCACACCGGTGCGCGTGGCTGCGGCTGGTACGTCGACATCCGCCACGCGGGCAACGTCGTGACCCGCTACTGCCACATGATCGAGCGGCCCGAGGTGTCGATCGGTCAGCGCGTCGCGGCCGGAGCGGTCATCGGACACGTCGGCAACTCGGGCGGCAGCTCCGGGCCGCACCTGCACTTCGAAGTGCACGTCGGCGTGCGCCCTGGCCCGTACCACGCCAACAGCAGCAACGCGGTCGACCCGGAGCCGTGGATGCGGGCCCGCGGCGTGCCGTTGGGGACCAGGTCGTGACCGGCGCCCACACGGTGACGGCCGCCCCCGACGCAGCAGGGGAGGCCGTCACCGTGACGTGGGTAGGGCCGCTACGTCTGCGCCGGCACGTCGACCGGCGTCACCACCTCGTCGGGCTGACTCTGCGCGGGCTGCGCCTGCCGGGGTGGGCGGCGGCGCCTGGACGTGGTCGACGACTCCGGTGCGTCCAGGCCGAGCTTGGCCAGTTCGTCGGCGCTCCAGCCGCCGGCGAGGGCGTCGGCGTATCGGGTGGCGTAGCGGGCGTTGGCCTCGCGCAGCGCGTCGACGAGCTGGTCGCGGTCGTGCCGGGCGGTAGCGGCCTCGCCGACCAGGGCCGCGCGCTCGCGCAGCAGTTGCAGCGCGGCCTTCTCGGTTTCGGTGCGGACGGCCTTGGCGGACTGTTCGGCCATGGGATCCCCCTGGATGCTGCGGTCTGGTGGCTGTGGACGCCGAGCCTAGCCGCCAAGATCGATCCATGCGGGCCCGCCCTTGCGCCGTCCCTGGTGGCCGCCGGAGACGCTGTCGGGGCCCGACGGGGACGTCGACCAGGGGCACGGACGTGCCGCCGGCACGTCGTCCGGTGTCGCGTCGCGTCGTCGCGGATGGCCGCTGACGACCGGCCGTGCCGGGCTGCCACGAGGTTGTCTCGTGGTGCGCGCCGTCAGGTGTGCTCGGGTCCGCGACCACGCGGCCATGTCGCGCAAGCGCGACGCTCCGACTTCGTGGACCTCGTCGGAGCAAGTTGGAGAACAAGAGGTTCTTTTAGTTCGGAGGCCGGGATGCCGGTGCGCGAACTGGCCCCTGCCGGGGCGGTCACTACGTTCCAGAGGAAGGCCGGAAGATGACCGACGAGCCCCATGTCGGCGTGGTGCACTTCGGCGCGACGCGGTCTCGCCGACGTCGTCACAACGCCGAGCCCCGCCGCCGTCATGTGACGGTGCGGTTCTCCGACGAGGAGTACCTGACAGTCTCGGCGAATGCGGCGGCGGCGCGGCTGGCGGTGGCCGCGTACCTCGCTGAGGTCGGTACTGCGCC
>NZ_JBEZXU010000162.1:0-2286 GCF_040638175.1 Actinoplanes sp. NPDC026670
TGTTCCAGATTCCGGCGAACACGCCGAAGCCGATCGATCCGGGTGATGGTGAGAGCCTGCCGACCGCGATCCTCGTCGAACTCCGTATCGGCTGATCAGTAACTGAGACGGGCGGCCACCGCCAGGTGGTCGCCCGTCAAGTTCGCACGATTCATCCTGCGTTGACCGGCAAGAGTTGATCATCACGGATGTGATACTGCGCCGGTTTACAACTGCTCGACATCCATCTATGTTGTGAGCGCTGCTCGACCCACGGGGGGATCGATGGAGCCACTTCGTCGTGCCTCCGTGTGTCCACTTCGACCACGGGGGAACTGATGTCCAGACCTTTGTCCGGCTCCATGACCGGCCGGCCCGTGCGGGCCCGCCGAGTCGTCGTGGCGGGCGTGTCCGCCACGGCGATGGTGGCGGGCCTGCTCGGCGGCGCGGCCGCACGCGCCGTCACCGGTGACACGGTGGCCGACACCGTCCACCCCTTCACCGCCCGCGTCAACATCGGTGCGCCGGGCTTCGGCAAGGCCTGCACCGGCGCGCTCGTGGCGCCGTCGTGGGTGCTGACCGCGAGCGCCTGCTTCGGCCAGACCACCGCCGGCGCGCCCGCCCAGCCGACCACCGTCACACTCGGCCGGCCGATCGCCGCCACCTGGGTGGTCCCACATCCGGACCGCAACCTCGCGCTGGTGCGCCTGCTCACCCCGGTCGGCGACATCACGCCGGTGCCGGTCGCCACCACCGCGCCGAGCGCCGGTGACGTGCTGCAACTGGTCGGCTATGGCCGTACCGCCACCGATTGGATCTCGGCCCAGAAACATGCCGGAGCCGTCAGCGTCGAAACTGTCGGCGCCACCACTCTGAGCGTCGCCGGGACCGATCCGGCGGCCGTGACGACCTGCCGGGGCGACTCCGGTGGGCCGGCGTTGCGCGGCAGCGGCAGCACCGTGCAACTCGTCGCGGTGCACCACACGTCCACCCAGCGTGGCTGCCTGGACGCGGGGGAGATCACCGAGTCCGGAGCGGAGGAGACCCGGGTCGACGACCTGTCCGGCTGGATCCAGGGCATCGCGGTGAACACGTGCAACGCCGCGGGCACGGCGGTCCCGACCGCCCAGACCGGCGCCGTGGTCTACACGGCGGACTTCACAGGTGACTGCAAGTCCGACATCGTCCACCAGAACAACGACGGTGACCTGCAGGGCTGGTACTCCAAGGGCAACATGGCCGTGGACTCCGGCCTCTTCAACGGCGCCTC
The DNA here is from genome assembly GCF_040638175.1 of Actinoplanes sp. NPDC026670. Lineage (NCBI taxonomy): Bacteria > Bacillati > Actinomycetota > Actinomycetes > Micromonosporales > Micromonosporaceae > Actinoplanes > Actinoplanes sp. NPDC026670. The sequence goes on from NZ_JBEZXU010000162.1 coordinate 1,250, forward strand.
GCGCCTGGTCGGCAGCGGCTGGACCACCAGCAACATCCAGCGGATCCTGACCGGCGACTTCAACGGCGACGGCAAGGCCGACATCATCGGCCAGGACTCGACCGGACAATTGCGGGCGTGGCCGTCGTCAGGCGACATGTCGGCCGACGCCAAGCTGTTCACCGGGGCCGCCCGGATCGTCGGCACCGGCTTCTCGACCACCGCCTTCCCGCGGCTGCTGACCGGTGACTTCAACGGCGACGGGCGTACCGACCTGCTCGGTCAGAACGCCGCCGGCCAGCTGAAGGCGTGGGGCTCGACCGGCAACCTGAACGGGGGCGTGCTGTTCCCCGGCTCGGGTGTGGTCGTCGGCACCGGCTTCACCACCACGAGCATCCCGCGGATCCTGACCGCAGACTTCACCGGTGACGGCCGGACCGACATCATCGGGCAGGACTCGACCGGACAGCTGCGGGCCTGGGCGTCGTCAGGTGACCTCTCGGCGGACGCCAGGCTGCTCCCGGGGCCGGTCCGGATCGTCGGCAGCGGCTGGACCACCACGAACATTCCGCGGATCCTGACCGGCGACTTCACCGGCGACGGCCGGACCGACATCATCGGGCAGGACTCGACCGGACAGCTGCGGGCCTGGGCGTCGTCGGGTGACCTGTCGGCGGACGCCAGGCTGTTCGCGGGGCAGGTCCGGATCGTCGGCGGTGGCTGGACCCAGACCGCTTACCCGCGGATCGTCCTCGGCGACTTCAACGGCGACGGCAAGCAGGACATCCTCAACCAGAACACCGCCGGTGAGCTGTACGGATGGGCCTCGACCGGCGATCTCTCGGCCGACAACAACCTCTTCGCGAGCGGCGCCCGGCACAAGTTCGGTGTCGGCTGGACCGTCGCCTCGTACCCCCGAATCCTCTGACCGCCCATCTCGTACGCATAGAAGGAGACCGTTGTGAAGATCGTGCCGTGGATCGGCGCCGGGGTGGTTCTGGCTGCTGGTGTGTTGACGTTTGCGCAGGCGGGTTCGGCGGCGGATGCGGTGGATTCGC
>NZ_JBEZXU010000163.1:0-2267 GCF_040638175.1 Actinoplanes sp. NPDC026670
ACCCACTAACCACCCACCTAACACCCACCAAACACCCACCCAACACAAACACCAAAAAAAACCTGTCGTTTATCGGATCAGTGTTCGAACACTGATCCGATCACCGGTTCGTTGGCGATCCGAACGACGATCTGACGCCATCAGTGCGCCCTGCGTACCGCCGATCACCGACGGCGGTGATGCCAACCAGCGCGGGGAAGGGTCCGGGTTGGGTCGGGGCCGCGCGGTTGTTGGTGATCGGCCGCCAACGGCGCCCGGCAGGCTGGCCGCCAGCCCTCGGCGCGGGCACCCGCCGGTGATCCACCAGCCTCGGCGGGTAGGGGCGGGTCGGATCTCTGCCGGTAAAGGGCCGCGAAACGCGCGGGTAGGGCAGCTCACGCGCTGACGAGTTTCCACACTCGCCGTACCCGGTGGCCTGCGTTTTTCGGCGACGGCTGAACCAACGACCCCGAACCCAGGCGACAGAAAACTCTCCCCGGGGCCACGAGGGACACCGGGATCGACCGTGAGGATCAGCCGATGATCGGTACGGTCACGCCCGGGATCACCAGGGGCACAGGCGGACCTGACCCCGGCTCGGTTCGTTGAGCAGTCCATGACGGATCAGTCGCACCACCTGGTGGCCAACCCGCAGCGGTACTTCGAGGCGTTGGGGCGGGTCATGTCCTCTCTGCGGGACACCTGCGCGCTCAACGGCGCTACCAACCTCGACTGGTGGCAAGGCAAGGGTGGGCGAACATGGGAGATCGAGTGGCAGGGCGGCCCGTTCCCGGCCGAGGTCGCCGCGAAGCTGCTGGGCGTACCGGAACCCGGCGCTGCCGACGGCGCGATCGAGACGGCTGTGCAGGACCTGATCGCCCCGGGTCCGGACAACTCCGGCCGCGCGCATCTGGTCGTGCTCGACGTGCCGGTGAACCTGCGCGCCATCGACCCGATCGGCGCCAGCCAGGTCTGGGCGACGCTCACGCGGTGACGACCAGGAGGCCGCTCAGTCGGGCAGCCGCGCGTCGGGTTCCTGGTCGCCCCGGCCGGTCGTAGGTGTTGGTAACGGCGAGCCGGTGCCGGCCGGGGTGCCCCCGGGGTGATGTCCGTGGGGAACATGGTGGGAGACCCCAGGAGTGCCAGCCCCCTTTTTCTCCCCCCGAAGCCGCACGGCCCCACCGAACTGGTCACCACGACACGGGACCCGACCACGGCGATCAGGCTCACGATCGGCCAGGTGACACGGGCGCGGATCAGCCAGGGCATCGAGCCGGCCGGGCTGGGGAACGTGCGAACCCACAAGACCTGCGAACCGGGGCGGGGGAGCCCGGATCAGGGGCCGGCGGTCGGGCGGCACCGTCGACGGTAGTCACGCGCGCCGAATCTCAGAATGACACCGCGAGGGGTGCCCTGAACTGCGCCGGAACCGCAACTCGGCCTGCCATGCGGTCGAGGTGGTGTCGGGTGTGAACGTGCAGACGACAAAACGCGCGCGCGAAGCGGTGGGGGCGGCAGCTGGCCGCGCGGACCAGCCACCCTCACATCCGTTCCCAGAATCCTCACCTCGTGGTGACAGCGGCGAGTCTCAGTCCAGGCCCGCGCGGCGCCGGTACCACAAGCCGGCCAGGAACGCCGCCAGCACGCCGCACACGGCCGAGCCGACTCCACCGGCGAGCCGCACCGCACCGGATCCGGTCCAGGAGGCGAGCAGCGCCAACGTGGCCACTACCGCGCACACCACGGCGGTCGCCATCATCCGCCGCCCCGTTGCCGCCGTTGTCGCCTGGGTGGTCTGTCGTGGCACCAGCAGCGCCCGCTCGTCGAGCGGGTCCGGTTCGACCTGGTAGCCGGCTCGCTCCAGAATCGCCCGGTAACGGGCCGTAGTCTCCGGCACGCCGACGGTGTCGCAGTAGGTGACGATGAACGGCTCTGGCCCGTCCTGGCTGGCGTTGGCGCCCTCGACCGCGAAGCCGTCCAGGTGCCGCTCGTCGAAATCCCGCAGCCCGGCTTGGCGCAGCACCTTACGCAGCTTCTCCGCGTCGCGGTCACGTGACGACCACAGCGGCCGCCCGCCCCGGCCGTAGCCGTACCGCGGGTGCTCGGCATCCGTGGCGGTCACCGAGAACCGCCCGGGTGTCGGTCAGGGGCCGCCGATACGCGAGTTCCGCGAGCCGCCCACGCCCACGCGCATCGTCACGGACCGGGAGCACGGTCTGCTGACGGCGTCGTTCGCGGTGCAGGGGCAGCCGACGGCGAGCGTCTTCCTGGACGAGGGCGCCGGTGGC
>NZ_JBEZXU010000164.1:0-2212 GCF_040638175.1 Actinoplanes sp. NPDC026670
TGTCGCCGCTTCCTGAAGAGTGACCCCGTAGGGATCCGCGAAAGTTAACCCCCTCTTCCTTGATCTTGGAAGGGGTGCTGAAGGTGGAGGACTGGGCTGAGATCCGTCGGCTGCATCGAGCCGAGGGCGTGCCCATCAAGGAGATCGCTCGGCGGCTGAAGATCGCCCGGAACACGGTGCGGTCGGCGTTGGCCTCGGACCGGCCGCCGAAGTATGAGCGGGCCCCGCGAGGGTCGGTGACGGACGCGTTCGAGCCTCGGGTGCGGGCGTTGCTGGCCGACTGGCCGCGGATGCCGGCGCCGGAGATCGCTCGAAGGGTCGGCTGGCCGCACTCGCTGAGCCCGCTGAAGAAGCTGCTGACGCGGATCCGGCCGGAGTACGCAGGCGTGGATCCGGTGGACCGGGTGGTTTACGAGCCGGGCCGGTTGACGCAGTGTGACCTGTGGTTCCCGGAACCGCGGATCCCGGTCGCGGCCGGTCAGGAACGGATGTTGCCGGTGCTGGTGATGACCCTCGCGTTCTCCCGGTTCATGACCGCGGTGATGATCCCGTCGCGGCAGGCCGGGGACATCCTGGCCGGGATGTGGCTGCTGATCCAGGGCGTCGGCCGGGTGACCCACACGCTGTTATGGGACCGGGAATCAGCGATCGGCGGGACCGGGCGGGTCAGCGTCCCGGCGGCGACGTTCGCCGGGACACTCGCCACCCGGATCCAGCTGGCGCCGCCGCGGGACGCGGAGTTCAAGGGCATGGTCGAACGCGCCAACGGGTTCCTGGAAACCTCGTTCCTGCCCGGCCGCACGTTCGCCTCACCAAGCGACTTCAACACGCAACTGGCGGACTGGCTGCCGTTCGCCAACGCCCGCACGGTCCGCTCGATCCAGGGCCGGCCAGTCGACATGCTCGACGTCGAGTATCCGTCGTTGCTGGTCCTGCCGCCGACGGCACCGGCGGTCGGGCTTCGTGAACGGGTCCGGCTCGGACGCGACTACTACGTGCGGGTCGACACCGTTGACTACTCGGTCGACCCGCGGGTGATCGGCCGGTTCGTCGACGTCACCGCGACCTTGGACACGGTCGCCGTCCACTGCGACGGCCATCTCGTCGCCTGGCATCAGCGGAGCTGGGCCAAACAGGCCGTGGTCACCGACCCCGGCCACCAACAGGCCGCAGCGGTGCTGCGGCGTGAGTTCGCCGAGCAACAACGGCGGCGGCAGGCCGCGACCCGATACCACGCCGACGGTCACGCCGTGACCATGCGAGCTCTGCCGGACTACGACGCCCTGTTCGGCGTCGACTTCAACCCATCATCGTCGGAAGCGAGTAACCAGTGAGCACGGCAACAAAGACTCGAACACCAGCCCGGGCTCCGGCCGGCGACGGACTGCCGTCGCTGATCGGCTACCTGACCAGGGTCCTCAAGACACCCACCATCGGCGTGTTCTGGGAGGAACTGGCCGTCCAGGCCCGCGACGAGAACTGGTCTCATGAGGAGTATCTGGCCGCGGTCCTGCAACGCCAGGTCGCCGACCGGGAGTCCAAGGGCACCACGATGCGCATCCGCACCGCCCACTTCCCGCAGATCAAAACCCTGGAAGACTTCAACCTCGACCACCTGCCATCGCTACGCCGCGACGTCCTGGCGCACCTGGCCACCGGCACGTTCGTCGCCAAAGCCGAGAACGTGCTCCTGCTCGGCCCGCCCGGGATCGGCAAGACCCACCTGGCCATCGGCCTGGCCATCAAGGCCGCCCACGCCGGCTACTCGGTGCTGTTCGACACCGCCAGCAACTGGATCACCCGGCTCACCACCGCGCACCAGGCCGGCCGGCTCGACGCGGAGCTGAAGAAGATCCGCCGCTACAAACTGATCGTGGTCGACGAGGTGGGCTACATCCCCTTCGATCAGGACGCGGCCAACCTGTTCTTCCAGCTCATCGCCTCACGCTATGAACAAGCCTCGATCATGGTCACCTCGAACCTGCCGTTCGGCCGCTGGGGCGAGACCTTCGCCGATGACATCGTCGCCGCCGCGATGATCGACCGCCTCGTCCACCACGCCGAAGTCCTCACCCTCACCGGCGACTCCTACCGCACCCGCCACCGGCGAGAACTCCTCGCCAAGGAAACCCGCAACAAACGCTCATAACCGCAGGTCAGGGGGTTAACTTTCCCGAACCCGCAGAGGGTCAGTTTTCGGAAAGCGCTGACA
>NZ_JBEZXU010000165.1:0-2071 GCF_040638175.1 Actinoplanes sp. NPDC026670
TCGTCGCTGCACTTGTTGCGAGGCCATCGAATCCCCTGCGGGTCGCTCCGCTCGGCAGCTCGTACCTGCCGGATCAGCTCAGTGGCACCAGCCGCCTGCATCAGCTCCAGGGCACCGCCCCAGTCGTACAGGCCGAAGGCGGCAACTGCCCGTGCTGCTCCGTCCGAGAGCACCGCGAAGCGTCGCAGTTGGTCCAGGTGTGTCTGGCCTGTCAGGGCGTGGTCAACGGCGGCTGGGTTGGTCTCGGCAACCCAGTAGCCACCTGGTCGATTGCGGGCCGCCAACTCCTGCTGCTTCATGCGCAACAGCGCCTCCGACTTCGCCGGGGCCCCGATGGGGTGCCGGTCAGCCTCAGCTCGCTCAGCAGATGCCGTCCGACTCACGCGCTCATCCGTGATGACTCGCACCTGATCGCCGGTATCCAGCGCCACGGAAACATCGCCCAGCACGAGGTGCTCGACGACGTCACCCCTGATCCGGAGCGCACCAACCGCAGCTGACGGCGTGCCCGGATGACTCAGGTCGCACTCCGGATGCAACCCCGCGACGTACGGGATCGAGGCCGCAACGGAGGCTGCGAGGCTCGACTGGCTCGCCCGATCAACGATCGCCCGGCCCAGCTCGCCGACGAACCACGCAACTCCGTGGACGCACCCGGTATCCGTTCGCGCGGTCGCGCCGTCGAGCACGAGCACCAGGTCCTGGCTGACATGGACCCAGTCCTCGTTGTCCTTCGCGGCGTTGCCCTGCTCGATTGCGGCGATCAATTCCATGATCATGCGTCAGTTACCCGCATGACGACTACAGTCGCGTCGTCATGACGCTTGCCCCGCCAGCGCTGCGGCTCCAGATCGCTTCGCTCAGCCTCTCGTACCGCACGGATAAGCGACTCGGGCCCAGCCGAGCCATGTAGGGCCAGGACGTCTTTCCAGCTCCACTCGTAGCGCTCTGTGAGACGGGAGATGCCGTCAGAGCACAGCAGGACTTGGGTTGCCGCCGGGCTCCCAGGCAGCATGCCCACCAGCGCATGTTCAGCCACATCAGGCGACGAGGCCAACACCCAGAAACCGCCCGGCTTGTTGCGAACGGTGGCGACGTAGGCCGGTGAGTAGGTGCGCACCTGGCCCTCGACGATCGGCGCATTGTGCAGGTGGTCGACCCGATCGTCGATGACGCTCGTGCACCCCTTGGGGCCTTGGTCGATGACTACTGCGCAGTCTCCGACCACCAGCCAGTCGATTCGGTCCTCACGGACCCGGACGATCGCTCCCGCTGCTCCGGGGGAGAGCGGGTCGCTAAGGTCGCAGGTTGAGCCATGATCAGCCATGGTGGCCTCTACGGCAGACCGAACGATCGTGGTAAGTGGCTGCTTGGGCTGCTGGCTTAGACAGCTGGTGAGGTGGAGACCGAGTCGGGCTACGACCCACGTGACCGGGTGGATGCAGCCGCCTGACTCTCCGGGGTACCGGCCAGCGCCGTCCAAGACCAAGGCCCATCCATCGCCGACGGCGAAGAGGTCTTCGTTGGTGCTGTCGGGCGCCGCTGTAGTGGCGGCCGTGTAGGTGATGTGCACGTGCCGCCTTAGTCAGGAATCTTGAACCGGTACGACATCTCGACCATATCGCCGGCGATGACGGCGAGCATGACTTCGACAGGGCGGCCGGTGACGTCGTAGGTGGTGCGGGTCAGGTCCACGACCGGAGTTCCCGCTGGCAGACGCAGCGCAGCACTCTCTGGGCCGGTGGGCATGCGGACCGCCCACTCCTCTGCGATCTCGTCCAGCTCGTAGCCCGCGTCCTCCAGCCGCGCGAAGCTGCCGCCGGGGCCGGTGTCTTCGTCCTGGATCTGCGTGCCCTTAACCACGCCGAGCTCGAAGTAGGAGTCGGCGAGCTGATTGGGCCTGTCGTCAACGAGGGTGGTGCGCCGTCTCACCCAGACCGGGGTGCCCGTCGGGATTTTGAAACGTTCGGCGACCACAGCGGGTGCTGGCGTCTCAGCAAGCTCACGCAGCATCTGACCAGCGGTATGTCCTTGAGCCGTTGCCTCGGCAGTCAGGATTGCCTGCCCTGAC
>NZ_JBEZXU010000166.1:0-1951 GCF_040638175.1 Actinoplanes sp. NPDC026670
CCTGGACCTGAGTCCGGACCTGCGACAGACCTGGGTCCGGATCTAGGTCCGACCACAGGTCTGACGCAGGTCTGGCGCGGGTCTTGGTCCAGGTCGTCGAGGAAGGACGCGGCGCTGGCCAACGGTGTCCCTCCCTGCTGCTGAGTGACCGGCGGCGGGCCCGGAACCCGGCGGCGGTGGTGGGGAGCGTGGTCCGGCTGGCGGCCAGGTCGCTGGCGTCGAGCGGTCGCGGTGTCCGGCTGGCTGTCGGGTCGCGTGCGGCGGTGTCCGGCTGGCTGCCAGGTCGCGCAGGGTCGTGCGGGCTGAGCATGCACGGCAACGGGCGGTGTTGCAAGCAGGCGTACCGAAACGTCGGTTCCCGACCCGACCCGTTCCCGTCCCGACCCGGGGATCTGGATTCCGAAGGCTCGCGACCTGCCGGATCTGCAGGTTTCCGGCCGGTCCCGGCCGGACACCGGCCGGGGCAGGCGGTCTTGCCCTCGCCGTTCGGGCACAGGTTCGCGCGCGCTGGTGGGCGGTAGGTGGGATACCTCTTATCAGTCGGCCCCGGTACGCCGGCCGCTTCACCGTCTGCCACCAGGGGAGGTGGCTTGAACACGGGTGAGGGTTCAGGCGAGCGGTCCCCGTCGTTGGATTCCTCGTTGGAACCCTCGTTAGATCCCTCTGGTGAGCGCGGTCCCATGAACAGCGGGTGCCTGCCCTCGCTCGGCCGGCGGCGGGGTGCTCCACGAGGATCGAGCGGCCATCCGAGCCTCGTGAAGCACCTGCGCCTACCAGCTGGCCCTGTAGTTGGCCCTACGGGCGGGGCCGGGCGGCGTGGCAACTCTTCCCGGCTGCCGGGGATGTCGGTAAGGGTGTGCGGTGATCTTCGACATTGCGCTGACAAGGGCGGCCGGGAGCGGTTACCAGTCGTCCTTGGACATCATGTTTTCGAGCTCCGGTGCGTTGGGCACGTGATCGGCAACTGTTTCGACACCACGTTCGTCAGGGACGGTGGCCCCGGGACCGCAACCGTTTGCATTCGTCCGCCGTCAACCCGTTACCCGTTGGTAGCGCCGATCGGTGGACACGGCGAAGGGTGCGCGCCATCGACGGCTAGGTGTCACCTCTACCGCACCACACCGTCGAAGGGCAGCACGGCCGGCACCCGGGGAGTGACGGGTGCCGGCCGCACGTCCTACCGGGGGAGCGCGAGGGCTGTGGCGGCGGGCGAGGACCAGCGCGGCGAGCTGCCCAGCGACAACGGGCTAGGTAACGCCGGCCGAGGATGGACAGCCGGCCGGGACGATAACGCCTACGCGCGGCCAGACCTCCTGCCGGTCATCGACCGGCTACGCGGCAACCAGGGCCGTTTCCCGCATGGTCGACGCTGAGCAGCAACGGCTCACCAGCGGCCGGAACGCACCGATGCCCACCAGCGCGCCCGCTGCCACCCCGACCCCCGCGGCGGACCGCGAACTGGAGGAACTACGAACCAGGTCCAGGCGTATCACCCGAGAACTCGCTGCCCTTGGCCGGCGAATGCACAAGCTGCGCCGGCAGATCGAGGCCCACCAGAAGCGCCGATCCGTCTAACCCAGCCACCCCCGGCTACGCGACTCCACCACCCGTTCACGGTGGCCAACCTGCCGCATGCCATGCGCCGTGTGTCCCGCCCTGGTCAACCAAGGGGTCGAGTATCGAAACTGAGCCGCTGTCCCCAGCAGCGTCGTGGAGCGGTGCCGCGCGCCGGCCGAGGAGACGACGTTCTCCTCCAGCATGATCGAACCGAGGTCGTCCACGCCCATGTGCAGGGCGAGCTGCCCGACGTCCTTGCCGGTGGTCAGCCAGGACGCCTGGAGGTGCGGCACCGTCTCGAAGAAGAGCCGGGCCACCGCGACCAGTCGCAGGTATTCCAGCGTGGTGGCCTGGGTCCGGCCCTTGAGGTGGTTGTTCTCCGGCTGGTACGTCC
>NZ_JBEZXU010000167.1:0-1901 GCF_040638175.1 Actinoplanes sp. NPDC026670
ACCCCGCCCGCACCGGGGGCCCCGCCCCCGGACCCCCCCGCCAGCCCCCCCCCCGGACCCCCCACACCACCCCCCCGCCCCTCCGCCCCCACGCCGCCCCCGCCCCGGCTCTGCTCGGCCGTGCCTCCCTCGGCACCACCGCCCGCTACTTCCGCGCCCGCACCGCCGAGCAGGCCGCCGTCGTCGATCGCATCTTCGACTGACCTCGTCGTGAACCCCAAGACCATGCAGGACAACGTGAGTGATCGTGGATTACGACTGTCGGAGCCGAGTACGGTATCCGACCGTGACTTCGACGAACGCAAAAAGGCTGGCAGGGAGGGGCACCGTAATAACACGCATGACGTTGTAAGTAGTAGAATCCTATCGAGCGCGTTAGACAGTGAACCGACTGTCGAACCGCTGGAAAGAGCGGCGGCCCCGGAGCGGGAACTCCGGGACCGCCTTGGTGGATCAGATGAACGGGTGGTACTAGTTCGCCTGCAGCGTCACGCGGTCCTCATCTCGTGCCATGAGATGGGGACCGTTCCGCTTCCCCGCAGGTGCCGGCATCGCGTCACCTGTCCGGGGTGTCGATGCCGTTGATCAGCATCACCAGCGAGGCGACGATCCGCAGGATCACGGCCACCACCTCGCCCACCGCCAGCCAGCGCTTGCGCTGCCGACCCGTCGGAAGCGGCATCGACCTCCCTCGCAGGAGTCTCTGCCACCACCATCTGTGTTGCCTCACTGCCCTACCTCCGACTCGTAAATGTGCGGCCCGGGGTGTCCGGCGCACTGTTTTCGAGACGTGTCGGGGTCGTGCAGTGCATTGCAGAACTAGCTTAACGTCCGTCCACGACAGAGGTACGGCGCACCCGTGCCCGTCTCTCCGGGCATGAGCTATGAATACAGATCAGACAACGATCGGTACGGTGACGGTCATGGATGATCCGGAGTTCGGGTACGGCAAGGGCCAGCGGCCGTTGTGGTCACCGCGAGACTGCGACGCGGAGGCGATCCGGCGGGCCTTGCGCCGAGGTGGGTTCGTCGACTTCGACGAGCGTCACCTCGACGGGTTCGCCGTCGAAGGTGCCAACACCAGCCAGGACGGTACTGAGCCCTTCGTCGTCTCGTACTGCGGCACGCGCTTCCCCGAGACCGTGCAGCGCTATCAGCAGGTCCTAGAGCAGGTTGGGTACCAGGTGAGCATCGACCCGCAGGACGCCCAGGTCCTGCTGGTGCAGCGACCACCGACGGGACCGCCCCCGAGCCCAGACCGGCTGCCGAGGACCGCGATCGTGTGTGCGGTGCTGGCGGCGGTCGCGCTGGTTGCCTCCTGGGTCGGCACTGGACCGGTCCGCACGACTGCAGGGATCAGCTCGGCGATTCTCGGCGTGCTCGCGGCCTTCCTCGCGGCCTCGTGGTACCGGCGTCGCCTGGACGAGTCGGCCGGGACGCGGCCCGACACCGCCGTTTAGCAGGGCCTTGCGGCATGAGGACCGCTTGCCCGATAGCGTCGTCAGGATGACCGTGGATTGGGGCCGGCTGACGCCAGCGTTGCGCGCTGGCGACTGGACCTGCCACGTGCACGGCCGCATCCGCCCGAACGCCGTGGGGCCGGTGCCGGTCTGTCCGCACTGCGACGCCCTCGCCCACCATGTCCGCCTCACCCGCGACGGTCGTCGCGAGTTCACGGCTCCCGTCCCAGCCCGCTGCTCTGGACTCGACCGGCACCCGCTTACTGCCGGGAGCTACCAGGTCTCCTGGACGCCCTGCCCGTGCCCACCTCCACACACCCATCGAGGTCACCACACCTGGACCTGCCACTGCCGGACCGCTATCCATCACCCGCCATTTTGTGCGGAATTGCATTAGATGCAACATAGGGCAGGGCGGTGATCTGAAGAGAATCGCAGGTC
>NZ_JBEZXU010000168.1:0-1823 GCF_040638175.1 Actinoplanes sp. NPDC026670
GCCGTTCCGGCGCGTACCTCCCACCACTTCGGGCCCACAACCTGCTCCAGCTCATGCACGAGCTGGCCACGATCGCGGCAGGCCTTGGCCACCGACGGCATGTAGCGGATGACGGAGCCGAACACGAGCGCGTCGGTGCCGGCGGCCCGCAGGTCCGCCTCCAGCTCGCGGCGTACCTCACGCCGCTGGCCCACCTCATCTCCCTGGCGGTTGACTCGGTACTGGAACCCGAACATGGCAACGCCGAGCAACTCCAGGTGCTCGTTGACCGTCATAGCCCGGCTGAACCGTTCGGCCACCCCGGACAGACCCTGCCGGCTGGCCTGATCGAACGACACCGGCACCAGCGCGGCCCTGCTGGCCACGAGAACCAAGTCCTGCAAGTTGATCTCGCGCGGCGGACAGTCGATGAGGATCCAGTCGTACTCATCGGCGATCGTCGCCAGGACCTCCGCCAACGCGAGGCGGGCCCGGTGGGAGTGGCCACGTGCGGTCTTGCCGAAGATCATGCCGTTGACTTCGTCCAGGGCCGACCCGCCGGGGATGACGTCCAGCCAAGGGCGTACGTCGCGCAACCGGTGCGGCACGGTGCCCGCCTGCAAGGCTGTCATCAGGCCTTTGCCGTCGTCGCCGACCTGTACCCCCTCGGGCACTCGCCCGTCGGCCGGCACGTCCTCGGGCTTGAGGTACCCGAGGTCCAGGCCGAGGTTGCCCTGCGGGTCGCAGTCGACCAGGAGCACCCGCCGCGGGGAGTTGGCCTGCTGGGCCGCCAGCGCCAGCAGTCCTCCCAGGTTGGCGGTCACCGACGTCTTACCTTGGCCTCCCTTGCCGTTGAGCACCGCGAGCACCCGGCCCAGAGAGGGCCGTAGTCGACGCGACAGTTCCATCGCCGCTGCGAGATCTGGGTCGAGCCCCACCACTTGCCCGAACGTCATCGGTCTGCCCTTCGTCGCACAGGTTGCGTCTTCGGCCGTGTGCCTATCACTCACGAGCTGCATCGCGCCAGGCGCCGCGCGCTGTCTCGCGCCGTAGATCACACCCTCGCTCACCAGCAACATCACCGACGGACGCGCTACCGATCGCACGAGCAAGCGAGCGAGCAACATCCCACGCGATACGACGAGCTATAGAGCACGCAACAACGTCCATCACTTGACAAGCAATGTTGTCAGGGCGAGAGTGGGCGACATGACAAACGATGCTGTCAACGACAGCGCGAGCGGTACCCGCCATGATGTGGCGGACGAGAGTGGACGCGTCAGCGTGGACGCCATCGAATCCGAGTTGGTACGCGACTTCGTTGACGACCTCGTGTCACGTATCGCGCACCAGACCTCGCAGGACAGCGCTGGTGCAAGCCAGCAGCGGTCCCACCTGCGGCGGTTGGCCATCCTGATTGCGATCCAGTCGGCGGCAGACGACTTGGCGAACACGGCGGCGTCCGACGCCGCCAAGCACGGTGCCAACTACCCGGCGATCGGTGAAGCCGCTGGCATGACGCGGCAGGCAGCACGCGTTCGGTGGCCGGGCTTGGTCGATCGGGCGCGCATGCGCAAGCAGCAGCAGGAAAGCACTACCGGTGATACCAGTATGAGGATGGCCAGGAGGGACTCGTGACCGTAATGAGCGACGTGCAGGAGGCCAAGGTTGTCGGGCCGATGAGGCCCGAGGCAGTCAAACTCGCCGACGTCGTTACCCACCCGGCTAACCCGCGCAAGGTCCTGGGGAACCTGGACGAGCTGGAGGAGTCGATCCGGGAAGTCGGGGTGATCCAGCCGCCTGTGGTGCTGCCGGCAGACCGCGTCGCCGCAGCGTGGCCGAAC
>NZ_JBEZXU010000169.1:0-1805 GCF_040638175.1 Actinoplanes sp. NPDC026670
GAGCCGGCCGGGCCCGTTGCCGGAGGCGCCCGTCTGCACAGGACAGGTGCCTCCGGGCGTACGGAAGATGGTCAGGCCTGCCAGGCGGTTGTGGCTACTGGTTGGCGAGGGCTACCTGCCGGGCGTTGACGACGATGTCCCACCAGGATGAGTTCAGGTGCGGTTCCTTCACCCGGGCCCAGCCGCCGGAGACCACGGCGATCCGGGTGCCGGCGACGTCGAGATCCGTGGCGCCGGTGGCGACGAGATCCCAGCCCGCGTTGAGCGGTCCGGCCTTCACGTAGGCGTTGCCGCTGTTGTCCCGCACTGCGACCCGGTAGCCCTCGACGACGACCTCCCGGCCAGCAGCCTGGTTGACCCAGCCCGCGTTGAGCGGACCCTCCTTCACCTTGGCGGTGCCGCCCTCGACGACACCGATCCGGGCTCCGTCGAGGGACAGGTCGGTCGCGCTGGCCGCGACCGTGTGCCAGAGCGCGTTGATGGACCCTTCCTTGACCTTCGCGACGCCGCTCTCGATGACCCCGATCCGACCGTCGGCCGCGTCGATCACGGTCGTGTTGCTCGAGATGTGCGCCCAGTTCGTGGCGTAGAGGCCGTCCTTGGCCCAGGCCCTGCCGTCGGTGCCGAGCACGACGTAACGGTCACCGTCGACGACGACGTCCTTGGCGTTGTGGAACAGTGTCACCCAGGCTGCGGTGAGACCGCCGACCTTCACCTCCGCAGTCCCGTTCGTGCCGATGACGGCGATGCGGTCGCGGTCGGCGGAGACCTTGGTGACGTTGGTCTTGAGTTCGTGCACGGTCCCGTTGAGCGACTCCTTGGCCGCGAGCGTCCCGTTGGTGCGTACCACGAGGACCCGGTCGGGAATGGCGTTGGCCGGCGGCAGGTCGGCGAACGGAAGGTTGATCGGGGCGCCCTTGGTGACCGTGCCGCCGCAGGCGTACGCCGGGGAGATGTTGTAGACCGCGCCGTTGCGCCGGATCTCGAAGTGCAGGTGGGGGCCGGTGGAGTTGCCGGTGCTGCCGACGTACCCGAGCACCTGCCCCTGCCCGACCTGCTGCCCGACGGTGACCGCCGGCTGCTGCACCATGTGCAGGTATCTGGTCTGGTAGCCGCTGGCGTGGTTGACCGTCACCATGTTGCCCCCGCCAGCGGACCAGCCGGCGAAGACGACGGTGCCGGGGTAGGCGGCGCCGATCGCCATCCCGTTGTTCCCCGCGATGTCCACCCCGTAGTGGTCGCCGTCGATGCTGCCGCACCTGCTCGACAGCACCCCGGTGACCCGTCCACCCACCGGCTGGATCATGGCGCCGGTCTGCGCTGACGCCGGCTGCGCCGGAACGACCGTGATTCCCAGCAGGATGCCTGCCGCCACTCCGACCGCTCGCAGTCGACTCCACACGCTTGCTCTCGTCACGCCTCCACCTCTCGTCGATATTCATGAACATCGTGATGCTGTGACATCGGGTGGAGTTTTCACAAGGTCGGAACCTGTCGGGTCAGGTGAGACGTACTTATGCTCAGGTGCGCTGTAGATCAGCGGGTTGAGCTGCCGGTTTGTTGATCCACGCGCCTTCCTCGTCCGCCCGCCCATCCGGCCTGAACGCCGGCCCATCCCGGCCCGGGCGCCCGTCCGGCCCGGCTGCCCGCGCGGGTGATTGAGGTGCGGCTGACCGGGTACGGGGCGGAAATGCGGATCGTGGTGGTGGGGGCGACCGGCAACGCGGGCACCGCCCTGTTGCGCCGGCTGCGGCGGGAGCGCGGACTGGACCTCGCCGGGGTGGCCCGTCGGCTGCCCGGGCCGG
>NZ_JBEZXU010000170.1:0-1802 GCF_040638175.1 Actinoplanes sp. NPDC026670
GTCGTTTCCTCAGTGCGGTCCTCGACGGGTCGCCGGGTTTGACCCTGCACGAGTTGAGCGCCGGGTTGACGTCTGGTCCGGACCCGTCGTGGGTGCGTGGTGAGTCGCTTGATGTCGCGCCGGTGACGGTGGATGAGCTGGTGCGTGCTCGGGTTGCGGCTGATCCGGATGCGGTCGCGGTCGTCGCCGAGGATGGCACCGAACTCACTTACCGCCAGTTCGATGCGCGGGTCAACGCTCTCGCCGGTCTGTTGATCGGTGAGGGAGTGGGGATCGGCGATCGGGTCGCGGTGGTGATGACGCGGTCGGCGGATCTGGTGGTGGTGCTGGCTGCGGTGTTGCGTGCGGGGGCGGCGTATGTGCCGGTCGATCCGGGGTATCCGGCTGACCGTATCGAGCGCATCCTTGCCGACGCTGCGCCTGCGCTGGTTGTCACCGACCGGCTCGCTGCTGAGTTGCAGGCCCGCGCGCAGCAGGATCAGGCCGCGCCGGTTCTGCCGAGGCCGTTGAGTGGTCTGGACGCTGCTGTGGTGATCTTCACGTCGGGGACGACGGGTCATCCGAAGGGTGTGGCTCTGTCGCATCGTGCTCTGGTCAACCGGCTGGTGTGGGGTGGCCGGGTGTTGGGTTACACGCGTGACAGTGTGGCGTTGTCGAAGAGTGGTGTGGGCTTCGTCGACGCGGTGACCGAGCTGTTCGGGCCGATGATCGCCGGCGCGCGGATCGTGGTCGTGGCCGCGGAGACCGCGCAGGATCCGGCCGCTCTGCTCGGCACGATCGCCCGGCATGGTGTGACGCATCTGTTGACCGTGCCGAGCCTGGCCGATGTGCTGGTCCGTCACGACGACGCGTCCACGGCGTTGGCGTCGGTCCAATCATGGGTCTCCTCTGGTGAGGCGCTGACTGCCGGGACGGCGAACGCGATGCGGGCGGTGGCGCCGCAGGCGGTGCTGCACAACTTCTACGGTTCGACCGAGGTCACCGGTGATGGCACGGCGAGCGGTGACACCACGATCGGTGCGCCGGTGGCGAACACGACCGCGCATGTTCTCGACGGGTGGCTGCGTCCGGTGCCGGCCGGGGTGGCCGGTGAGCTTTACCTGGGCGGGGTGCAACTCGCCGACGGCTACGTCGGGCGCCCGGGCCTGACCGCCAGCCGGTTCGTGGCTGATGACCAGGGCGCACGGTTGTATCGCACCGGCGACGTGGTGCGCTGGAACCCTGACGGCCGACTGGAATACCTCGGCCGTAGTGATGACCAGGTGAAGATCCGCGGGTTCCGGATCGAACTCGGCGAGATCCGTGCCGTCCTCGAACAACATCCGCTGGTGTCGGGTGCCGCAGTCCTCGCCCTGGACCACCCGGCCGGTGGCAAATACCTCGCGGCCTATGTGACCACGACGGCCGACGAGGCCGTCCTACGCGAACATGCCGCACGGTCGCTGCCGGACTACATGCTCCCGGCGACGTTCACCCGCCTGGACGTATTCCCGGTCACGGCGAACGGGAAGCTGGATCGCCGGGCGTTGCCGCAGCCGGACCTGACCGCGGGCGCCGCCACCGGCCGGCGACCGGAGACCGGCACCGAGATCGCCCTCGCCGGCATCTTCCGCGACGTGCTGCACCTCGGCGACGACCTCGACCTCGGCGTCGACAGCGACTTCTTCAGCCTCGGCGGACACTCCCTGCTCGCCACCCGCGTGGTCGCCCGCGCCAACGCACAACTCGGCACCGCACTCACCCTCCGCGACGTCTTCGACCACCCCCGGATCAGCGAACTCGCCCACATCGCCGACACCACC
>NZ_JBEZXU010000171.1:0-1784 GCF_040638175.1 Actinoplanes sp. NPDC026670
TGCGAGCGCGGTGTTGAGCGCAGCGCGGATGCGGTGCCGTTCCCACGCGTGGCGGCCGGCGCGCAGCTGCTCGGCGAGGTCGGTCAGGGTGTACTCCCACTGCGCGACGGTCGTCGGGTGGCGTGGCTGCACGGCCCGCTCGATGACCCGTGGGGCGGGCACGCTGCGGATCCGGCCGGTGTCGACGTCGGCCTGGTGGCGACGCTGGGCGGTACGCAGCTCGTAGGCGCGTTGCCGGCAGGACCGGTCGCAGTAGCGTCTGCGCCGGCCGGTGGTGGGCTGAACGATGGCGTTGCCGCACCACCCGCACGGCGTCTCGATCTCGCGTTCGGTGTTGGCAGTCATTGGACCGCAGCTTTGCGTCTGGCATCGCGCAGGATCTGCTTGGCGTAGGACTCCGACGCACCGGTGAGCGACGCCAGGAGACCGCCCAACCGGGGGCTGGAAAGCGGTACTCCCTGTGACAGCAGCACCACCAGGCCCGATTCGATCCGGTCCCGCTTCGACGTCGGCGGCCGGCCAGCCGGGGTCGACAGCTCAGCGGCCTGGTGTGGTCTCGGGGCGTACACCGCTCGCTGCCGCACGGGCGGTGGAGTCTGCCGAGGCACGAAGATGGGCACGGTAGCGGTCGGCGGCAGGTATCGGCCGGCAGCGTCCAGGGCAGCCGCGACACGCCGGCCGATCGCCTTGGGGCTGTCCTGCGCACTCACCGTCACGGTGAGACCGCCTGCGAATGGGAGGCCCTGTTCACGGATCCGGATCACCAGGTATCCGGCTGCTTCCATCTGTTCGGTCAACCGCCGGTCCTGGTCGATCCGCGAGCGGTGCGCCAACTCGTCGTACTCGACGACGATGCGCTCCTCGGCGTCGACCAGGTCGCGCATTCCGCGCACCGGCGGTGCCACCGATGGATGCCCGCTGTAGCGCAGTCCGGTGGCTGCTGCCACGGCGACAAGTACCTCGCCCTCGCGGCCCCCACGCGTGGCGTAGCAGGCGGGGCAGCCACGGCCCCTAGTCCGATCAGCGACCTTCTGCTGCCACGTGTGCTCCCGCGCGCACCGCCACCACACCGCTCGGTTCGACCGGGCGGAAAGCGTCCTCGGGTCCAAGCCTCCGTTGAGGTCCACCGCCCACTGCGGCATCAGCATCGGCGCGGCCTGTGGCAGCCGCGGTGCCGGCCGGCGTCCCCCCGCACAGGTCGGACAGCCACGTCCGCGTAGCGCCCGTACCTCGACCTTGGCGTCCCACACGTGGCCAGCCTGGCACCGCCACCACACCCTCGTCGTCGACCCGCATCGCAGCTGTGCCGGGTCGAGTCCGGGGTTCAGGTCAGCTGCCCACTCGGCCAACAGATCGGGTCGACCGACACTGAGACCGGGATGGCGGACACGAGGGCACTGGCCGCACCGACCGGGCGCGGCGGCCTTGCTCGACACCATCGCATGCCAGACGTGCCCCGCCGAGCAGCGCCACCAGACTCGCGTACGTGAGCGGATCGAAACGGTCGCGGGATCGAGGCCCGGGTTGAGATCACGCGCCCACATGGCCAGCAGCTCGGGCACACCCGCCTCCGCCCGCAGCGCCTTCTTCCCCGTGCGGCCAGAACTCACCACCACCGCAGGACGTTGAACAGAACTCACATCGGCCAGCATGCCCGGTCGGTCTGTCACCCCCACAACGTAACTACGGTGGCCCGTCCCGAAGGGGCGGGGCGGCGGACGCCGGACACACGACGGCGGCCGGCACCGTAGAGCGTCCGACACGGCCCAGCGCCGCCCAAAAGT
>NZ_JBEZXU010000172.1:0-1783 GCF_040638175.1 Actinoplanes sp. NPDC026670
CTGATTCCCTATCGGGGATTTGTTGTCAAGTGCGGGTCTGCTTGACGGTCGGTGAGGGTGCCGGGGAGGATTTGTGTGGGGAAGGTCGCCTCGTCCGGATGCCTTGAGCGTCCTTTTGATCATGTCCCGTGAGGACTTGTTGAGGGGCCTTCCCCGCCCTGCTCTTCTTGTTGCTGCGCCGCCGTCGGCGGATCTCCTCGGTCACGGTCCACTGCTGCGCGATCAGCTGTTTCGCCTGTTGTAGGGTGACCGGGGTGCCGTCGACGTCGCAGATCACATACGGCATCCGGCGGCGCATCACCGTCCAGAGCCGCTCGGCCAGCCGGCCGGCGACCACGCAGCTGGCCTTGAGGTGTTCGGCGCCGCGTTCGACCATCTGCTGGTGGTAGACCCGCGCCAGCTGGGGGTCCTGCTTGCGGGCGGTGTCCGCGGCCCGGATCAGGGTCGCGCGGGCCAGCCTCGAGCCGGCCTTGGACATCGGCTGGCCCTTGCGGTCGGTGTCGCCGGTCTCCGACGCCTTAGGTGCCAGGCCGAGGTAGGACTTGAAGTGCGCCGCGGTCGGGAACCGGGCGGCATCACCGATCACCGCGGCCATCGCCGGACCGCCGACCTCGGCCAGCCCGGGAAGGCTCCGGGCCAGCTGCATCGGGTCCACCCACCGGTAACACGACTCCCGCTCAACGGCATGAGCAGCCAGTTCGGTGCCGATGGCCCGCAACAGCCGGACCTCGGTGGCGATCTCGGCGGCCAGGTCGGTGAACGCGACCGCCGGATGATCGCCGTAGAGCCCGACCGCTGCTTCGGCGGCGGCCAGCCACTGCTCGGCACGGGCCTGACCCTGGTGGTTCCTCGACTCGGTGACGATCAACGCGGTCAGCCCGTCACGACCCAGCCGCAGCAACTCCCGTGGGTCGGCGTACTGCTCCAGCACCGCCAGGTCGGCCTTGCCCAGATCCCCGGTCAGCGGGGTGCACGGCATCACCTGCCGGGTCAGGTCCTTGATCCGCACCTTGTGCTCCGAGGCGGCCATGGTCAGCCGGTCACACGCCCGGACCCGCCGGTCCAGCGCCGCCGCGGCCGCGTCCGGCAACTCCAACGGCCGCAATCCGTCCGGGTCGATCAGCGGCAACCTGGCGAGGGTGTCCGCGTCGATGCCGTTGGACTTGGCATGCCGTTTCAGGAACCGGCGCAGGTCAGCGGACTTCGCGCTCGACACCCGGAACACCAGATGCCCCCGGGCGGTGAAGAACACCGCGATCGGCAGCCACGCCGGTCCGGTCGGCTCGATCACCACCTCCAACCGCGTACCCGGCACCGTCCCGGCCAGAGCGGCCTGCTCGATGACGGTCAGGCTGTCCGCCGTCGGCACGCACCGCCGCCGGCACACCTCCCGCCCCGTCTCGTCACGCACCCGCACCGTGTGCGCCGACGCGATCCCCAGATCGATCCCGACCAGCCTGCGCTGCAACAACCGAACCTCCCCAAACGGCAGCCAGCAACGACTCCGGCAAGTCCGCGCAGGTCACACGCATGACAACCACGGCCCCAAGGAGGCAGAGCAATCTGACGACGGCTCCCACTCATGTGCTGCAACCGAGCCCGGCCTCGTCTCTGGACCGGCTCACTTCCCTCATCCGGGGCATCCGTGGCCAGACCAGCGATGGCAATCAGTCGCACGGGGCTTTCCCCCAGACCCACTTTCAACGCCACCCACCGGACCAACCGGGATGCTCATGCAACCCCAGGACACCGGACTGATCAAGTACCGGAGTTCCTTACATGA
>NZ_JBEZXU010000173.1:0-1758 GCF_040638175.1 Actinoplanes sp. NPDC026670
CCCGCAAGGCGACCACCGCGGCCGCGCTGACCGCCCAGGCGGCGGCCAAGGCACAGCGGGCCGCCTCGGCGGCCAGGCTGAACGCCGGTGACGCCCGGCTGGCCCGCGAGGCGGCCGAGGCTGCCCGCGACGCGGCGGCCATGGCGAAGGAACTGGAGCAGGTCCGCGCCGAGCGGGACCGGGCCCTGGCCCAGGCCGGCGCAGCGTCGGCGTCGGCCAAACTGGCCAGTCAGAACGCGGATGCCGCGGGTGCCGCCGCGGACCAGGCGAGCCAGCAGTCGGGGGTGTCCCAGCAGCAGGCGCAGCGGGCCCGTAACGCCGCCGCGCAGGCGCGTCGCGCGGCGGCGACTGCGGACCGGGCGGCCGACCGGGCCGAGGCCCTCGCGCAGCAGGCCCGCGAGGCGTCCGAGGAGGCGTTCGCGTACGCCAAGTCGGCCGCGCAGCACGCCGACAACGCCGTCACTCAGGCGATCGCGGCGGCCGACGCGGCCGACCGCGGTCAGCTGTCCGCGGCCGAGGCGGCCAAGCACGCGGCGGCCGCGGTGGACGCCGCGAACGTCGCGGTGAACGCAGCCAACCAGGCGGTGGAGCTTGAGGCGCTGGCGCGGCAGGAGGACGCGGACCGCCTGGCCGAGTGGAAAGAGCAGGGCATCCAGGCCGCGCAGGACGCGGTGCTGGCCGAGCAGGCGGCCATCGCCGAGGGTGGTGAGCTGAACGCCTGGAACCGCTCGCTGCTGTGGGACACCGCCGAGGAGGACCGTGTCGACGCGGCCACCCGGGCCCTGCTCAACGAAGCGACCGCGGCCGGCGTCTCGCCGGCGGTGGCGGTCGACCGGGGCCGCCGGGCGGCTGTCGCGCTGCTCACCACCGGTGGTGAGTGGACCAAGGACGCGGCCCAGGACGCCCTGGCCGGCACCGACGCCGAAGTTCTGCTCTGGCTGACCGAGGGCCGGCGGGCCGCGGTCGGGCAGGACGACCGGGCCCGGGCCTGGCGGCTGATCGACACGCTGCCCGACGGCAACGAGAAGACCGCGACGCAGACCGCGCTCAACGGCACCGACGCGGCCGTGGAGACGTTCCTGCGGACGCGCAACTACGCCGGCAAGTCGGTCAAGGACAGCCAGACGATCTACGCGATGCTCACCGGCGCCGGGCCGAGCCTGACCGCGGCGGCCAACGCGGCGCTGGGCGGCACAACGGCCCAGAAACACCAGTTCATCCGTACGGGGCAGTATCCGGCCCGGGCGGCCGACGACCGCCTCGAGATCTACCGCGTGCTGGAGACCGGCGGTCCCGAGGTCGTTGCGGCCGGCGAGGTGGCCCTGAAAGGCCCGGCCTCGTACATGTCGTACTTCCTGGCCAGTGGCCGGTACGAAGCGGCCCAGCGTGACCTCGAGCAGGCGGCGCACGTCCAGACCGTGCACAAGCTGATCGCCGAGGCCCAGCAGTACGCGCAGAAGTCGGTCGAGGACGCCAACCGGGCGTTGGAGGCGGCCAAGCGGGCGCAGGGCTACGCCGACGAGGCGAACGCGGCCAAGGACCGTGCGAACGCAGCCGCGGCCCAGGCGATCACCTTCTCCAACCAGGCCCAGGCCTCGGCGCAGGAGGCAAAGCGGTCGGCCGACCAGGCGGCGCAGTCGGCCGTCACCGCCCGCGACGCGTCCAACCGGGCCCAGGCCAGCGCGGCCGCGGCCTCCCGGTCGGCAGCCACCGCGACCGCGGCCGCGCAGCGTGCGCGCAATGACGCCGCCGCGGCTC
>NZ_JBEZXU010000174.1:0-1758 GCF_040638175.1 Actinoplanes sp. NPDC026670
CAGCTACTTCCGTTCGCCGACGCGCTGGTCAACGCGGCCATCCCACGGCACGCCCTCGCCTGGCTGCGCCGCAGCGGCTCCGCCCGGCTGCTCGCCGAGCTGGCCGCGACCAGGGCGCCGGTCACCCACGAGGTGCTCGATGAACTCCTGCACACGCCGAAGGCGGGCGCGGTCGACTACCTGCGCAAACTGCTCGTGGCCACCAGCGTCCTGCCCGACCGGCTGGAGCCGCTGGCCCGGCTCGAACCGTGGCTCGACGCCCTGCTCGTCGACCAGCCAGCCGATCGCCAACGACTCGTCCGGCCCTTCGCCCAGTGGGTCGTCCTGCGCAAGGCCCGCCGCGCCGCCACCCGCGGCCGATACACCGCCAGCTCCGCCACCGCCGACCGCGAGGACATCCACCAGGCGCTGGCCCTGATGTCCTGGCTGGGCCAGCGCAACCTGACGATCGACGACCTCACCCAGCCGCGCCTGGACGAGTTCATGACCGACGGCCGAGCCCACCGACGCCGGGCGGTCCGGGCCTTCACCGCCTGGACCGCCGCGCGACGGATCACTCCGAACCTGGTCATCGCCCGCCGCCGCGACGACACGCCCTCCCGGTTCCTCGCCGAAGACCACCACCTGCACCTGCTGCGGCGGTGCCTCACCCCGGACGACCCGACGCCGGTCGACGTGAAGGTGGCCGGCGGTCTCATCCTGCTCTACGGCGTCCGGTTGCCGAAGATCCACGCGCTGACCACCGAGCGGCTGAGTCGAGACGACCGGGGAACCTACCTGGCCCTCGACTCCGTGCCGGTCCTGCTGCCGCCGACCCTCGCGCAGCTCGTCGACCAGCTCATCGCGCAACCACCACGCACGTTCGGTCTGCGCCCCACCGCGCAGGCCCAGGCCGCCTACCTCTTCCCGGGCAGACCGCCGACCCGCCCCATCGCGGCGGCCAGCCTCGGACACCGTCTACGCCAACACGGCATTCCCGTTGGCGCCGCCCGCAACAACGCCCTGATCGCCCTCGCGGCCGACCTGCCCGCACCCGTCATCACCGACCTGTTCGGCCTCACCCACAAGACCGCCGCCACCTGGAGCACCTACGCCCGAGCCGACTGGACCGCCTATCTCAACAGCCGACCCGACCCCGACGCCCCGCACCCATGACCGGTCCATCCCTCTGCTCGGGGCCGTAGGCTGCGGAAATGGACATCGCCTGCGACTGGGCCCGCCCGTAGCTTTCCGCGAAAGATCAACGATCAGTGGTTGATCGTGAGTGAGAGGCGCGCTCAGCGACGGGTCGGTGCTGGTCGGCGGCCGATTCCGGGCCAGAATCGGCCGACCCGGGCAGCGTAGTCGGCGTAGGCGGCGCCGTGGGTGCGGGCAAGGTAGGGCTCCTCGACGGCGCGGACCTGCAGCTGGATCGACGCGACCAGGACTGCGGTGGCGGCCAGGGCGATGGGGTTGGGCACCATCGCGGCAAGACCGGCGCTGGTGGCGGTCATGGCGGTGAAGATGGGGTTGCGGGCCAGGGCGAACGCGCCGCCGGTGACCAGGGCGGTGCGCTCGGCCGGATCGACCCCGACGCGCCAGGAGGCGCCCATGCTCAGTTGCGCGGCGAGGGTGGCGGTCACGCCGGCGCCGACCAGGACCAGCCCAGCCACCCGCAGCCTGCTGTGGTCAAGAACGCTGACCGGGTCCATCCTGGCCAGGGCAGCAGCCGGACCGGCGAGGCCGAGCAGCAGCGCGGCGACGAACAGCAGTTTCGCC
>NZ_JBEZXU010000175.1:0-1736 GCF_040638175.1 Actinoplanes sp. NPDC026670
CGAGGCTCAGGGCGTCCTGGGCCCGCTCGTAGGGCTGGTAGGCCACGGTCTTGGCCGGTGCGGGCTGGCCCTCGGTGACGACGACCGCGCCCAGCTCGACGCCGGGGGTCAGCTGGCCGTAGAAGCGGACGCTGCCGTCGGTGTCGACGACGTCGACCGGGTCGGGCTCCAGCAGGGTGATGCCGGCGGCGGTGTGCGCGGTGTGCGTCGGCCCGGCCGGTAGGTCTGGGTCGGCGCGGACGGTCCAGGCGACACTGACCGGGGTGTCGGCCGGCAGCGCCGCCATCAGCGCGGCCAGCTCTCCCGCCGTGGCGAACTCGCGCGGCATCCGGGCCAACACGTCGGTCACCGCCCTGGCCGCCGCCTGCTGCTGGTCGGCGAGGGCCTGCCTGTCGATGGCCATATGTGGTGTCCTCCTGTGTGGTCGGAGATGATCGACGGGCGCGGGTCGGGGCCAGTTCGGATGGTCCCGACCCGCGCGTGGAGCAACCCGGCGAGGTGTCCGCTCAGGCACCGGTTCGCAGGTTGAACATGGTGCCGGCCTCGCCTGCGGTGTCCAGGGTGGTCCGCAGCGTGTTGACGGTCGAGGCGACGGCAAGCAGCTTCGTCGCGGCCTGGGTGACGTAGTGGGCGGCGCTACCGGGCGGCGCGTCGCCGTCGTCTTCCGCGTAGGAATACAGCCGAGGGCTGTCGGCGAACTGCTCGGTGCGGGCGCCCAGCGCTTGGAACAGCTCGGCGAGGTTGGGCATCGCGTCGCGCAGGATGAGACAGACGTCGCTGACCACGTTCGGCGCCGGCAGCGCCTTGGACACGTCCTGCGGGTGGTCGGTCACGGTGGCCAGGTAGCGGGCCAACTCGCGGATCTGGGCCACGGCGGCCAGGGTGTGCTCCCGGCTGGGCTGGTCGTGCGGGTGCAGGTGCGCGATGAGGTCGGCGGCGGGCATGGTCTTGACGTTGGCCATGGTGCTCCTTCGTGAGAGGTGGGGGCGGGCGGACGTCACGGCGTCGCCTCGCCGGCGGCGGCCTGGTCGACGCGCTCGCCGATTGTCGTGGTCATCGGGTCCTCCGCTCAGATGCCGAGGCGGTCGTAGATGCGCACCGCCATGAGCCGGGCGAGTCGGCCCCACGGGTCGCTGGTGAACTCGCCGGGGTTGGTGATCGTGTTCAGCTCGTCGAGCAGTTCGGCGACGACGAGCAGCTCGGCCTCGCTGAGCACCGGCACGCCGTCGTCGGTGTGGTGCTGGTGGAACTTCTCCTCCAGGTCGGCGATGCGTTCCTCGCGGCTGGCGGCCCGGCCGACATCGAAGGGGTTGGCGTCGGCTTCGTTGGCCATGGATCTTCTCCTTGTGCGTGGTTGTTGACGGTGGTCAACCCGGGTGACGCTACGGTCCGGGTCCGACGTCGTGCCTGGATAAGACAGCTCTGGCGGCATCGACAGGTGGCCACGGGTCCGGGGGGTGATTCTGCGGAATGCGTCGATCAGAACGGCGGGTTGTCGGCGGGCTCCACGGGCGGCGGCGCGGCCAGCCGCAGCAGGGCCTCGCCGAGGGTGTCGCCGACACCGACCGCGATGACGTTGTCGCGGTTGTCGTAGGCGTTGGCGGCGTAGAACCAGTCCTCCGGCTCGTCCAGGACGGCGCCGTCGGGGTCCAGGCGGCCGGGCTGACCGGGCTCGAAGACGAGCTCGATGCGGTAGCCGTCGCGCAGCAGCGTTTCGGCGGGCAACCGGTCGGCGG
>NZ_JBEZXU010000176.1:0-1560 GCF_040638175.1 Actinoplanes sp. NPDC026670
GGCCCGTTCCGGGCTGAAAATCGGTGCTGGTCGCTCGCTGACGTCGTAACCCTTTGATTCGTACGAGGTCGTGTTTTAGTCGGACGCGGGCAGTCGCGTTTTGGGCCCTTCACTGTTGCTGCGAGCACGCGAGTTAGATTCACCCGTTCTGTGGCTGCCGCGGGCGACCGTCCTTGCTGTTCTGCTGGTGGGGAGGGGTTCGGTTGCTGGAACAGGCTGTGGACGAGGATCAGATCATCACGCATGTCGCCGGGTTGGACATCGGTAAGGCGTCGCTGGTCTGCTGCGCGCGGGTCCCGGACGTGGAGAAGCCGGGACGTCGGCTGCAGGAGGTACGGACCTACACCACGATGACCCGATCACTGATCGGGCTGGCTGAACGGCTGTCAGTCCTCGGCGTGACCCGGGTGGTGATGGAGGCAACCAGCGACTACTGGAAGCCGGTCTTCTACCTTCTCGAGGCTCATGGCTTCGAGGTGTGGCTGGTCAACGCCCGTGACGTCAAGCATCTGCCCGGGCGGCCGAAGACCGACAAACTGGACGCGGTCTGGTTGTGCAAGGTCGCGGAACGGCAGATGATCCGGCCGAGTTTCGTGCCGCCGTCACCGATCCGGATACTGCGGGACCTGACCCGCTACCGGGTCGATCTGGTCGCCGAGGCCGGTGCGGAACGCCAGCGGGCGGAGAAGCTCCTCGAAGACGCGCAGATCAAGGTGTCGGTCGTGGTCAGTGATCTGTTCGGTGTTTCCGGGCGGGCGATGATGGCCGCGCTGATCGGCGGGCAGCGCGACCCGCACACCCTGGCCGGACTGGCCCGCTCCAGCCTGCGCCGCAAGATCCCCGCACTGCAGGAGGCCCTGACCGGCAACTTCACGGATCATCACGCGTTCCTGCTGGGCAAGATGATCGCCCGGGTCGAGCAGATCGAGACCGATATCCGTGAGGTCGACGCACGGATCGAGGAACAACTGGCCCCTTTCGCGCCCGCGGTGGCCCGGCTGCTTGAGATCCCCGGGATCGGCCGGACCGCCGCCGCCACGATCATCGCGGAGATCGGCGTGGACATGACCCGCTTCCCGACCCCGGCCCACTTAGCGGGCTGGGCCAAGTTCGCCCCCGGCGTCAAGGAGTCCGCCGGCCGCCGCAAAGGCAGCGGGTCAACCGGGCACGGCAACCGCTACCTCGCCCGCGTGCTCGGGCAGATCGCCGTCAGCGCGGCCCGGACCAGCACGTTCCTCGGTGAACGCTACCGGCGCATCGCCCGAAGACGCGGCGCCAAACGCGCGATCGTCGCGGTCGGCCGTTCGGTCCTGACGATCATCTGGCACCTGCTATCCGCCCCGGAATCCCGCTTCCATGACCTCGGCGCCGACTACTACCTCAGCCGCACCGACACCGAACGCCGCAAACGCAACCACATCCGCCAACTCGAAGCCCTCGGCTACCACGTCACCCTCGACCTCGCCGCATAACCACCCGCTCCACCCAAGACCCATCCCACGCCGCTACGCGACGCGGGATGCTACCGCGCGTCCGGTCACTGTTCGATTTTCGAGTTAG
>NZ_JBEZXU010000177.1:0-1544 GCF_040638175.1 Actinoplanes sp. NPDC026670
GAGCGTGTCGGGAAGCCTGTGTAACGGATGAGTGGTTTATCCGTTATCGCCAGGTATGAGCCTGGCTGTGTAGACAGGATCGCGATCATGTCGCTGACTGATGAGTTCGACCGCTTCACCCTGGACAACGAGCCTGGTGAGCAGGTGGTTGCGCCCCGGCTCCCGCTCGCCGACGGTGTGCCCGGGGCGGCCGCGCCCGCGGTCCGGGCTCTGCTGGACGAGCAGATGCTGGATCAGATGGTGGCCCAGGTGAGGGCCGACGGCGGCCGGCTGACCGGGCCGGGCAGCTTCTTGTCCGAGCTGTGTAAGGCCGTCCTCGAACGCGGGCTGCAGGCCGAACTCGGCGCCCATCTGGGCTATGGCAAGCACGACCCGGCCGGCAAGGGCTCGGGGAACTCGCGTAACGGCAGCACGCCGAAGACGGTGCAGACCGAGATCGGGCCGGTCGCGCTCGACGTGCCACGGGACCGGGCCGGCACGTTCACGCCGATGCTGGTGCCCAAGGGCGAACGCCGTCTCGGCGGGCTGTCCGACGTCATCATCAGCCTCTACGCAGGCGGGATGACCGTGCGTGACATCTGCCATCACCTGCAACGCGTCTACGGCACCGAAATCTCGCCCGACACGGTCTCGGTGGTCACCGACGCCGTCCTGGACGAGGTGAAAGCCTGGCAGACCCGTCCTTTGGACAGCGTGTATCCGATCGTCTACATCGACGCGCTGGTGGTGAAGGTCCGCGACGGCAATCAGGTCCGTAACAAGTCCGCGCACCTGGTCGTCGGCGTCGACTGTGACGGCGTCAAGCATGTGCTCGGGATCTGGCTGCAGAACAACGAGGGCGCCAAGTTCTGGCTCGGTGTGCTCACCGAGCTGCGCAACCGCGGCGTGCGCGACGTGCTGATCGCCTGCTGCGACGGCCTGGAAGGGCTACCGGCCGCGGTCGAGACGGTCTGGCCGAACACCATCGTGCAAACCTGTGTGGTCCATCTGATCCGGGCGTCGATGCGGTACGTGTCCTACACCGACCGCAAGAAGCTGGCCGCCGCTCTGAAACCGGTCTACACCGCGGCCAACGCCGAAGCCGCCGAGACCGCCCTGCTCGAGCTCGCCGAATCGGAACTGGGCCGCAAGCACCGGTCCGCGATCGCGGTCTGGGAACGGGCCTGGGACAGGTTCATCCCGTTCCTGGAGTTCCCGCCCGAGATCCGGAAGATCATCTACACCACCAACGCGATCGAGAGCCTGAACTTCCAGATCCGCAAAATCATCAAGAACCGCGGACACTTCCCGACCGACGACTCGGTGATCAAGCTGATCTGGCTCGCCATCTGCGACATCGAAGACAAACGGGCCCGCGCCCGCGAAGCCGACCGCGGCAAGCCGGCGAACAAACGAACCGCCCAGCCCCGGCTGGTCGAGGGCGCCACCACGCAGGGGTGGAAATCCGCTCTCGGCGCGTTTGACATCGCATTCCCCGGCCGCATTCCCGCTACCATTATTTAGCAGGGCAAAAAGGACTGTTACACAGGCATCCTGACAGGCTC
>NZ_JBEZXU010000178.1:0-1477 GCF_040638175.1 Actinoplanes sp. NPDC026670
GAGGCACGCGCCGCGCCGGCCGCGTCCCGGGCGGCGGCCTCGGCGTACCGGGCGGCGCTCTCCGAGGCGGCCCGCGCGGTGAAGGCGGCCTCGATCTGCGTGAGCATCGCGTTGAGCGCCCGGGAGAGCCGCCCCAGTTCCGAGGTCGGGACGGGTTGCCCCTCCTCCGGGTCGGGCACCCGCCGGCTCAGGTCGCCCCCGGCTATGGCGGCGGCCGTACGCTCTATCTCCACGAGGGGTTTCAGGCTGGTCCGGACGATCGCCGCGCCGATGGAGGCGAGCAGGATCAGCACCGCTGTTCCGGCGAGCACGTCGATCCAGAGCAGGCGCTGGACCGCCAGATCCACGTCGGTGAGGTGTTGCCCGACGGCGCCCATCTGGCCGTTCGGCAGCTGGGTGTAGAGCATCCGCCAGCGGCTGTGACCGTCGCGGGAACGGACGGTGAAAGGCTCACCCACCAGTTCCGCGAAGCCCTGCTCCGTCATCGGCCACGGCGGCAGGTCGTCCGGGCGGAGGTTCGGGTTGAAGTAACCCTCCTTGGGCTCGCCGTCGACGACCGCCAGCACGATGAATTCGCTGGGCAGGCCGAACTCGGTCGACCTGCCCTGCATGAGCAGGTCGACCGCCCGGGACATCGTGCTCTTGGCAAGCCTCAGGTCCTCATCGACCTGACTCTCGAGGTAGCTGCGGAGGAAGAAGGTGGTCGACGCGCTGATCACCACCAGCGCTCCGGTGACCAGGGCCAGCACCGCGGCGACCAGCTTGACCCGCAGCGGGACGCCGCGCAGTCGCGCCTTGCCCTGGTCGAGTGGGTTCACGCCGCCGGCTTGCGCAGCACGTAGCCGACACCCCGGAGCGTGTGGATCAGCCGGGGCTGGGTGTTGTCCACCTTGCGGCGCAGGTACGAGATGTAGGACTCGACGATGTTGTCGTCGCCCCGGAAGTCGTAGTTCCACACGTGGTCGAGGATCTGCGCCTTGGACAGCACCCGGTTGGCGTTCAGCATCAGGTAGCGCAGCAGCTTGAACTCGGTCGGCGAGAGCTGCACCCGCTGGCCGGCCCGGTGCACCTCGTGGGTCTCCTCGTCCAGCTCCAGGTCGGCGAAGGTGAGCCGGGAGGGCGCCTGCTCGCCGCTGCTGGTGCGGCGCAGCACCGCGCGGATCCGGGCGGTCAGCTCCTCCAGGCTGAACGGCTTGGTGACGTAGTCGTCCCCGCCCAGGGTGAGCCCACGGATCTTGTCGTCGGTGGCGTCCCGGGCGGTGAGGAAGACCACCGGCGTACGCGTGCCGCCCTCGCGCAGCATCCGGATGACCTCGAAGCCGTCCAGGTCGGGCAGCATCACGTCGAGCACGACGAGGTCGGGCCGGTGGTCCTTGGCGGCGTTGAGGGCGGCACTGCCGCTTGTCGCGGTGGCCACGTCGAAGCCCGCGAAGCGCAGGCTCGCGGAGAGCAGTTCGAGGATGTTGGGATCGTCCTC
>NZ_JBEZXU010000179.1:0-1469 GCF_040638175.1 Actinoplanes sp. NPDC026670
GCCCGGCTGAACCTCAAGCGGATCGACCCCTGGTCGGTCATGAAGTTCGCGTTCGCGGTCTCGGTGGTGCTCTTCATCGTCGTGGTGGTCGCCACCTCGGTGCTCTACCTGGCTCTCGACGCGATGGGCGTCTTCACCAGCGTCAACGACAGCCTGACCGACCTGGTCAGCGCGGGCGGCGGCCAGAGCACGAGCGGCTTCCAGATCACCGCCAAGGGCGTGATTCTCAGCTCGGCGCTGATCGGCCTGGTCAACGTCGTGCTGTTCACGGCGCTCGCCACGCTCGGGGCGTTCGTCTACAACGTCTGCGCGGACTTGGTCGGCGGCATCGAGCTGACCCTCGCCGAGCGCGACTGAACCACCTTGGAAGCCGGGGCACCGCCGAGCGCGGAGCCCCGGCTTTCGTGTGTGCCGATGCACGTCACCGGCGCCGGAGCGGCCCGCGTGGCCCGCGTAATCGACTGGGCCGGGCGCGAAGCCTCCGGTAGGTTCAGAGGCGACGGCAACGCCCGTGCGGTCCACCCGCCCCCGATTTGGGGCCGGACGGACGGATGGGTTAACCTTGCTCGTCGCCACACGGGGCTATAGCTCAGTCGGTTAGAGCGCAGAGCTGATAACTCTGAGGTCGCTGGTTCGATTCCAGCTAGCCCCACCGCACATCGTCCGACGGTAGTCGAGCGCGAGGGGTGGGCCCCATGTTCAAGAAGCTTCTGATCCTGGCCGGAATCGTCGGTGTGGCAGCCGTGGTGGCCAGGAAGGTCAAGGCTTCCAACGACGAGCGCGCCCTGTGGCACGAGGCGACCACCGCGCCCGACCTGCGCTGATCCCGCTGGCACTGCCAGCACCGGCGGCATCGTCCGCCTCGGGGCCCTAGCTCAACTGGCAGAGCACTGCCTTTGCAAGGCAGGGGTTAGGGGTTCGAGTCCCCTGGGCTCCACCAATATCGCCTCTGACCAGGCGATTCTTCCTCGCAAGATCAACGGGCCCAAGCCGGGCACAGGTCAGTCATGATCTTGCGGCCGGATGGTCGCCTAGGTGGCGCGTTCCGCTGCTGAGCTCACGACCGAGCCAACGACGCCGCTGGGCCGGTCTCGCTTCGGCAGCCAGTGCACGTACGTCTCCAACGTGATGCGCAACGTCCTGTGCCGAAGCAGACGCTGCACCCTCCTGCGGCTCGACGTGGTTGGTGATCAGCGTCGTGGCGAAGAAGCGCCGTAGTGCGTGGACCGAGCTGGCGAGCCGGGTTGCTCAGCCTTGAGACTCGATGGTGGCGAGCAGGTCGGTAACTCGGGTCTTGATGTCGTCGCGGATCTGACGGACGACGTCGAGGGGTTGGCCGGCGGGGTCGGTGAGCTTCCAGTCCTCGTAGCGCTTGCCGGGGAAGACGGGGCAGGCATCGCCGCAGCCCATGGTGACGATGACTTCGGTGGCTTCGGCGGCTTCCCAGGTGAGCCGGGCCGGATTCTGAC
>NZ_JBEZXU010000180.1:0-1466 GCF_040638175.1 Actinoplanes sp. NPDC026670
GTGCGGCCGGCGGCGCGGATCGCGGCGGCCGGCTCCGCGCCGGCCGTCCACAGCGGCGGGGTGCCGGTCTGCGGCAGCGGGGTGTGCACGCGGGCGTACTCGTCCAGGGCGTCGTCCAGGGCGTTCCACTGCGGCTGGTCGGTGCGGTGGCCGGGGTGGTCGTAGTCGGTGCGGACCAGCTCGGCGCCGGTGGTGAGGCCGTGCCGGGTGAGCCAGGACCGGGCGATGTCGAGATACGCCGCGGCGTAGGCGTCGCGGTCCTGCTGGTAGAGGTCCTCGATGGCCGTCTCGCGGGCGGCGGCGGCCTCGTACTGCTCATCGGTGAGGTTGTCGGCGTTGGCGGCCGCGATGGCCGCGTCGAGGTCGGCCTCGTGCAGGGCGCCGATCCCGAAGTCGTCGAACAGCCCGTCGACGTCCAGGCGCACCTGGTACGGCTCGGTGCGCCAGGCCAGGAGCCGGTCCTCCTCGGCGGTGCCGTTGATGAGTTGGCGCACCAGGTCGGCCTCCCACGAGCCAGGCCGGCCGGCGAGCAGCGTCTCGACGCTGCCGAGGTTCGCCGCTACCGAGGTCAGCACGTGGGCGGCGATTTCGGCGAAGTCGACCGGTTCGGTCGTCTCGGCTGGGGTGCCGGCGCCACGGACCCGGGTCTGCCGCGCGAGGGAGGTCAGCGCCTCTATCGCCTGCCCGACCAGGGTGTCGTCCGCGCCGGCGGCGGGATGGGTGTGGTCCATGAAGGTCTCCTCTGCTGTGGGGCTCAGAGTTCTGTGATCTGTCGTCGGGTAGTCGGTCTCTTAGCGGGCGGTTGGCGGCCCTCCGGAGGCCGTTGTTTCAGCTCTCGTCGTCCCAGGTGTTCTCCCACCGGCTGTAGATGCCTGTCGGAAATTCGAGTTCGAGGCCGAACCAGTCGGCGGTGACCCACTCGCCTTCGGTCTCCTCGCGGAGGTTGGGCGGTGACCATTCGGCGCCCATCGCGGCGTCGTAGACGATCTGCGTGGAGCCGTCTCCGGCCCCGCCCGGCTGTTCGGCGACCCAGACCACGATGGGCATCTCCCCGGGCAGGTCCTGGAGGGTGGCCAGCACCGTGCCGACGGTGAGCCCTTCGGCCTGGTGCTCGAACGCCTCCTCGCTGTTGTCGCCTCTGTAGTAGGTGCCGCTGGGCTGGTCCAGTTCCAGCACCAGCGTCGAATGTGCCCGCCGTGTCTCGGGATCGCGTGGTGCTGCCTCGGTGCTCACGTACGCCGCGGTGACGACCTGCAGGTCGTCGACGACGTCGCCGCCCGGCCTCTCCGCTGGGCTGGCCATCAGCGGCGCGTCGGCCGGCACCGGCTCCAACGCCAGACGCAGGTCGCCCACCCGCCAGGCCGCCACGGTCAGCTCGAAGTCGATCTGCCGCTCCCAGCGGGAGATCTTCCACCGGCCCACCTCCCGCTTGGTCGGAGCGTCCGCTGCCGGCCTGCCGTGACGGC
>NZ_JBEZXU010000181.1:0-1452 GCF_040638175.1 Actinoplanes sp. NPDC026670
GCCCGCAGCTTCCCGCGGCGCGGTACACCGTCCGCGTGGCCCTGACGAACGGCCGCGTGGACGTGCTGCACGGGCTCACCGACGACGACGCGCACTCGCTGGAGATGCTGATCACCCGCGACTACCACCGCACCGCCACCGTGCACAGCACCACCGGCCGCCACACCTACCGCGCCGAGCAGGTCCAGACCGTGGCCGTCGGCCGCGAGACGGCCCCGGCCGCCCCGGCCGAAACTGACGCTCCGACCACTCACGGCATGGAACCGGCCGACATCCTGATGCACGCCGGCCGCCAGGCGCAGGCCACCGGCAACCTGCCGGACGTGGCCGGGCTGATCGAGCAGTACGCCATCACCGAGTCGCAGGCACAGGCGCTGCACAACCTGCTGTGGACCGTCGTGCTGCGCCACCCCGTCGACCAGGCCCTCGCCGACCGGTCGGGTGGCGAGCGGTGAGCGCCGACCTGGAGGACCTGCTCATCGACGGGTCCGTGACCGGGTGGTGGCTCTACCAACTGCCCGACGGTCGGCAGGTCCGCGTCGACGTCGACCGCCGCCCGCTGCGCTGGAGCGTCGACATCACCGGCGGCGACCAGCTCTACGGACTCACCACCGAGCAGGTCGAAGCCCTCCTACACCGCGAGGCCCAGGCATGAGCGCCACGCTGGCGGTGCTTCTCGGTCCCTCCGGCTCCGGCAAGTCCACCTTCGCGGCCGCCCACTACCGGCCGCACCAGGTCTACAGCCTCGACTGGCTGCGCGCCGTCGCCGCCGACGACGAGTGTGACCAGGACGCGACCGCCGACGCGCTTACCCTGCTCACCGCGATCCTGCACACCCGACTGGCCCGACGGCTGACCACCGTCGTCGACGCCACCAGCACCAGCGTCGCCGACCGGGCGTGGCTGCTCGCCATCGCCGCCGAGCACCAGGTGCCCGCCGTTGCCGTCGTCGTCACCGCCGACCTGCGGGTGTGTCTGGCCCGGCAAGCCGCCCGACCCGGACCCACCCCGGGCCGCCGGTGGGGACGCGCCGTGCCGGCCGCCGTCGTCACCCGCCAGCACGCCGACACCCACGCCGCCCTGGCCACCCTGCACACCGAGGGCTTCGCCCAGGTCACCGAGATCGGCTCACCACTGCCGGGATCGCCCGTGGGCACCGAGATCCACTACCAGACCTACTGCGCCGCCACCGACACCGCCGGTACCGCGACGCTGACCGTGGCGCACACCGTGGACAGCCTCGACGAGGCCGACCGCCTGGCCGCCGACCACGCCCGATCCGACGTCGACGTCCACGTCACCGCCGTCATACGCCCGGACGGCCGCGACCTGGTCCAGGAATGGGAGCACACCCACGCCGACGTGCTGTGACAGGCCCCGCCGGCCCGGGCGTGGCACTGCCACCGCCCGAACACCACCGATCGCGGTCGGGGGCGTGGTGGAACACGACCC
>NZ_JBEZXU010000182.1:0-1452 GCF_040638175.1 Actinoplanes sp. NPDC026670
GGCGGCCGGCACCGTTGAGCGTCCGACACGGCCCTGCGCCGGCCAAAAGTCTGCCTTTTTTTCCAACTTGCTCCGGCAGCGCCGGGCGTCGACGACGTCGACGTCGGGGCCGTGCCCGGCGACAAGAGCCTCTTCTTCTCCAACTTGCTCCGGCGGGGCCAGGACGTCGACCGGGGTGGCAACGCCTCCGGTCGAGGGCCCTGGGTGGTTCCCCGCGATCTGCCTTGGGTGGTTCCTCGGTCGTGGCCCTGGGCGCTTCCGAAAGTCCACCTCGCCTGCCGGCGTGCGGCGGCACGTCAGGACGCTGGCAACGCCCCGGTATGGCTGGTCGACAACTTCTTCGGCACGTCGACGAGCGCGCACTTGAAGTTCAGGCCCGCGCCGCCTGCCCCTTCCCGGCAACGGTCGGTTCCTGTGTTTGGCGGCCAGCCGCGCATATCTTGCTGCGCGCCTGGTGGGTTTCATCTGGTGACGCAGCTCGCCGCGCTCGTTGGCGCGGCTTGGACCACTGGGAGATCCGGCATGTCGTTCTACATCAGTGACTTCGTCGCGGACGTGGGTGCCGCGAACGCGGCGTGGTTCGCGGACGCCGACAACACCCTCGGTGAGAGCGTGGCCGTCGACAACGGCGACGGCACGGTGACGATCGACGAGGACCAGGTGGGGTTGCTGGGCGAGTTGTACGGCGACGACGAGGTGCCTGGGAGTCTCGGCGAGAACGAGGACGGCCTGTTCGTGCGGTTGCCGTACGAGCATCCCGACGGGTCCGGCAACACCGAGTTCCGGTTGACCGAGCGGTTCCTGCCGGCGTCACGCGCGCACGGCGGGGCGGGGCTGCGGTCGCGTCACTGACGTTGCGGCGGCCCGAGAATGCAAGGGGGTGTGTCCCCTCTAAGACGTCATGCCCGGGGCGGCTGGCTCGTCGACGAGCTGGTCCGTCTGGCCGGTGATGCCTGGGTGTGGTCGCGGATCGCGGTGGTGATCGGGTCGCGATCAGGGTGGTGATCGCGGTGATCCGGCGAGGGATCAGGGTGATCAGTTCGGCGGTGTGGCGGGTGGTCGGGGAGAAAAGTCGGGAGCGGTGTGTGGGGTCTCCCGCTGACTGGCTCGCAAAAACCGGCGGGTACGCCGTCCCAGCCTGCCCCGGAGCACCGGCCGTACTCGTGGTCAGTGCGGTGGGGCGAGGCGGGTGCGGATGGTGGCGAGTCGTTCGGTGAGGGTGGGCACCTGGTCGCGTTGGCGGTAGGGCAGTGGCGTGCCGGTGTGGCAGTGCGGGCAGTGCTCGCCGGCGTGCCAGTCGGGGCCGGTCGGGTCGGGCCGGGGGTAGGTGATCGCGCAGGTGTCGCAGACGAGCAAATGTTCGCGGTCGTGGTCGTCGCCGAGCTGGGTGGGGCTGGTGTGGCGGCGGGCCCGCCAACTGGTCCTGGCCCAGACGGCGGCGACCTGGTCGTC
>NZ_JBEZXU010000183.1:0-1448 GCF_040638175.1 Actinoplanes sp. NPDC026670
GTTGCTGGTCGTCGCCACGAACGCGGTCCGCTCCGAGTGGCGGTCGGCGCGCCGGTGGCTGGCGCTGCTCCGGCGTCTACCCACGGAGCGCTGCGCCGATGGTGACCTCGCCGACGAGGTGGCCGCACGGCTCGATGACGAGCGGCGGATGAGCGAGGACCTCTCGGTGGTCCGCCGGCTACCGCCGGCGGAGCGGGAGGCGGTGGCGTTGTGCCTGTGGTCCGGCGTGTCGTATCCGGACGCGGCAGCCGTGCTGGGAATCAGCGAGGTGGCGGTGCGGTCCCGGGTGAGTCGTGCCCGCAGCCGCCTGGCGCGCCTGATGCCCGAGGAGATCCAGGAGGGGAAGCGGTGAACGACATCCTTGACCTGCCCGCGGAGCGGGACCTGCCGCCGAAGGCGGCGCACGCGATGCGGGCCCGGATCCTTGGTTCTGTGCGCCCGCACCCCGCTCGTCCGCCACGACTGCGAGTCGCCGTGGCGGGGGTGGCGCTGTTGGCCGTGGCGTCCGGTGTAGCGGCGGTGGTGTGGCAGCGGCCGGTCCGGGCGCCCGTGCAGGTGCTGGCCATGGGATCGGGTGAGTTGTCGCCGGCCCTGCGGGACGCGGCGCAGCGGTGCCTGCAGTGGAACTCGCCGCATCGGCAGACCCGGCAGGACGAGAGCGAGCGCCCTGTCCCGGTGTCCCTGGCCGACCTGGCGGTGGCCATCGAGCGGGGTGACCGCACGCTGGTGTTGTTCATGAACGACGTCGGCTACGCGACCTGTGACGCGGAATCGGCGGGTACCGACCAGGAGTCCGGCGGTCACGCCAGCGAGCCCTGGCGGCACGGTTACTGGTTGCCGGGGCCGGTGCAGCGGCTGCTGCTGACGTCCACCGAGCACGACGGCGGGGACGTCAATGTCAGCGGCCGGATCAGCGGGCGCGTCGACCGGCTCGTGCTCGACCACGGCGACGGGCGCAGTACAACAGCTCGGCTCTCCGGGGGAGCGTTCGGCCTGATGACCAGCGATGCCCGCCTCAAGGCCGGCAACGATCCTGAACTGGTTAGCTACGACGCCCACGGAACGGAGATCGACAGGCGTCCGCTGTTCCAAGCCGAGGACCAACTTGAGCACTGTTACGCGAGCCCGGACGGGAGACGGATCTACGGCAAGCCGACCAGCCGCTGCCTTCCTGCCGAATCGTGGAATCGGTAGTCATCGCCGAGGATCCCGTGGCTGAACGTGACCGCCCGCCGGGCTCGGACGCCTGGCGACCCAGGCTGAGGCGGTTTGGCTGGGGTTCCTGGAGGCTGACAGCGGAATTCTCAGCTTTCGGCGACTTCGCCGGTCGACGCTGCCGCCCTCGCCGGTCGAAGCCGGCCCACCCGGGCTGCTCCGGCGATCAGGCTGAGGATGCCGATCAGCGCGAGCGCGATGACGCTGGCGGCCAGCGGGTTGGCGATCTGGTT
>NZ_JBEZXU010000184.1:0-1434 GCF_040638175.1 Actinoplanes sp. NPDC026670
CTGAGACGTGATGCCGAGCCGTTCTGGTGAAGTCATTGATCCTATGCTGCCGAGAAAAGCCTCTAGCGATGTTCTGAGCGGCCCGTACCCGAAACCGACACAGGTGGTCAGGTAGAGAATACCGAGGCGACGGGTGAACTGTGGTTAAGGAACTCGGCAAATTGCCCCCGTAACTTAGGGAGAAGGGGGGCCGGACGCGTGAAGCCCCTTGCGGGTGGAGCGTGGTATGGCCGCAGAGAGCAGGGGGAAGCGACTGTTTACTAAAAACACAGGTCCATGCCAAGTCGTAAGACGATGTATATGGACTGACGCCTGCCCGGTGCTGGAACGTTAAGGGGACCTGTTAGCTCTTCGGGGCGAAGCGGAGAACTTAAGCGCCAGTAAACGGCGGTGGTAACTATAACCATCCTAAGGTAGCGAAATTCCTTGTCGGGTAAGTTCCGACCTGCACGAATGGCGTAACGACTTCCCCACTGTCTCAACCACAGGCCCGGCGAAATTGCAGTACGAGTAAAGATGCTCGTTACGCGCGGCAGGACGGAAAGACCCCGGGACCTTTACTATAGCTTGACATTGGTATCCGAATTTAATTGTGTAGGATAGGTGGGAGCCGGTGAAGCTCGGACGCCAGTTCGGGTGGAGGCATTGTTGAAATACCACTCTGTTGGGTTTGGGTATCTAACTTGCGGCCCTGATCGGGTCGAGGGACAGTGTCTGGTGGGTAGTTTAACTGGGGCGGTTGCCTCCTAAAGGGTAACGGAGGCGCCCAAAGGTTCCCTCAGCCTGGTTGGCAATCAGGTGTTGAGTGTAAGTGCACAAGGGAGCTTGACTGTGAGACTGACGGGTCGAGCAGGGACGAAAGTCGGGACTAGTGATCCGGCACTTGCGTGTGGAAGCGGTGTCGCTCAACGGATAAAAGGTACCCCGGGGATAACAGGCTGATCTTCCCCAAGAGTCCATATCGACGGGATGGTTTGGCACCTCGATGTCGGCTCGTCGCATCCTGGGGCTGTAGCAGGTCCCAAGGGTTGGGCTGTTCGCCCATTAAAGCGGTACGCGAGCTGGGTTTAGAACGTCGTGAGACAGTTCGGTCCCTATCCGCCGTGCGCGTTGGATACTTGAGAAGGGCTGTCCCTAGTACGAGAGGACCGGGACGGACGAACCTCTGGTGTGCCAGTTGTTCCGCCAGGAGCATGGCTGGTTGGCTACGTTCGGAAGGGATAACCGCTGAAAGCATCTAAGCGGGAAGCTCGCTTCGAGATGAGGTATCCCACCACCTTGAGTGGGTAAGGCTCCCAATAGACTATTGGGTTGATAGGCCGGAGATGTAAGCACGGTAACGTGTTGAGTTGACCGGTACTAATAGGCCGAGGGCTTAAC
The DNA here is from genome assembly GCF_040638175.1 of Actinoplanes sp. NPDC026670. NCBI lineage: Bacteria > Bacillati > Actinomycetota > Actinomycetes > Micromonosporales > Micromonosporaceae > Actinoplanes > Actinoplanes sp. NPDC026670. The sequence continues at coordinate 1,381 of NZ_JBEZXU010000184.1, forward strand.
CACTTTAAATTTATGCTACGCGTCCACTGTGTGATTCACAGCAAACGAACAACC
>NZ_JBEZXU010000185.1:0-1424 GCF_040638175.1 Actinoplanes sp. NPDC026670
CCGGTCGGCTTCCCACCGCCGCCGGGGGTCGTCCCGCCCTTGGGGGCCTTCGGGGTCTTCCCGGCACCAGGGGTCTTGCCGCCTCCGCCCGGGGTCTTGTCACGGCCGAACGGCCACCAGCTCCCGGACTTGGCGCCGGTCGGCTTCCCACCGCCGCCGGGAGTCGTCCCGCCTCCCTTGGGGGTCTTCCCACCAGGGGTTTTGCCGCCCCCAGCCGGGGTCTTGCTGCGGCCAAACGGCCACCAGCCGTCTCCCTTGCCCCGGCCGTTGGGCGACTTGCCGGGCCGGTCGCCCCGTCCTCCGGCACCGTCCCTGCCCGAGCGGTCCTTGCCGGTCTTGCTCCGGCGGGTGTACTTGCGCCAGGCCAGCCAGCCAGCGCCGGCCAGCACCGCGACCACGATCAGCCCGGCACCCAGCAGCAGCGCCATCAGCGGCGACACCATCCACATCGCCACCACCACGGCGGCGACGATCGACACCACCACCAGCGCCACCACCAGGCCCACCGACGCCGGCGACGTCTCCGCCAACTCCTGCGGCTTGACCTTGTCGTCTTTGCCCTGCTCCACCAGCTGCTGCTGCTCAGTCAGCACCGACAGGTCCGGCGCCGGCAGCGTCGTCTCGGTCGCCTCACCCTCGATCGTCGGGGCCACGGCCATCGTCTCCGTCTGCATCGCGTTACCTCCCATCAAGCGTTTTGGCTGCTCACGCCCCACGGTTATGAGCTGTTATGAGGCGCTGCACGGGCCGACCCGACCCGAAGACCGGGTCGGCCCCCGGTCACGCGACGCGACCGCTGGTGAGTTCGAGAACCTGGTCGACGATTTCCGCCGGTACGGCGTTGAGGACCCGGCTGATCGTGCGCTCGGAGATGCCGGTGATTTCCTTCAGCGCGGTCTGGGTGGCGTTCCGGTTTTCCGCCCGGGCGGCCAGGATGAGCGCCACCGTTTCCGGTCGGACCTTGTCCACCTCGGGCAGGTTGGCCGGCAACTGAGCCGGAACCGACGCGAGAGTTTTCCGGGACACCGACCGCCCGATTTCCGGCTGCCGAGCCGAGCCCGTTTCCGCCTTCTCCTGTGCCCTGGCGAGGGCCCGGCGGGTGCGCTCCAGCTCGTTGACGAGCCCCTCGCGGGCCTCGGTGATCGCCTGGCTCTCCTGCTCGGCGCGAGCCCGCGCGACCGCCTGACTCTCCGCGAAGCGGTGCGCCTGGTCGAGCTGCGCCCGCAGCGCCCGCACCGTCTCGTCCAGCTCGGCGGCTCGGTCCTGGGCGGCTTGGCTGGTGTAGCGGGCCTCCGCCAGGGCCTGCTGGAAGTCGCGTTCGGCCTGCTCAGCGGCCTCGGTGAGCACCCGCACCTGCTCGGTGGTGGCCTGCTCGCACAGGGCCCGCGCGGTCGCGGCGCGGTCTGCGGTGTCGCGGGCCTCGG
>NZ_JBEZXU010000186.1:0-1411 GCF_040638175.1 Actinoplanes sp. NPDC026670
GCCCACCACTTCGTGATCAGGTGATCGCGACCGTGTAGGCCTCGTTGTCGATGATCCGCTCGGACTGCGGGAGGCTGCCGACCTTACCTCCGGCGCGCGCGGATTGGCTGCGGACGCCATCCTGCCCGCTGGCGAGGGCTGGCCGGACAACGTGCATGTGCTCGCTGCCGAACGCGCGCTCGGTAACCGGGAGTTCGACAACACCTCCGGCATGGAGCAGCGGCTACGGCTGTCGCTCGACGGGGTTGCCGAGAACTACGACCTGGTGCTGATCGATGTGCCGCCTCGGCCCGGCGGCAAGTTGATGACCGCGGCCGCGCTCACCGCCACGCACGCGCTTCTGCCGGCGACTCTCGATGAGGATGGCTACATCGGCGTCCACGACGGCCTGATCTCGCTGCGACGCGCCCGGATGAATCACGGGCTGGCGCCGCTGGTTGTCGTCGGCGTCCTTCGCAACATCGTGGACCGCCGCCGCAGCGGCCTCGCCGAGACCTTCGACGAGAAGCTCGCCCAGGAGTACCCGCCGCACTCACCTGACGGCCCGCGGCTCCTGGACACCGCCGTCCCGAAGTACGTCATCCGGCAGGAGTCCCGCAGTGCCCGCGTGCCGTTCACGGCGGCGGGCACCGCAGAAGCCACGCTGCTCGAACGCGCATACTGCCGGACCCTCAACTGCGTCGCGGAGGTGGCCTGACCCATGAGCAAACTGCTGGGACAAGCACGTGGGCGAGCCCTCCAGCGCGCCGGTGACGCGGAACGAGACCCCGCCGAAACCGCTGTCACCACCGCCAGCACGCCCACAAGCAGCAACGCCAGCCAATCAACCAGCAACAACGCAAGCGTTGAAGCTGGCATCAAAGATGGCAAGACAGAAAGCGAATCCGCCAGCCAGAAGGCAGGCGCACTAGACAGCATTTCCGCTAGCCAGAAGGCTAGCGATGACGCCAGCAATCACGATGGCAACAGCGCCAGCTTTACTGCTGTCTCTGATGCAAGGCGATCAGCAAGCAAGGCCGCCAGCGCGGGTGACAGCAGCACTGCAAGCAAGGTCGCCAGCGCGCGTGACAGCGGTACTGCAAGCAAGGCCGCCAGTGTGCGTGCCAGCGGCAGTGCAAGCAGCGCTCGCCCAGGAGCCGGCAGTGTCGCGAGCAGCAGGGCTAGCGAAGAAGCCAGCATTTCCGCCAGCAGAAAAGAGCGCCCCGGCCGTCGACGTGGGCGCCCTCGCGGCCCTGAGCGCGTAGCCCTGTCCGTACGGATCCAAAGCGAAGTAGACGACGCCTTGACTCATGCAGTGGATCAGAGCGGACTGGGACCGCAAGAGATCGTCGAAACCGCACTCACTGAATGGCTGAGCCGACACGGCTACATCCGAAAGAAGTAAGCGCGGGCGAGGTCACCCGGCCCGGAG
>NZ_JBEZXU010000187.1:0-1407 GCF_040638175.1 Actinoplanes sp. NPDC026670
CTCGGGCCGGGGCGTGCCGGCGAGCCACGGAATGCCGACCGCCTCACCCATCACCTGATAGCAGTCGTGGAACTCGAATCCCGAAATCGACGAGTCGACGTTGAATTCGCAGAATTGATATCCGGAGGGAGTCGGCAGCACGTCGACGCGGGCGAAGACCTGCTCGACGGACTCCAATTGTTCCCAATTGACGAAGGGCGCGATCTCGGCGGGCAGGCCGAATTCCGCCAACAGCCGCTCGGGAGGCCCCGACCGGAGGAACTCGCGGATCACCACCGTCTGCGCCTCCAGCATGGCGCGGGCCGCCTCGGCCATCCGGTCGAACTCGTCCCGGTCGATGACCAGCGGATAGGGGATGATCCGCATCCGGGTGGCACCGAGATCGTCCATGAAACGCCGCACCGGCGGCGCGGCCGCGACGAGCGCGGAGCGCGCCGGCTCGCTCTGCAACGCGGCCACCAGTGGGGCGTTCAATTCTGCGAAATTGCGATCCGTGTTGTGATGCCGCACCGTGAACCGCACCCTTCGCCCGCCTCGATATTGAATCGGATGCGAGTGTACGGCACGACCGGCGCGAGAGGCAGGGGTAAACTCACGGTATTGATTGCGGACACGGTCGGTGTCGAACAATTCAGGGGTCGACCGGTGCGGGGACACCGAGTACAGTGACCGGCCGCCAGCCGGTTCCGCTGCACAAGCGACGGCGACGACGTCGACCGGCACAATCGCGATTTCGCACGCGCTCCCGTGCCGGGCACGGATTCGCGGCGGCACCATTACCGGCGAATCGTCCGTAAGACCCGCACCCGGAATCGGCCCGGTACGCCTCCGTCGTCGCCGCGGAGGCAGGATCACCGCCATGACCGCACTCCTGGACGCCGTCGCCGCGGGCGTCACCAACCACGACCTCAGCCAGCCGTTCGAGGAGGGCCTGCCCTGCGCGCCGAACCACCCGGGTTTCCGCCTGGCCCTGCTCCGCCGGCACGGCGACGTGGTGCGTGCCGACGGCGGCTCGTCGGCCGGCGAACTGATCGTCACCGGCGGGCACGTCGGGACCCACGTCGACGCACTGTCGCACATCTCGCAGGACGGGCTGCTGCACGGTGGCCACGACGCCGTCGAGGCGCAGTCGGGCGGCCGGTTCCGCGTACACGGCACCGAGACGATTCCGCCTCTCGTGCGGCGGGGCGTGCTGCTGGACGTCGCCTCGGCCCACGGGGTCGACGTGCTTCCCGGCGGGTACGGCGTGACCGCCGACGACCTCGAACGGTGCCTGCGGCGTACCGGCGTGCGGCTGGGCGAGGGTGACGTGGCGCTGGTCCGTACCGGTTGGGCCCGGCACTGGACGGATCCGGCGACCTACCTGGGCCTCGACACGGGGGTGCCCGGCGTCGACCCCTCCGGCGC
>NZ_JBEZXU010000188.1:0-1391 GCF_040638175.1 Actinoplanes sp. NPDC026670
GGGACTGTAAAAACAACGGTGTAACTCCTGATCAAGGAGACGCACCTGATGACCATGACGACTGACGCCGTGGATACTGCCGCGGTGGCGAAGAAGAAGCAGGATCCTGGTCTGCCTGCCGGGGTGAGCGCCGAGCTGATCGGCCAGCTCGTCGAGCAGGCCCGGACCTCGGGCCTGCAGCTGACCGGCGAGGGCGGGCTGTTGCAGCAGCTGACCAAACGTGTGATCGAGGCCGCGATGGACGGCGAGATCACCGACCATCTCGGCTACGAGAAGCACGACCCGGCGGGTAAGGACGGCGGGAACTCCCGCAACGGGTCGAGGGCGAAAACGGTGCTGACCGATGTCGGCCCGGTCGAGATCGTCGTGCCGCGAGACCGGGACGGCTCGTTCGAGCCGCAGATCGTCCGCAAGCGGCAGCGCAGGCTGACCGGGGTCGAGGACATGGTCCTGTCCCTGTCGGCCAAGGGCCTGACCACCGGGGAGATCAGTGCTCACCTGGCCGAGGTCTATGGCGCCGACGTGTCGCGGCAGACGATCTCCACGATCACCGACAAGGTCATGGACGGCATGGCCGAGTGGCAGAACCGGCCCCTGGACCGGGTCTACCCGGTCGTGTTCCTGGACGCGATCAACGTGAAGATCCGCGACGGGAAGGTCGCCAACCGGCCGATCTACGTCGCTCTGGCGGTCACCGCCGAAGGCACCCGCGACATCCTCGGGTTGTGGGCCGGCGACGGCGGCGAGGGCGCGAAGTTCTGGTTCAGCGTGTGCACCGAACTCAAGAACCGCGGCGTCGAGGACGTGCTGATGGCTGTCTGCGACGGGCTGACCGGCCTGCCCGACGCGATCAACACCGTCTGGCCCCAGACGGTGGTCCAGACCTGCGTGGTCCACTTGCTGCGCAACTCGTTCAAGTACGCGTCTCGCCAGCACTGGGACGCGATCGCGAAGGCGTTGAAGCCGGTCTACACCGCACCGACCGAGGCCGCCGCTGAGCAGCGCTTCCTGGAGTTCGCCGAGACCTGGGGCGAGAAATATCCGGCGATTGTCCGGCTCTGGGAGAACGCCTGGGCCGAGTTCGTGCCGTTCCTGGCCTTCGACGCCGAGATCCGCAAGGTCGTCTGCAGCACGAACGCGATCGAGAGCGTCAACGCCCGGATCCGCCGGGCCGTCCGGGCACGCGGACACTTCCCAAACGAGCAAGCCGCCCTGAAATGCGTCTACCTCGCCGTGATGGCCCTGGACCCGACCGGCACCGGCCGCCGCCGCTGGATCACCCGCTGGAAACCCGCCCTCAACGCCTTCGACCTCGCTTTCGAAGGACGCCTCACCGCAGGCCGCAACTGACCTTCACCAACATCGAGTTACACCGTTTTCTTGACAGTCCC
>NZ_JBEZXU010000189.1:0-1379 GCF_040638175.1 Actinoplanes sp. NPDC026670
GTCTAGTTGATCAGCAGGCTCGTGGCCCATTGGATGGCGGTGCCGGTAGCGAAGATGTGCAGGCTGAGGGCCACGCCGGCGGGGCCCGTGATCAGGCCGGACGGCGCGGGAGTGGTGTCGGTGGCGTGCTGGATCAGCAGCCGCGTCAGGTGTGGCACGGCGGCGGGCAGGCTGGTGTCGCGGGCGTCGGCGGCGGCGTACCAGAGCGTGGCGGCGAGCCCTGCCCAGCCGTGGCACAGCGACGGGTCGATGACCTGGTTGAGCTGAACGGGGTCGGCCATACAGCGGGCCAGCGCCTCCTCTGCCGCCTGCTGTCGGGCGCAGTCGCCGAGGGCGATTCCGGCGAGTTGGTGGGCGCGTGCGATACCCGGGGTGCCATAGCACCAGGACGGCCGCGCCGGTCCGCTCGCGGCGGGCTTACCGGCGTGCAACTCCGCGGCGGTGATTTTCTCGGGCCACCAGGGGCCCGCAGGGCCTGTCTGCTGCCACCTGTCCAGCCATGAGCAGATCCGACCGATCGCCTCGGTCTGTCCCGGCACACCGATGTGCTGACGCATGGCCAGAGCCAGCAGGGCCAACGGGCCGGTAATGCCGTGCGCCATACCGAGGTTGGCATGTCCGCCCCGCTCAGGTCCCTCGCCATCGGGTGGATCCGCGCTCCACCAACCCGGCGCGAGCCGGCCGGCCTCGTCGAAGGCGTCGACCGGCTCGGTGAGCCGCACCAGGTACATCAGCACCTGGCGCAGCAGGTCGCCGTCAGGGGAGCGGCGCAGCAGGTGGGCTCCAAGGCCGGTCAGCCCGCGTACTAGGTCGAACTCTGACAGCGAGGGCCGGGCACCTGCTGCGAGGCGTGCCTCGGCAGCGGCCAACCGACGCCCGGTCAGGTCCGCGACGGCACGATCAAGGGCGTCCAGGGCAGCCAGGTGGGCGTGTGGCATAGCCGTGGTCAGCGCATGGGTGACAGCGGGTGCACCGAACCACAGCCCCGCTCCGGCACCGTTGTTGAGCGTCTCCGCACTCGCGCGGCGCAGCCACGCACGGACCGGCTCCCAGCCACCGTGACCCGTCTGCGCGCGCACCCCGTGCAGGATCGCCACCCCGGCGGCCCCCTTGGACAGCGATTGGCCGTACCAACGTGTGCTCCGTGGCCCGTAGTCGTCTCCAGCATGGTTCGGGGCCGGCGGTTCGGTCAGGCTGTCGGTGATGCGCGACGCCATCGTCTCGGCCGCTCGGAGCAGCGCAGCGTCCAGCAGCGTGACGGTCATCGAGAGGGCCCCGTGGTGCGCACACGACGGCGGACCGCAGCCAGCGCGATGTGCCGGGCGAGTCGATACGTGACCTGCTCGGCAGCCTCGTCAGGACCGTGGACGCGAACGAAG
>NZ_JBEZXU010000190.1:0-1373 GCF_040638175.1 Actinoplanes sp. NPDC026670
GCGCCGCAGCACGTCACGCTGCGACCACCCACGCTCGAACCGCATCCGCTTCCACCGCGTCTCCATCACGCCACCACCGCGAACGCCACGGACTCACCCGCACGGCGCGGCAGCACCCGCCCGGCCAGCTCAATCAAGCCGGCCCGGGACACCTCCACCACGCCGTTGAGGCAGTTGTCGCAGCGACCGAAGCTGAACCCGTCGCACTCCGGGCACGGAGCCCACAGCGACGCCGCGTGCGTGGCGACGCACGCCGACGACTGGCACCACCGCGTCTCGCAGTACAGGCACACACCAGCGCCGTTCAGCCGCGACGGCCGGTACTGCGCCGCCAGAGCAGCCAACGCGCGACTGTCCATCGATGGCGCTACCGGGATACGCTTGACCTGCATCTTCTAGGTCCTCTCCAAGGGCGGATAGATGCACCGGCCTCGGTGGGTGGCAGCCCACCGGGGCCTTGTTCATCCCCCTCAACATGTCCAGTTCAGGGGGCTGGTGTGAGGTAGACAACCATGAGCGCCAGGGGGTGTCAACCCCCCTCAACACAGAGTGTGAGTCCGGTGGACGTTCCCTGGCTCGTTTGCCCCGGTCGACGGGCTTACACTGTGGTTACCCCCCTTGACGCGACGGGAGTTGACCAGTGGACGACCCAACGGCGGTCGCTGGCATCGGAGATGCCCGCGAGCGAGCTCTTGCCGCCCATCGACTTATCGACCACTATCAAGCAGCCATCGGGGAGCTTTCCCGCTTACGTCGCGAGAGCCTTGAAGATCTTCTTGCGGGCGGAATGACTCAGACGCAGATTGCGCACTTGCTAGACATGTCTCGGTCTCGCGTCTCGCAGCTACTTTCGGCCGGAGTGCGTCCCGAACGCGCATTTCTCGGAACTGGCCGTCTGACTGTCGCTATCGGTGGGAAGCAGGAAGTCGGGCGACATGATCCGGGTGATGTCATCAGCGCCGAAAGTTTCAAAGCCTATAACCTTCTTGCTGACCTAGCTCGGTCGGTTGGCCTAGACGCCTCGTGCGAAGTTGTGCCGCCGCCTGGTCATGTGCATCTCAACAGGCCAAACCTTATTGTCATGACATCTCCTCGCCTCCTGCCGTTCCTTGGGCAGATCATGGAGGCGGATCCCCACCTACGATTTAAGGTCGATGACAGCGGCTGGTTTTTGTCGACTGCTGATGGCTCCCAAGAGTTCCGCTCTCCGCGTGATAACGGCGAGAACTTCGATTACGCATATCTGGGCCGGCTCCCGCGTCCGGACGGCAAGGGAACCTTCCTGTACATGGCTGGCATCCACGCCCAGGGCACGTTGGGAGCCGCTCAATACCTCGCCGAGAGCCTGCCGATGCTGTATAAGGATTTCAAGA
>NZ_JBEZXU010000191.1:0-1365 GCF_040638175.1 Actinoplanes sp. NPDC026670
GCGACGCTTCTATAGGTGGGCCGGTTCCGGGAGGGGTTGGTATCGGTAGGGTTCGGCACCGGTGATCTACGAGTGACTCATGCAAGATCTGGCCGCCATCTGATGGCGTGCCGTGTGGTGCGACTTGTCCTCGTGGGTTGCCGGTGTCGGCCCGGCCCACCTTGCTGGCCTGATCAGAAGCCTGTCCGCGTGTCAGCGCGTGACTCATCACAGATATGCCGCCGGGTGATCGTCTCCCGGGCCGACGCCGTCCGAACGTCGCCCGCACAAGGGAGAACCGTCCGTGTCGCCCATCCTGACAGAACGCCTGGCCGACCGCGTCGACGCGGTCATCGGTGTGGACACCCACACCGACACCCACACCGCTGCCGTGCTCACCCCGGTCGGGACCGTGCTGGCCGAACTCACCGTCCCGGCCACCCCGCAAGGCGCCGGTGTCCTGCTGGCCTGGGCCGACCGGCACACCGCCCGGCTCGGCCAGCGACGCGCCTGGGCCATCGACGGCACCCGAGCCCATGGCATCGGCCTGAGCCGTGCCCTGCACACCGCCGGCGAGACCGTCCTGGAAGCCCCGAAGCCCGCCAAAGGCAGGCGCCGCCGCGGCGGTAAGTCCGACGCCCTCGACGCCGTACACGCCGCCCGAGCCGTGCTGGCCGCCGACCACCTCGCCACACCCCGCGCCGACGGCGACCGCGAAGCCCTGCGCCTGCTCCACGTCATCCGCCGCCATCACAGCGACATGCGCACCGCCACCATCAACCTGTTCAAATCGGTGATCCTCACCGCCGACGACGCCCTACGCGCGCAACTGCGCGGCCTGAGCACCCTGCGGCAGGTCCAGCACGCCATCACCCTCGTCACCACCGGCAACGGCCCCGACCGGCTACGCCGTACTCAACTGGCCGCCCTCGCCACCCAGATCCTCGCCCTCGACCAGCTCCTGAAAGCCAACCTCACCGAGATCCGTACCCTGGTCGCGAAACTCTGCCCGGCCCTGCTCGACCAGCCCGGCATCGGCCCGGTCACCGCCGCGATCGCCCTGATCACCTGGTCGCACCCCGGCCGGTTCCGCAGCGAAGCCGCCTTCGCCAGCCTCGCCGGCGTCAGCCCCGTCCCCGCCAGCTCCGGCCGCATCGTGCGTCACCGCCTCAACCGCGGCGGCGACCGCACCCTCAACGCCGCCATCCACACCATCGCCAAAGCCCGCCAACGATGCCACCAGCCCACCAAGGACTACATCAACCGCCGGACCACCGAAGGCCGCACCCCAGCCGAGATCACCCGCAACCTAAAACGCTACATAACCCGCCAAATCTGGCGCATCCTCGAAGCCACCGCTTGACAAAAACCTTCACAGATCTTGCA
>NZ_JBEZXU010000192.1:0-1326 GCF_040638175.1 Actinoplanes sp. NPDC026670
GGGCGTTGCGACGTTACGAGTCTCGGCGTGTCCAGGACGTCTTGAGTAGCTGCAAGATTGATGCATCTGATACAACGTCGGGGTGCGGCGTGATGACCCTGGCTCGGTGAGCCTCGTGCTGGCGCCCAACGTTGTGCATCTGGATCCGGCGCCAGTGGTGTTCGAGGAGATGCTGCGGGGTTGGGCGGCTCAGCAGCGCAGCCGTTTCCTGGCCGAGGCGACGGTCACGCAGCGGCTGCGGTTGGCGCGGCGGCTGGCGGAGTTCTCGGGGCTGTATCCGTGGCAGTGGACGCCGGCCGAGGGGGAGGCGTTCATCTCCCACCTGCGTGGTGGCGACAGGCCATTGGCGTTGTCGACGGCCCGCGGCTACGAGGTGGACCTGCGGATGTTCTGCGAGTACCTGCTGGATGCCCGGTACGGCTGGGCCTCGTTGTGCGTCGAGCGGTTCGGCGTGGCACCGCAGCAGGTGTTTCACCAGGACAACTCCGTCGTTCACATCGAGGATTACGAGGGTGAGCCGGGACGGCGGCCGTTGACCTACGACGAGTTGCAGGCGTTGTTCGACGCGGCCGACGGCCGGGTCGCTGAGATCAGGTCGCGGGGTGTCAAGGGTGCGCTGGCCGCGTCGCGGGACGCGGCGATGCTGAAGCTGACGTACGCCTTCGGGCTGCGTCGGCGGGAGGTGGCGATGCTCGACCTGGTCGATGTGCGGTCGAATCCGAAGGCGCCGCAGTTCGGTCGGTGCGGGATGGTGATGGTGCGCTACGGCAAGGCGTCGCGGGGCGGGCCGCCACGGCGGCGCACGGTGCTGTTGGTGCCGGAGATGGATTGGGTGGTGCCGGTGGTGGAGCACTGGTTGCACGAGGTGCGTCCGGCGCTGGGGCCGGGCAAGCATCCGGCGCTGTGGGTGAGCGAGCGCCGGGGGCGAGTGTCGACGCGGTCGGTCAACGACGCGTTCGTCGCGGCGCGGGAGACCGCCGGGCTGGATCCGGCGCTGGATCCGCATTGCCTGCGTCATTCCTACGTCACGCATTTGATCGAGTTCGACTATCCGGTCAAGTTCGTGCAGGACCAGGTGGGGCACAAGTTCGCCAGCACCACCGCCATCTACACCGGGGTATCCAACGACTACCGCAACCAGCTGCTGCGACGCGTCATGCAAGACCGGCTCGGAGAGATGTGGGACGCGCAGTGATCAAGAAGATGGGGTACCGGTGGCACCTGCGGCAGTTGATGGCCGCCAGGGACATGTTCGCCACCACGGACCTGGTGCCGCTGCTGGCCGAGCGGGGTGTCACGCTGTCGCGGGAGCAGGTGTTCCGGCTG
>NZ_JBEZXU010000194.1:0-1309 GCF_040638175.1 Actinoplanes sp. NPDC026670
GGGCCAGCAGCAGCAGAAGCTGCACCAGGGTGGCCAGGAACATCATGGTCGAAATGCCCATCACCATCAGGGGGGCTAGCCCACTGGTGGCGGCGGCCGGTGCGAGGGCACGCAGTCGCCCGCCGAGGTCACCGTCGGCGGCGGCTCTGAGGATCCAGTCGGAGTAGCTGTCGCCGATACCGATGAGCAGTTGCACGGCGGGAACGCCGGCGCCGGCGAGCACGACCATGGTTACCAGGCCCTTGGCCAGGGTGCCGGCCTCGCGGCCGTTGCGTTCCCAGGCGAGCCGGATCGCGCCGATGAGGACCGCGCCCACCGCGAGCGCGGCGACCGCCCAGTTGGTGTAGGCGCTGAGGTAGTCGACGGTGCCGTCGCAGACGAGCTTGCCGGATGCGTTGGTGTGGCAGGAGCCCTGGGATACCTGCGGGGTGGGGATGGACAACCATCCGGCGACCAGGGCTTTGAGCATTTCGGCGGCGGCCTCGGACGCCTGCTCGGACAGCTCGTCGAGGAACCGGCCGGCGGTGGTGTCCAGGACGTGGCCTGGGACGCAGACAGGGTTGACGATGGGGCAGTCGTCCGGCACTACCGTGGCCCCCACTCGACGACCCCGGTGAGGTCACTGGTGACGCGGTTGATGGAGACCCACGCCCCGCCGGGTGGGGCCTGCATGCGCCAGTCGCCGTCGCGCCAGAGCAGGGTCAGCGACAGCACGTGGTAGCGGGGGGTGCCGGCCGACGGTGCGCGCAGCACCAGCCCGATCACGGCGGTGTCGGGCGTGTACGACTGGTAGGAGAAGCCGGCGATGCGACTGACCGCGCCAGGATCGGCGGGGCCGCTGTCGGTGGCGCGGTACTCGGCGAGCAGTCGGTCCCGGTCGGCGCTGGCCACGAACTGACGCTCGATGGTGGGCTGCCAGTAGTCCGGTCCGAGGGTGTGGCTGGCTCTCATGGTGAGCTGCGCCGCCGCGATCAGGGCCCCTTCTGGGGTTCGGGTGAAGCCGGACGCGGTGGTCGCGGTGCTCTGCTTCGGGCCGGCGGTGGCGCTGACCGGAACGGTGAGCGGACCGACGAGTTCCCAACGCACCTCGGCGGGCGCGGTGGTCGGCACCGCCGTGGGTAGCGCCTGCGCGACATCGCTGTCCTGCGGGGTCGGACTCACAGGTGGTGGAGGGCCGGCGATGTCGGGGCTGCTGTCGGCGGTGGCGAACACCGCGACCAGGACCCCGACGATGATGACGGCCAGGAGTAGTGCTGCGGCGGCGAGGAATCCGGGCCGCGTCCAGGGCGGGCGCCCGGCGAAGTCGGAG
>NZ_JBEZXU010000195.1:0-1304 GCF_040638175.1 Actinoplanes sp. NPDC026670
GGGGCGTGGCGGGTGGGGCGGGAGGGGGCGGGAGAGATACCCGGTTTGCGGGGTTTGTGGTGGCGGGGGTCACCGAGGCGGTGGGCATGGGTCCGGGGCGCGGGGCGTTGTAGCCATGTGAGCGCGTGAACCCCTCGACCTGGCCCGCACGCGTGGCCGGGGGTACTGGCGAAGGCCGGGGGCGCTGGCGGAATGCCGGCCGGGTTCGCGTCGTTACATCTCCCCGGACGCACACCTCAGCCGAGGCGCTCCCCCACGGTGGCCCGACCGGCCCGCCGAGGCGCTTCGCCGCGCCCCCCGGTGGCTTGACCGGCCCGCCGAAGGCGTTCCCCTTCCCCCCGGGTGGCCCGACCGGCCCGGTGGAATGGTGGCCCGACCGGCCGGTGGAATGCCCGGCGGACCCGGGTCGTTGAGACACCCCGGACGCCCCGAGCAGGCCCCGCCACCGCAGCGTCCCTCCCTGACATCCCCCCTCTCGCAGCACACCGCTCCCCCTACGCGTGTGCCGTACCCCCGATCGAAAGGTGCCTTGTCATCATGCGTACCGACATCTTCCGTAACACCGCCCTGACCGTGGCCGGCCTCGCCTTCACCGGCGGCGCCATCGCCGGCCCTGTCACCGCCGCCCACGCCGCCCCCACCAGCGAGGGCAAGCCTGTCGCGGTCAGCCAGGACCGTAAGAACGGTGAGCGTGAACTGAACGTCCGCTACGAGGCGCAGCCCAACTTCTTCTACTGCGGCCCCGCCGCCGCCCGCAACGCCCTGAGCGTGCAGGGCAAGAACATCGACATGGACGCCATGGCCAAGCAGATGGGCACCACCGAGGCCGGCACCAACTCCATCAACGACATCACCCCCATCCTGAACAAGGAAACCGGTAAGGACGCCTACCGGTCGGTGGAGATCAGCGCACCCAAGGCCGACGACAAGCAGACCGACACCCTGCGCACCGACATCGTCAAGGCCGTCGACGAAGGCCACGCCGTCGTCGCCAACATCGCCGGCACCGCCACCGACACCGACGGCAACACCCACTCCTTCGAAGGCGGCCACTACATCAGCGTCGTCGGCTACCGCGACAACGGCAACACCGTCACCATCGCCGACTCCGCCAACCCCAACCAGGCCTCCTACCGAATGAACGTCGACAACCTCGCCGACTGGATCGCCACCCGCGGCTACACCTCCTGACCCACCCACCCAGGATGAAAGAAGGGCCCTTGTCAACGCGATGCGTCAACAAGGGCCCTTCTTTTCGTCAACGCCGCCAGGGATCCGGTCCGGATCAGGGTCGGCGGTCGCGC
>NZ_JBEZXU010000196.1:0-1300 GCF_040638175.1 Actinoplanes sp. NPDC026670
CCGTGGTGATGGGCAAGACCCCCGAGGCGCTCAAGGGCATCCAGTACAAGGCGCTGCGGGCGCTGCGTGGCCTGCTCTCGGTCGGGGTGGTGATGCCGGCATGAGCGCCCCGACGATCGCGCCGACCAACGGCACGCCGACCTTCCCGACTCAGCAGATGCCGATGGGCATCAGGGTCATCACCGGCCCCGGCGCCGCCCCGATCGCGGCCGAGCAGACGCCGGCCCGCCGACCAGAGCGAACGATGGAGCAGTTGCTGACCTTGGCTCAGCGCAGCGACACCGCGCGGACCCGCCAGCTCGCCGAGAAGATCAGCGGCCTGATGGAGGAGCTGACCGGGCGGCTGGAGGCCGAGCGCGAGGCCGAGACCCGGACCCGCGAGCTGGCGGAGAAGGAAGCCGCGCTGACCGCCGAGCTGGCCAAGGTGCGGCAGAAGTTGGGCACCGGCGCGGAGGCCGCCATGCACCGCGCGGCGATTCGCCAGTGGGCGAAGACCAACGGCTACACCGTGCGTGAGCGCGGCCGGATTCCTCGGAATGTCGTGCAGGCGTGGGCGACCGCGACCGGCTCGGAGGTGGCCCGGTGAAGGCGCGAACGATGTTGCTCCCGGCTGCTGCGGTGCTGTCGGTGGCGGGGCACGTGTGGGCGGTGCGGACGGTGCGGGCGGACCGGTCCCGGCTGGCTGAGGCCCGCCGGATGGCGTTCACTGACCCGCTGACGGGGCTGGCGAACCGTGCCGGGCTGGCGACGGCGATGGCCGATCTGGCCAGGGAGCCCTACGACGTGGCGATCGTGGACCTGGACGGGTTCAAGCAGGTCAACGACACGTTCGGACACGACGCGGGTGACGCGGTGCTGGTCGAGGTCGCGGCCCGGCTGTCGGCCACGATCGACGAGGTCGACGGTGCGGTGGTCGCGCGGCTCGGTGGTGACGAGATCGTGTTGGTCAGCCCGTCGCCGGTGCCGATCGCGGGGATGCTCGGCGGCGAGGTGGTCCGGGCCCTGGCCGCGCCGGTGGTGCTGCCGGGCGGGCGGGAGCTGGTCGTGCGGGCCAGTGTCGGCGCGGTGTCGGCGATGGTCGGTGACGAGCCGTCGCGGGTGCTGCGTGCGGCTGACCTGGCGCTGTACGAGGCCAAGGCCAACGGTGGCGACCAAGTCGCCGAGTACGGCCGGGTGCTGGACCTGCCGGTGGTGGAGACGCGGCCGGGGGTGCGGCTGCGGGAGATGACCGAGACCGCCCGCGTGCTGGGGGGTGTGGCATGACAGCCCCGACCAAGGCTCTGGACCTGGCCACCGCGCT
>NZ_JBEZXU010000197.1:0-1290 GCF_040638175.1 Actinoplanes sp. NPDC026670
ACCCGTCCGCGACGAGCTGCGGGAACTGCTGGATCCGTTCGCGTGGGCCGCCGCTTCCCGCGCGGTCCTGTCGGCCCACTACACCCCGCAGGCCCTGGCCCAGGCCATGTGGGATGGCCTGGGCGCCTTCGGCTTCGACGGCGGTGAGGTCCTGGAGGCCGGCTGCGGGTCGGGAACGTTCTTCGGCACGGCCCCGGCCGGCGGCACGCTGCGGTTGACCGGCGTCGAGCTGGACCCGGTCACGGCCCGGATCGCCCAGTTCATCTACCCCGACGCGAACGTGCTGGTCGAGTCCTTCGCCGACACCGACGCCCCGGCTGGTGCCTTCGACGTGGCGATCGGGAACGTGCCGTTCGCGCAGGTGCCCTTCACCGAACGCCGGTACGGCGCGACGGGCCACAGCCTGCACAACGGGTTCCTCATCAAGGAACTGGCCCTGGTCCGGCCGGGTGGCCTGGTCATGGCCGTCACGTCCCGCTGGACGCTCGACGCCGAGGACACCGCCGCGCGCCGCCAGATGGCCCGCTACGGCGACCTGGTGGCCGCGTACCGGCTGCCTGCCGGGGTCTTCACCGACACGGGCACCAGCGTCGTCGTCGACGTCCTGGTCCTGCGACGCCGCGCCGAGGGGCAGGACCCTGCCGACCTGGCCTGGCTGGACGCGCCCAGCCGTGAGCTCAACGGCAGCACCCACAGCATCAACGCCTACTTCACCGCCCACCCGGAGCACGTCCTGGGCGAGCTGACCGCGGCGTCCGGCCCGTACGGGCCGGCGGTGACCGTCAAGGGCGACCCCGTGCGAGCCGTCGACGACCTGCGGGCCGCGTTGCGGCAGGCAGCCGAGCGGGCCACGGCCGACGGGCGCGGCTACGAGCCGCACCCTGACGGCCCCGACCGTAAGCCGCTGCACCTACAGACGGCTCGGGACAAGCACGCCAACGACTACACCGGTCGCCTCTACCTCGACGAGGACGGCCGGATCTGGCAGCACATCAACGGCAACGATCCTGTCGAAGCGGTCCCCTCCGACGGCAACACCGGGCAGTTGCTCGCGCTGATGCGGCTGCGTGACGTCGCCGCCGAGCTGAAGGAGCTGGACCGCACCGGAGACGAAGCTGACCGCGCGCAGCAGCTCCGGGCCCGGCTGCGGGAGCTGCACGCGGCCTACACCACGGCGCATGGTTCCCTGTCCCGCCCCCGGCAGACCCGCCTGTCGGCCGGGGCGGAGGTGCGCGAGCGCGCCAGAGCCGAGGGCCGGGAGGTCCGCGAGGACGAACGCACCCTGACCGC
>NZ_JBEZXU010000198.1:0-1283 GCF_040638175.1 Actinoplanes sp. NPDC026670
GGCGGGCAACTCACTCCGGTCGGCGACACCCGGCACTACCGCAACCCGGACGGCGGGCCCGACCTGCGGGTGGTCTTCCAGCGCCACGAGGACAACGGCGGTCAGCCCGCCGCCGCGTCCAGCGTGGTGCTCTACGACCCGAACAAGCCCGTCGACCAGCGGATCACGCTGGTCGACGACAACGGCTCCAACCCGGCGCTGTCGCCCGACGGCACCAAGGTGGCGTTCGTCCGCAACGGTCAGATCATCGTCTCCGACCTGAACGGCGAGAACGAGGTCGTCGTCACCAGCAACAACGCGGTGCACGACAACCCGGTCTGGTCCCCGGACGGCAAGACCATCGCCTTCAACCAGGGCGGCACCCCGGTGGCCACCGCCGCGGCCAACGGCTCGCAGGCGGCCAACCCGATCAACGTGGCCGGTGCCAGCGGGGTGCCGGCGTACCAGCCGCGGAAGAAGGACCGGGTTGCCCGTCTCGCGGGCCAGAGCCGGTTCACCACCTCCACCGCGGTCTCCCAGTCGCACTGGAAGACGGCCACCAGCAGCACCGACAAGCGTGAGCAGGCCCGGTCCGTGGTGCTGTCCCGGTCGGACACCTTCGCCGACGCGCTGAGCGGTTCGGCGCTGGCCGCCGCCAAGCGTGGCCCGCTGCTGATGACCCCGCCCACCTCCCTGGAGCCCGCCACCCAGGCGGAGATCCAGCGGGTGCTCGCCCCGGGCGGCACCGTGTACCTGCTCGGTAGCCCCGGCGCGCTCTCCAGCGGGGTGGAGAACTCGGTCCGGGCGCTCGGCTACAAGGTGGTGCGGATCGCCGGTGCCGACCGGTTCGGCACCTCGGTGGAGATCGCCAAGGCGATCGACCCGACCCCCGACCTGGTCCTGCTCGCGACCGGCATGAACTTCCCGGACGCGCTCGCGGCCGGCGCCGCGGCGGGCTCCTTCAACGCCTACCCGGGCTCCACGGAGTCTGCCGTCGTGGTCCTCACCAACGAGGCCAAGCTGCCGCCGGCCACCAAGACCTTCCTGGACACCCTGCCGAAGGCCTCCCGCACCCTGTTCGGCATCGGCCGGTTCGCCGCCCAGGCCGCAGTGGCGTACGACGGTGAGCAGGCCGCCGTGGAGGTGTGGGGTGACAGCCGCTACGAGACCGCGCTCATCACTGCGTGGACGTTCTTCGGTGGCCAGAGCTCCGTTGGGCTCGCCACCGGCACCAACTGGCCGGACGCGCTCGCTGGTGGCGCGCTGATGGGCCTGATCAACGGCCCGCTGATGCTCACCCCGGG
>NZ_JBEZXU010000199.1:0-1271 GCF_040638175.1 Actinoplanes sp. NPDC026670
GTAGAACGCCTCGCAGTGCTGCCGGGCATGCTGAATCGACCCGAACGAGTCCGGGAACGTCGGGTCGTACTTCAACGTCTTGAAGCTCGCCTCGATGAACGGGTTGTCGTTGGATGTCTTCGGCCGGCTGTGACTGCGGCCGATCTTCAGATCGGTCAGCAACTGGGTGACCGTCTTGCTGGTCATCGCCGCACCCCGGTCGGCGTGCACGGTCAACTGATCCGGGTTCACGCGTTCCCGGGCGGCCGCGTCGGCGATCAGTGCCTCGGCGAGCTGTCCGTCCTCGTAGCCGGCGATCAGGTGGCCGACGACGTAGCGGGACCAGATGTCGATCACCGTGTAGAGGTGGAACCAGACGCCCTTGACCGGGCCACGCAGTTTGGTGATGTCCCAGGACCAGACCTGGTTGGGGGCGTCGGCCACGAGTTCGGGCTTGGTGCGGGCCGGGTGCGTGGCCTGGGCCCGTCGTTCGCCGGTCTGCCCGGCGGCCCGCAGGATCCGGTACATCGTGGACTCTGAACACCACCAGCGGCCCTCGTCGAGCTCCCGGGCCCACACCTGGGCGGGCGCCAGATCGGCGTACTCGGGCCGGTTCAGCAACTGCAGCACCTGCTCACGTTCGGCTTGCGACAGCGCCGACGGCGGTGGCTTACGTGGTGCCCGCGGCCGTGAGACCAGTGGTGGCGTGCGGTGCCGGTAGAGCGTCGCTCTCGACAGGCCGGTCAGCCGGCACGCGGGCGCAACGCCCCAGACCTCGGTCAGCGCCTGCTGCGCCTCGGCGAGGACCGGTTCGGCATCGGCACGGCATCCGCGCTCTCGGAGAGCAGTTCCAAGAGCGCGTGCGCTTTTCCCATGATCTGCAACGCAGTCTCGGTCTTGGCCAGCTTGGCCTGCAGGCGCGCGTTCTCCCGCTGAAGGCGGGCAAGTTCGGCATTCTCGGCCTTCTTCGCCGCCCGCGCAGCCGATTGCCGCCGGTCCGTCAGGCCGGCCGCGGCTCCGGCATCCCGGGCCTTGCGCCAGTCGAGAATGTGTGACCCATACAGCCGTTCCCGGCGCAGAATCGCCCCGCGAGCCGCCGCATCCGGCGCCGACTCGTACTCGTCCAGGATCCGCGCCTTGAACTCCGCGGTGAATGTCCGCCGCTGGGGCCGGGCGTCCGGATCCGGGTTCTCGTGGGGCTTCGACGTCATGCTGATGTGTGCTCCTCAGGGCCGTCCAGGAAGAGTATCCCCTGGTAGACGGGCTGTCTCACATCAGCGTGACAGGGAGGG
>NZ_JBEZXU010000200.1:0-1226 GCF_040638175.1 Actinoplanes sp. NPDC026670
CGAAAGGCACCGACCTGTCCCGAAGGAGCGCCGACGAGATCAACGCCGTCGCCCATGCGCTCAACAGCCGACCGCGGAAAACTCTCGGCTGGAAGACACCAGCCGAAGCCCTCGACGAACACCTACGATCGTTCCAACAACCCCGTGTTGCGACCACCGGTTGAATCCACCCTCGCTGCCCCTGTCGCTGTGGAAGATCACCCCTTCGACGTTGCCGCCTCGGGTGACGGCGGCCATGTTCAGCGCCGCCACGACCAGGCCGGCGTCGTGGTGGGCGCCCATCGCGTAGCCGAGGATGCGACGGGAGTACAGGTCGATGACGGTGGCCAGGTAGAGCTTGCCCTCGTCGGTGCGGATCTCGGTCATGTCGCCGCACCAGGCGACATCCGGCGCCGGCGCGGTGAACGCCCGCTTGATGAGGTCCGGCGCGGCTGGACGTGTGCCCTGGCGGGTCAGGCTCCGGCGGCGACGCCTGACACGGGCGGTCAGGCCGGAACCGGCCATGAGCTGCGCGATCGTGTTGTCCGAGACCTGCCAACCCTGCTCGCGCAGCTCGATACCGATACGGGGACTGCCGTAGGTGCCGCCCGAGTCGTCGAACACCTTCTGGACCGCGGCCGCCAGCCGGGCACGCCGGTCATCGCGGCGGGTCGGTGGCCGGTCGCGCCATTTGTAGAACCATGACTCGGACACCCCCAACGCCCGGCAGGCCAGCGCGTGCGGCACGTTGTGCTCGGTCCTCTGGGCAGCGATGAAGGCGGCCACGCTTACCGGCCCGTCGCTTCCTTGACCCACAGGACCACGGATCGCTTGAGGACATCACGCTCCATCGCCAGCTCCGCGTTCTCCCGCCGCAACCGGGCCAGCTCCGCCCGCTCGTCCTCGGCCAGGTGCCCGGCAGCGGCCTCACCGCGAGTCTCGCGGTCCCTCTTCACCCAGTTGGCCAGGGTCCCGCTGTTGATCCCCAGGTCACGGGCGACCTGAGCAATCGACTTACCCGTCTCACGCACGATCCGCACCGCACCCGCCCGGAACTCCGGATCGAACTGCCGTCTCGTCTCAGCCATGAACCTCTATCCCTCAAGCTCTGGCCTCCACGCTACGAGGGGAAGAGCATTCCGGCATCTCCCCCACTGGCGGAGTGACCGGCATAGGCCCGGGCGATGGCGTAGCCGAAGTTGCGCTCCACCCAAGTCAAAGTGGTGTGCCGTAGCCAGTGGGTGATG
>NZ_JBEZXU010000201.1:0-1211 GCF_040638175.1 Actinoplanes sp. NPDC026670
CGTAGCTCTGGCGTTGGTAGGGGTCGCGGCGGATGCGGACCCGCAGTCGGTGGCCGCTGCCGGTTCGGCGGATCTCGCTGAGGTCGTAGCCTCCGCTGTGCGCGCCGAAGCTGCGGTCGACCAGCGTCGTCGCGCGCGGTGTGGCGTCGCCTTCGCCGGCGTGGGCGCTGCCGCCGGTCACTGCTGGTTCTCCTGGTGGTCGGTGCCGGCGGCGGTGTAGGAGACGGCGGCGAGGTGGCTCGCGGCGACGCGCAGGGCGTCGATCGCGTCCCTGAGCGATGACCTCGTCATGGCTGCGTCGGTCTCGTCGAGGCCGTCGCTCTCGCTGCCGCGTGGGCTGTCGGCGAGGTGTCGCAGTCCGCTGATCAGGGTGTGGGTGAGGTACGTCAGGGAGGTGGCGAGGTCGGCGAGGTCCTGCGGGGTGGGGATGGCGACAGGGCGGGCCGGGCCGAAGCAGTTCGACAGGTAGGTGGCGAGGGTTCCGGTGATCCGCGCGGCGATGTGGGTCAGCTCGGGGCTGAAGGCGGCCTCGTCGTCGAAGGCCGACCCGATCAGCTCGGCCAACTGTGCGGGAGACAGTTCGCGCGGCTCCTGCGTGACGGCCGGGCTCGTCGGCCCGCGACGCGCGGTCTTCGCGGGTAGCGCCCACAGCCGGAGCCAGCGGGCCAGGCTGCGCAGGAACGCAACGATTCTGGGCCTGCCGCTGGCGTGCACCCCGGCGACCGCCACCAGCTCCCCGCCGTAGACCCCGGGGGATCCCGCCTCGTCAGTTCGCCCGGTAGACGTAGCCGTGGTCAGGGCAGCGATCTTGCGGGCGCTGGACCAGGCGGCGCCTGACGCCTGCGCCGACTGGGCGGACCAGTCAGCTGCGTTCCGCAACCACGTGTGGATGTCGTCGGCGGCGTCGATGACCTCGCTCCGCACCTCGCTGTCGTCGTCGAGGCCGGTGACGTGTGCCTGGCGGGCCTGGTCGAGGAAGTAGGACCCGGTCTGTACGTGCACCCGGGCGAGCAGCCGCGAGTTTCGGTGCAGGTGCCCGATCAGGGACGCGACGTCGGAGGGCGTCCGCAGGGCCAGCAGCGCGCTGAACGGCCCGGTGGCCATGTGCAGCCATCGGCTGAGGTGCTCGGCTGCGGTGATGGCGCTACCCAACCGGGCGAGGTCGCAGGGACCGTCGAGCGCGAACAGGCGGCTCATCGCGTCGAGCCAGC
>NZ_JBEZXU010000202.1:0-1202 GCF_040638175.1 Actinoplanes sp. NPDC026670
TCCAGCGACTCTTGGCGTACCTGTCGATGCCGTGCCGACGGGCAGACGGGCGTTCCCGGACGAAGGTGCCCTTGCCCTGAACGGTGATGACCAGCCCTTGCTGCTTCAGCAGGTCGATCGCTTTGCGTGCCACAGCAAGGCTGACGAGGTTGTCTGCCGCCAGCTCATCAAGCGTGGGCAACCGGTCTCCCGGGCTGTGGACGCCCGTTTCGATCTTCAGCCGAATGTCGTCAGCGACGCGGACTTGTAGCGGTCGAGCGTCTGTGGGGCCCGTACTCATGGGCACAGACTAGACCGTCTGAAGGTCTGCATACAGAAAAGCTTGACCGGTGACCGATCGGCGACTTAACGTTGTCCGCACGTTGATAGGTCTGCATACAGACCTTGGACCTTTCTTTGGTCGCTGTGGTGACCAAAGAGAAAAGGCCCCGGCGGGATTGGGCCCCGCCGAGGCTGCGGCATCACACCCCAAGGAGGCTCAGATGCCAGCAATGAGGGTACGTGCTGCCCGGAGAAATCCGGAGCAGACCCTACCTCGATCGATGGCCGGCGACGTGTCTGTGCTGGTGGCGCGGGCGCAGTCCGGTGACGCGGAAGCGTTCGGTCTGGTCTACGACCGGTACGTCGATCAGGTGTTCCGGTTCATCTACCGGCGCGTGATGGACCGCCAGGTGGCCGAGGACCTGACCTCGGAGACGTGGCTGCGGGCCCTGCGTAACCTGCCGGCGTTCCGCCGGCCGGGCGGCGACTTCGGCGCGTGGGTCACCACGATCGCCCGAAACCTGACCGCCAACCACATGCTGTCGCACCAGCGGCGCGAGCGGCCGGTGGCGGAGCTGCGCGACGCGGCCCCGGTCGAGCAGGCCCCGAACCCGGAGGCCGCCGCGATGGCGACCCTGACCCGCGAGACGGTCCTGGCCGGGATCGAGCAGCTCAACCCGGACCACCGGCGGTGCATCACGCTGCGGTACCTGCGGGAGCTGTCGATCGAGGAGACCGCCCAGGCGTTGGGCAAGACCCCGGCGGTGGTCAAGTCGATGCAGCACAAGGCTCTGAAGGCGCTGCGCGGGCTGCTGCCGGTGACGGCGGTGATGCCGGCATGACCACCATGACCCCGCCGCTGAACAGCGCCACCCGGGCCGCCGCTGTGCGGGCTGCTCAGGGACAGCCGGCTCCCGCGCAGCAGATGCCGATGTGCATCC
>NZ_JBEZXU010000203.1:0-1187 GCF_040638175.1 Actinoplanes sp. NPDC026670
ATCAGCGTCGCCTGTTCGACGATGGTGCGCAGGGCCAGCAGGGCGCCCCCGGACACCGCCCGTCCGTACGCCTGCCGGATCCGGCCCACCAGAACCATCGCCAGGCGGGAGTCGCCGCCGAGGTCGAAGAAGTTGTCGTGGATGTCGATGTGGTCGAGTTCGAGGGTGTCGCGCCAGAGGTCGGTGAGGCGGCGTTGCAGAGGCGTGGCGGGGGTGACGGCGGCGGGAGCCGTGGTGGGTGTGTGGTCGAGGTGGTGCAGGGCGGCGCGGTCGATCTTGCCATTGGCAGTGGTGGGAAGACTGGGGACGGCAATGATCCGGGTGGGGATCATGTAGTCCGGTAGCAGGGTGCCCAGCCAGTGACGGATGGTCGTGGGCTCGGTGTGGACAGTGGCTTCGATGTAGGCGACGAGCCGTTGACCCGTGGAGGTCGTGGGGGCGGTCACGGCCGCGGCGCGGACGTGCGGATGGCGGGTGAGAGTGGCCTCGACCTCGCCGAGTTCGATGCGGAACCCACGAATCTTGACCTGCTGGTCCTGACGGCCGAGATACTCCAGGTGCCCGGTGGCCCGCCAACGCCCGAGGTCCCCCGTGCGATACCAACGGACGCCCGCCGCATCGTGGTAGAAGCGTTGGGCAGTGAGCTCGTCATCGTCAAGATAGCCACGCGCCAGCCCGGCACCACTGACCACGACCTCACCAACCACACCGACCGGCACCGGCGCGAGATCCCCGTCCACCACCAGCGCGGCGGAGTTGGCCAGCGGCCGGCCGATCGGGACCGGCCGGTCCGGCGCCGGCGGCTCCAACAGACGGTGGCAGCAGGAGAAGGTGGT
Source organism: Actinoplanes sp. NPDC026670 (assembly GCF_040638175.1). Classification (NCBI taxonomy): domain Bacteria; kingdom Bacillati; phylum Actinomycetota; class Actinomycetes; order Micromonosporales; family Micromonosporaceae; genus Actinoplanes; species Actinoplanes sp. NPDC026670. The sequence goes on from NZ_JBEZXU010000203.1 coordinate 837, forward strand.
GTTCTCCGTCGGCCCGTAGCCGTTGAGCAGGGTCCGGTGGTCGAGGAACCGTGCGGCCTCGGCCATCAGCGTCCCCGGCACCGCCTCGCCGCCCACCAGGATGGTGTGCATGCCGCGCAGCGCGTACGGGTCGGCCTCCAGCATCATCCGTAACACCGCGACGTTGAAGAAGCCTGCGGTGACACCGTTACGGGAGATGAAGCCGGCCAGTTCCCGCTGGTCGGCGACGGTCACGTCGGTGGGCACCGCGATGCTGCCACCGTTGAGCAGAGCACCCCAGACCTCCAGGGTGGCTGCGTCGAATGCCAGGTTGGAGCAGAGCACGAAGACGTCCGAGGGCCCGAAGGTGGC
>NZ_JBEZXU010000204.1:0-1176 GCF_040638175.1 Actinoplanes sp. NPDC026670
TGCCGTCTCCGGGCACCCACTTGTCCACGTTGGCCTCGTAGATCTCCCGCATGATCATGGGCACGTCGTAGATCTGCTTCCTCTCGGGGTAGTCGGCCTGGAATGCCTCGTTCGAGCCGATCCACCACTTGTGGTCGCCGATCCGGTTGGCCTCGACGTACTCGGTGATCATCTCGTGGCCCGTGATCTGCTCGGCCAGCGCGAACGCCTCGCGGTTGGAGGTGTTCGAGTGCCGGCCCCCGCCGAGGTTGTAGACCGCCGCCGAGCGCGGGTTGCGGAAGAACGCCTCGAAGGCGGAGACCACGTCCGAGCTGTGGATGGCGTCGCGGACCTGCTTGCCCTGGTAGCCGAAGATCTTGTAGGTCCGGCGCTCCATGTTGGCGCGCATCACGTAACCGAGGAAGCCGTGCAGCTCCGTCGCGGAGTGCGCCGGGCCCGTCAGCGTCCCGCCCCGGAAGCAGGCCGTGCGCATGTCGAAGTAGCGGCCGTACTCCTGCACCATGACGTCGGCCGCCACCTTGGAGGCGCCGAAGATCGAGTGCAGGCAGGCGTCGATGGACATGTCCTCACGGATGCCCTGCTCGTACGGGTGCCCCGGCTCGATCTCCCAGCGGGTCTCCAGCTCGACCAGGGGCAGGCTGTTCGGCCGGTCGCCGTAGACCTTGTTGGTGGAGCAGTGGATGACCGGCGCCTCGGGGCAGTGTTCGCGCACGTTCTGCAGGACGTTGAGCGTGCCGGTGGCGTTCACGTCGAAGTCGGTGAACGGGTCGCGCACCGCCCAGTCGTGCGACGGCTGTGCGGCGGTGTGGATCACCACGGCGATGTCGGTGGCGTACCGCCTGAACAGGTTGGCCAGCGCGGCCCGGTCGCGGATGTCGATGCTGTGGTGCGAGTACGCGGACCCCAGCTCGTCGGTCAGCCGCCGGACGTTCCAGGCGGTGGAGGCCTCCTCGCCGAAGAACTCCTGCCGCATGTCGTTGTCGATGCCGACGACCTCGAGACCGAGGCCGGCGAAGTGCCGGACCGCCTCGGAGCCGATCAGACCGCCCGACCCGGTCACGAACGCGACACTCACACGCCACTCCTGGTCCATCGGAGGCAGAAACCATCGGAGCATAGCGTGACGTACGGCACGCCCCGATACGGCGCGAGGGCCCCGCAGTCGCTGCGGAGCCC
>NZ_JBEZXU010000205.1:0-1165 GCF_040638175.1 Actinoplanes sp. NPDC026670
CAGAGCCGGCGGCTGAGCACCCGGCATGGCGTTCCTCTCGCGGCAGGGGCCGGCGGGAGCGTACCCGCGGCGGACCGGGCCGGCGAGACCGCACCGCACCGGCCGACGGCTCAGCCGTCGAGATGCCGCGCCAGGGCCTGACGCAGGTGATGCTTCGGGCGGGACCCGACGATCGAGCCGACCACCTCTCCGTGGCGGAACACCAGGAGGGTGGGCAGGGACATCACCCCGTAGGTGCGCGTGACCGCCGGGTTGGCGTCGGTGTCGACCGTGGCGACGACCATCCGCCCGGCGAACTCCTCGGCGAGCTCGGCGAGGCTACGCGAGATGGCCCGGCACGGCGGGCACCAGTCCGCCCAGAAGTCGACGACCACCGGCTGGTCGGCGGCGAGCACCACGGCGGCGAAGGTGTCGTCGGTGACGGCGGTCAGCGAGCCGCCCGGCGCAGTCTCGAGCATGTTTCCTCCCGGTGGGTGATGGCGTGGGCGAGCTGGTCACGCAGCTCCCGGCGGACCTCGTGCAGGCGGTCGATGCCGGCGTCGACCTCGGCCAGCTTGCGCCGCAGCACGGCCACCGAGTCGGGGCAGACGTGACCGGTGGCGTTGCCGGCCCGGAGGCAGGCGACGAACGGGCGGATGTCGTCCAGGCCGAAGCCCACCGCGAGCAGCGCCCGGATCTCTCGTACGACGGGCAGCTCCGCCTCGTCGTAGACCCGGTATCCGTTGGCCGAGCGGGCCGCCCGGACCAGGCCGTGCGTCTCGTAGTAGCGCAAGGCCCGGGTGGTCGTGCCGGCGCGTTCCGCCAGTTCACCGATCAGCATCCGACCCTCCTCGTCCGACCCGCCCGACGCTAGACCTTGCCGCTGGCGTCAAGGCAACCTCGGCGGTAAGGAAGGGCACCTCAACGGGGTCAGCGCGCGGCGGGGCGGTGCGCGTACGACGAGAGGCGTCAGGCGGTCTTGCGGGCCGCCTTCTTCGGGGCGGCCTTCTTGGCGGCGGGCTTCTTCTCGCCCTCGGCGGCCTTCTTCGGGGCGGCCTTCTTCTTGGGCGCGGCCTTCTTCTCGGCGGTCTTCCTGGCCGGGGCCTTCGCCGCCTTCTTCTCGGCGGCCTTCTTCTGCGCCGAGCGGGCCGCCGAGATCGGGGTGGGTTCCCCGCCCCCGCCGGCC
>NZ_JBEZXU010000206.1:0-1153 GCF_040638175.1 Actinoplanes sp. NPDC026670
GCAACGGTGACCCGGCTCCTCGCCGAGCAGGGCCTCTACGTCAGCGAGCTCGTCCCGGTCGCCGTCGACCTGGAGAGCGTCTTCCTCGAACTGACCGCCACCGCGCCGGTACCCGGCCAGCACCGGCAGGTCGACCAGTCCACGAAGGTCGGTGGGGCGGGGCAGCCCGGTGCCACCGGAGGAGGGTGGGGCGCGTGAGCCTCTACCGTACGGAGTTGCGCCGGCTCGCCAAGCGGCGCTTCACCCGCTGGATGAGCGTGCTGGGCCTGCTGGTGCTCGCGGCCGTGGTGGTCGGGGTCTTCTTCACGAACGAGAAGATCGACGCCGCCGTGCTGGCGAAGGCCGAGCGGGCCGCCGAGCAGCAGTGGCAGCAGGATGTACGCGCGAACCAGCAGTACCGCGCCGCGTGCGAGAAGGCGACGGCCGCTGGGACGAGCAAGTCCGAGGGCTTCCCGGAGGACTGTTCGGTCATCCAGCCGCCGCCGCGTGAGGCGATCCAGGCCGACTGGTTCCTGCCCTCCACCTTCGACTTCCGGAAGAGCTTCGACGCCACCCTGCTGCCGCTCGCGGCGATCCTGGCGCTGGTCGGGTTCGTCGTCGGCGCCTCCTTCGTCGGGGCGGAGTGGAACACCGGCGGCATGATGAACCTGCTGTTGTGGCGGCCGAAGCGGCTGACCGTACTGCTGACGAAGCTGGCGGCGCTGCTCACCGGGCTGGTCGCCCTGGCGGTGCCCACGACGGCGCTCTGGTTCGGCAGTTTCTGGCTGGTCGCCACCTTCCGCGGCAGCACGGCGAAGATGACCTCCGGGGCCTGGCAGTCCTTCGCCCTGACCGGGCTACGCGGGTTGGTGCTCGCCATGGTCGTCACGACCATCGGGTTCGCGCTCGCGTCGCTGGGGCGGCACACCGCGATGGCCCTCGGCGGGGTGATCGCCCTGATGGTCGTCGGCCAGTTCGGCCTCGGCATCCTCCTCGCGATGGCGGGCGTGCGTTTCGCCGAGGCGTGGCTGCTGCCCACCTACGCCACGGCGTGGTTGCAGAAGAAGGTGACGCTGGAGGACTGGAACGCCTGCCAGGCCACCTACTTCGGTGAGTGCAAACCGGACACGTTGGAAATCACCTGGCAGCAGTCCTCGGTGATGATGGCGGTCGG
>NZ_JBEZXU010000207.1:0-1152 GCF_040638175.1 Actinoplanes sp. NPDC026670
GGTGAGAGGGGAGCTGTCGCCGATGAGGTACACCGCCAGATGCGTACGCTCGGGTGCTTGGTGGGCGATCAGCGTGCCGGAGATCAAGGGTGTTTTCTCTCAGGCTCGCCGTCTCGACCAGGTCGAAGGCATGGCACGTGAAGCCATCGCCCTCATGCTCGACGTCGCCCCGCACAGCTTCGACGTTGACGTGCAGCCCGACCTGCCGCAAGAGGTGACCCGGGCTCGCAGGGCCCGCAGCGAGTTACGCAAGGCCGAAGAGTCCGCCGAAGAGGCGACCGTCACCGCCGCACGCGCACTACTCGCAAAGGGCTACACGGTCCGCGACGCGGGCGCGCTACTTGGCATCTCCCCGCAGCGCGTGTCGCAGCTAAGGCGTGTTTCATAAGCCGGTCAGAGCCATTCGGTGATGATCGCGATGGTCAGGACGGCTTGGAAGCGGACGGCGAGTTTGTCGTATCGGGTGGCGACCCCGCGGTGGCGTTTGAGTCGGTTGATGCCGTTCTCGACGGCGTGGCGTAGCCGGTAAAGCTGCGGGTCGAAGGCGGGTGGGCGGCCGCCCTTGGAGCCTTTGGCCTTGCGGTGGGCGTCCTGGTCCTTCTTGCTCGGGATGCAGGCCTTGATCCCGCGTGAGCGCAGGTATCGGCGGTTGCCGCGGCTGGTGTAGGCCTTGTCGGCCAGGACCAGGTCGGGGCAGGTGCGGGGCCGGCCGACACCGAGGCGGGTCACGCGGATACGGCGCAGGACGGGGATGAACTGCGGGCTGTCACCACGATGCCCGGCGGTCACGATCAGGGAGAGGACCTTCTGTCCCTGCTCGCAGGCCAGATGAGTCTTGGTGGTCAACCCGCCGCGTGATCGGCCCAACGCATGGTCGGCCGGCTCCTCGTGCACACCGCCGGGCGATTCCTTCTGTCGGTGCCCGTCGGCGCGGGCGCCGGCGGCGTGCTGGTGGGCGCGGCTGGTCATCGAGTCCACGCTCACCGTCCAGACGATCCGGTCGGTCGCGTCGCCGGCGGCCTGCAGCGCGGACAGGATCTTGTCCCATGTTCCGTCACGCTGCCAGCGACGGAACAGGCCGTAGACGGTGGGCCAGGGCGCGTACTCGGCCGGGACGTCCCGCCACGGGGCGCCGATCCGGATCCTCCAGCG
>NZ_JBEZXU010000208.1:0-1149 GCF_040638175.1 Actinoplanes sp. NPDC026670
GAAACGCACCCCGATCGAGGAATACCCCGTGCAGGGTGCGTTTCGCATATCCCCCGTTCGTCGCCACCAGAACGTCCCGCCCCTCGCGGACGACCTCCATGGCGAGCAGGACGTCGTCCTCGCTGAAGCGCATGCCGATCACGCCCGAGGTGGCCCGCCCCATCGGGCGCAGCGCCTCGTCGCTCGCGTTGAACCGGATCGCCTGCGCGTTCTTGGAGACCAGCAGCAGATCCTCCTCAGGGGCGACGAGCGCCGCCCCGACCAGCTCGTCCTCGTCGCGCAGATTGATCGCGATGATGCCGCCGGACCGGGGGGAGTCGAACTCCTCGAGCCGAGTCTTCTTCACCAGGCCGTTCTTCGTGGCAAGTACCAGGTAAGGGGCCACCTGGTAGTTCGGAATTTCGATGATCTGCGCGATCTGCTCGTCGGGCTGGAATGCGAGCAGATTGGCCACGTGCTGGCCCTTGGCCACCCTACTGGCCTCGGGCAGCTCGTACGCCTTGGCCCGATAGACGCGCCCCTTGTTGGTGAAGAAGAGCATCCAGTCGTGGGTCGAGCATACGAAGAAGTGGCTGACGATGTCGTCCTGCCGTAGGGTGGCCCCGCTGACGCCCTTGCCGCCGCGCCGCTGGGAACGGTAGAGGTCGACCTTGGTCCGCTTGGCGTAGCCCGTACGGGTGATCGTGACGACCACGTCCTCGCGGGCGATGAGGTCCTCCATGGAGACCTCGCCCTCGAACGGCACGATCTTGGTCCGCCGCTCGTCGCCCCACTTGGCGATGATCTCGCCCAGTTCCTCGGAGACAATCCTGCGCTGCCGCTCGGGCTTGGCGAGGATGTCCTTGAGGTCGGCGATCTCCAGCTCCAGCTTGGCCAGGTCGTCGAGGATCCGCTGCCGCTCCAGCGCGGCGAGCCGGCGCAGCTGCATGTCGAGGATCGCGGTCGCCTGGATCTCGTCGATCTCCAGCAGCCGGATCAGGCCCTGCCGGGCGTCCTCCACAGTGGGCGAGCGCCGGATCAGGGCGATCACCTCGTCGAGGGCGTCCAGCGCCTTGGACAGGCCGCGCAGGATGTGCGCCCGCTCCTCCGCCTTGCGCAGCCGGAACGCCGTCCGCCGGCGAATCACGTCGATCTGGTGCTCGACGTAGT
>NZ_JBEZXU010000209.1:0-1145 GCF_040638175.1 Actinoplanes sp. NPDC026670
GACGGGCCGCGCGCCCTGCCGGCGGTGGAGATCATGCCCCGCAACGGGGTGTACGACTACGCCGCCCGCTACACCGCGGGCCGGACGACCTGGCACACGCCCGCGCGGCTGGGGCCGGAGGTGGCCGACGCGGTGGCCGATGTCGCGCTGGCCGCACACACCGCGTTGGGCCTGCGGGATCTGAGCCGCGTCGACCTGATCGTGGACTCCGCCGGGCAGCCGCACGTGCTGGAGGTCAACGTCTCGCCGGGGATGACCGAAACCTCGCTGCTGCCACTCGCGGTCCAGGCCGCCGGCCTCGACTTCGGCCGGATGATCGGAACCCTGGTGGGCCGCGCCGCAACCCGGCACCCCTGACCGCCCGGCCACCCCGACGCCGCGCTCATCAGTCAGTGGGCGGCCGAAGGAATTCCTCGGGATGGCCGCCCACTGCGCGTTCTACCGCTCCGGCCGTCTGGTTTCCGTAGTGGGCGCCTCGACTTCCGACTCCTCCGCCGGAGGGGTCTCCTCGGCGAACTCGATCACGGACACCGGCTCGCCCTCCGGTGGATCCTCGTCGACTGCGGGCTGACCCGTGAAGCTGGACGGCGCCTGCCACTGGATACGCGGGGGCTCGACCAGCGGTCGTCCCCCGAATTCCGCCAGCCAGGCGGCAACCATGGCGAGGTTCTCCCGCCACCGCGCCTCCGAGATCGGCGGCAGGATGGAGTCCCACAGGGAGAGGAACGTCCCCCGTAGCTGGAGTTGCCCGTAGGGCCGGGCGAGGAACCACATGTGCAGGTGCGCCGAGCCGTCACCCCAGCGGTTGACGTGCACCCGGGCGACCCCGTCGAGGGACCGGATGGCCCGCTCCAGCCGTACGGTCATCACCCCCAACTCGGCGGCGAGCAGATTCGGCAGGTCTCCGAGGTCCAGATGCGAGCGGGATTCCAGGATCAGCACCATCGGCAGCCCGGTGGGGCGGTCCATGGCGCGCACCCGCCATCGCTCACCCACCCAGATGTAGGCGTCGTCGGGAGCCTTGCAGGTCGTGCATTCCCGGTGCCCCTCGCCCTTACGCGGCGGTTCGACCGGGACCGGATCGTCGAGTTGCTTTACACGAAGGTCGCCCTCGAAGGGAAAGGACGGCCACTGGGTGAAGTCCG
>NZ_JBEZXU010000210.1:0-1137 GCF_040638175.1 Actinoplanes sp. NPDC026670
CCGGCCTCGGCGCGCTCGGCCAGTTCGTCGAGGTGCCGCGCGGCGGTCTCGGCCTCGGCCGCGCTCAGGTGCGGCGGCTGGTAGATGCTCGGCGCGGCGTACCCGTCGCTGGCGACGTGCTCGTTGCTGGTGACCGGGTCCCACCGGCCCGGGGAGGTAGCGACCGCGATGTACTGGCCGCCGTCCCACCGGTTGTTGCCGTCGCCGTAGTCCATCAACGCCAGGACGCTGGCCGGGCCGGCGGCGGCGGCGACCTGGTCGGTGCCGTGGCAGGTCTCGCCGTCGGCGTAGCCGAGCACGTCACCCACCCCGCTCGTGGTCGGGCTGTCGGGCCCGGCGAGGCTCGCCGACGCGGCCGTGGTCGGGATAGCGCCGTCGCCCATCGAAGGCTCCTTTCTCGTGAGGGTGGTTCCGGTGCCGAGGGCTTGGGCCTCGTACTCCTCGGCCTGCACCTCGTAGTAGCGGGCCGCGAGGATCTCCCGCGCCGCTTCCGCCTCGGCCTCCCGTGCCGCCCGCGTGTGCTCGGCGGCGACGCTGGCGTCGCGGATCGTGCGTGCGGCCGTCAGGTGGTTCGCGGTCGACTCCTGGTTGACCCGGGCGTCACTGCGGTACCGGTCAGCGGCGTCGCGACAGGCGCGCGCCCGGCCCTGCAGCGTCTCGGCCTTGGCGACCTGCCCGGCGTAGCGGTTCGCCACCCGCATCGCGTCCTGGGTATCCACGGTGGCGCTCACCTCCCGCCTGGCGTGGTGGGTTCGGCGGCTCCGTCGAGGGCACGCAGCAGGTCGCTGGCGAGCAGTTGGTAGCCGTTCCACTCTCCGGCGTACGAGGTGCTGCGGATGCAGTAGTCGGCCCCTTCGTGGTGGGCCAACCATGCGGCGGCAGCGAGGACGAGCGTGTTGTTGCCGGCGAGCCCCTGCGGGTTCTGGGGTCGGGTGTCGACCCACCAGTGGTCGGAGATGTTGACGTGCCGCACGCCGTGGGCGATGCCAGTCTCTTCGATCTCGTCGATGCTGTCGGGCTCGGCGGCGTCCGGATCGCCGAGGGGGCATCCGGTGACGGAGCAGACGTCCCAGCCGTCGAGCAGTCCAGCGGTGGTGCTCACTGCTGGAACCAGCGGGTCACCGGGACGGCGCCTGC
>NZ_JBEZXU010000211.1:0-1129 GCF_040638175.1 Actinoplanes sp. NPDC026670
CTGGGCGACGTTGGTGTCATCACCACGGCGGTGCGCCAGGGCCATCTTCGCCGCGCTGTAGAGGATCCCACCGACGCACGCCGCCGTGGCGAACCAGGCGATCCACTGGAGGATTTCCAGGACGTTGGTCGACACCACCCCGGGGGGCGCCACACCGCCGCCGGGGTTCGGTACCCCGCCGCCAGGCGCGGGGGTGGGGGCGGCCAGGAGTTGCTCCAGGAGGGGTTGGAGGTCTGTGAGCGTCATCGTGTCTCTCTCGGGGTTGTGTGCGTCGTCTGCGTCAGTGCGTGGCGTAGCGCGTCGACGTCGGGAGGGGTGCCGACGTCACGCGGGTCGTCGGCGGACAGGAGCGCGTCGACCCAGCCGACGCGCCACACCCGTGGCGCCCACCCGCTGAGCAGGTGCAGTCGTTCGGTGGCGATACGCGGCGGCCGGCGTGGGCTGGCGGCGACGGCGACCACGCCCAGCACCGTCGTCGTGCCGGACATGCCCGCGCGGCGACGCCACTGCTCGATGGCGCCGGTGGCCGCCCACATGCCGTGGGCGGACAGTCGGCAGACCAGCACCACCTGGGCGGGTGGCATTGCTGGTGTCGTCAGTGGCCAAGCCCGCCCGAAATCCGCTCCGACGTTGACGAGTCGGGCCAGGGTGCTCGTGCCGGCACCACCGTGGCACCCGACCCACCAGATCGGCGGCCATGGCTTCTGGAGATTCGCTGGAATCACCGCGGATGGCAGCGGCGGCGCGGTTCCGAGGCGCGTGCGGTGCGCGGCGACAACGCTTGTTTTCACCGCCGTCGTTCCTGTCGCGCGCAGACACTCCCCGTCATGCGATGCCTCCCCCGTGTGTCAAGGTCACCGACGAGTAGCCGACAGTAGCACCGTGTTTCTCAGTGGATCTATGGTGATTGCTCTGCCGCGACAGGGACGCGAATGGCAGTACGGGGGAGGCGTCATATGGCACGCAGAGGGGGCGCATCCGCGCGCATCAATGGGGCTGGGTGGCTGGTTCGGGCGGTGCTGAGCGCTGCGGTGTCGGCTGTGGCGTTGGGAGGGTGCGGCGCGGCGGCCGAGTCGGGCACGCCAGCACCGGACCGCAGCGGCCCGGTGTATCCGACGGCCGGCGCGGT
>NZ_JBEZXU010000212.1:0-1123 GCF_040638175.1 Actinoplanes sp. NPDC026670
GTGGGCCATAGCGGGCGGGAAGAGCGCGCGTAGCCGTGCTCGGCTACGCGGAGCGGTGTTCAGGTCGAGCGCCTACCGGTGGAAAGGCGCGATCGGAATCGGGAATCGCAAGCCGGCGTCCGGCCCGCGCAAGGTGCTTCGGTTCCTTGCCGGTGTCACCTGTCTGCGGTGGTTGTGCCGGTGCGGTCCGGCCTGGGTCGGGTCTGCGCCCTACGCCTGGGTCGGGCAGGTCGCCGACGATCCGGTCGCAGGCGTACGGGTCGACGGCCTCCCAGCACCAGCTGCGGCCCATCACCACGTACCGGCCGTCGCCGTCCGGGGAGATGCGTTCGATGGCGTCCGGGTCGTCGGACAGTGCGCGCTGGTCGGCGACGATGGCGTCGCCGTCGAAGGACAGGGTGGCCAGCGCGGCGTCGACCCGCCGGTCCAGTTCGTCCTCCGGCACGCCCTCGTTTCGGAGGCTGTCGCGGTGCTGGTCGCGGTGTCGCTGCTGGTCGGCGACGATCGCCTCGGCCACTGCGCGGGTGCAGGAGAACACCGCCCACCCGTTCCAGCGGTCGAGCAGGGTGCCGACGAACCCGACCGCGATGCGGTCGCCGCCGCCGTCGGGGCCGGTGGTGCGCGCCCACTCGCCGGCAAACACGCCGACGTCGCCGATACGGACCCGGTCGGGGTGCAGGTGGGACACGTCGCGGCCGGTGGGGCTGGCCGCGAGGTGACACAGTTCGGCCACGCGGTCGTTGGCGGCGGTGTTGAAGGCGTCGCGGTAGACGGTCATCGCCTCGTCGCGCTGCGGGATGCGCAGCCCGAACCAGCCGGAGACGTCGCCGGTGGCGTCGGCGAACAGCTCCCATCCGCTGGTGTCGACCGAATCCCCAGCCGAGGTGAAGTAAGGTAGGGCGTCGAGGACGGCGGGATCGCCGTCGTCGATGCCGGCCAGGATCCGGCGCGCGGCCAGGCGCGTGTCACCGCCCGCGCGGGCGGTGATGGTGTCCTGAGCCCACCATTCGGCGGCGGTGCGGCCGGCCTCGGTGCCGGCGGCGCGCATCCGCTGCAGCGCGGCGGCCCATCCGGTGGCCTCGGCGACCAGCCCGCCGGTGGGCGGCGGGGTGGTGGTGACCGG
>NZ_JBEZXU010000213.1:0-1120 GCF_040638175.1 Actinoplanes sp. NPDC026670
GCCGGGCCCGCCGTCCTGGTCGGCCGGCCCGGTCTCGGGGCCACTGCGGTAGACGGTGCCCGCCGGGCGGACGGCGCCGCCCTCGGGCACGCGTACGGTCACCGCGACCTGGATCGGCCGGCCCAGTCGGCGGGTGAGCGCCTCCGTGATCGCCGGACGCAGCCGGGACTCGATCACGTCCCGGGTGAAGGCGTCCGGAACGGAGAGCAGTGCGGTGTCCTCGACGATGGCCCGCAGGCGGGTCAGCCGCAGGTACGCCCGTTGCTGCGCGGAGATGATCTCGTCGGCGAGTTCATCGGTCGTCGCCGTCCACACCGCGGCAAGGTCGGTCGTCCCGGTCACCGTCGTGCCCCCCTCGCCTCTGCTCCGCCGACGCCGCCGTCTTCTACGGTCGGCCGTCCCGGGCCCGCCACGTTCGCGAGGGTGGAAACGACACCCACCGGACGACCGACCGGTCCTCGTCCACAAGTTATCCACAGCCTGTGTACGCACCGATTGTGGCCGCCCGCCGGACGCGGGTCGGACCTGCCCCCTGCCTGAACGGGCGCTGAAGCGGGTTCACCGTGCCGAACGATTCACTACCGTGTCCGGTCTTGCCCGCCGGCGACGACCGGACCTTTCGACGCTGACCGCAATCGGGCACGGTAACAGCGTTGTCCGCGCGCCATCAACCGCCGACGCGCGGCGACCCTTGTCGACATCAGCGAAAACCGCCGCATCGGTCGCTGGTGGGGCCGGATGTCCACCCCTGCTGGGGGTGTTTGACGGTGGATGCCGCCCTGCGTAGGCTGGAACGGCTGCTCTCTCGCCCTCTGCTAGGGTGATACGTGCTTGCTGTCCGCGGTCGCATCCCCGCATCGCCGAGGTCCCGCGTCGCCGGGCAGCACCGATCGGGGGCCACCGCCGAGGTGGCCTGGACCACCACACGATCCCGGCGACCCCTCGCCCGGGGCGTACGAAAACGGAGAGCCTGACGTGAGCAAGCGCACCTACCAGCCGAACAACCGCCGCCGCGCGAAGACCCACGGCTTCCGGCTGCGCATGCGCACCCGTGCCGGCCGCGCCATCCTTTCGACCCGTCGCGCCAAGGGCCGCACCCGCCTGTCGGCCTGAGGCCGAC
>NZ_JBEZXU010000214.1:0-1107 GCF_040638175.1 Actinoplanes sp. NPDC026670
GCTTGGAGTCAAGGGGTGGTTGCATCGGTGCTGGTGAGGAACTCGTTGAGTTTTTCGGTGGGGGTGCGCCAGTTGAGGGTTTCGCGGGGGCGGTTGTTCATTTCGGTGGCGGTGGTGTCGAGGTCGGTTTGGGTGATGGTGCGGAAGTCGAAGCTGCCTTTGGGGTAGTACTGGCGCAGGAGTCCGTTGGTGTTCTCGTTGGAGCCGCGTTGCCAGGGTGAGTGGGGGTCGCAGAAGTAGACCGGGCAGTCGGTGGCGGTGGTGAAGTCGAGGTGGCCGGCCATTTCGGTGCCCTGGTCCCAGGTCAGGGAGCGTCGGAGGGTGTCGGGCAGGCGGCTCATCGCGGTGGCGAGTTGGCTGATGACGTGTTCGCTGACGCGGCTGTCGGGCAGGGCGACCAGGATCAGGTAGCGGGTGGCGCGTTCGACGAGGGTCGCGATGGCGGAGCTGCCGTTGCGGCCGATGACCAGGTCGCCTTCCCAGTGTCCGGGGATGGCGCGGGCGGTGGCTTCGGCGGGGCGCTGGCTGATGTTGAGGCCGAGCCAGGGTCGGCTGGAGCGGATCGCGGCGCCGGCTGCGGGACGGCGGTGGCGGCTGGCGCGGCCGGAGCGCAGGGCGACCTGGCGGGTGAGTTCGGCGCGCAGGTTTCCGCGGGCTTGTAGGTAGATGGCCTGGTAGATCGTTTCGTGGGACACCCACATCTCCCTCTGTTCGGGGAAATCCTGCCGCAGCCGGCGGGCGATCTGCCGGGGTGAGTGTCGCTGCCGGAGCCGGTTGACGACTTCGGTGCGCAGCGGGCCGGGCCGCGACAGCCGGCCCCGGGTGGACCGGGGCCGGCGTGCGGCTGAGGCCCGGTCCGCAGTGTGGGCCCGGTAGGCCATCTCCGGGCGGCCGAACCGGACCGCGTGAGCGTGCAGCGAGTTCAGCTTCACCTCGCGTGACACCGTCGACGGTGACCGGCCCAGCTGGCGGGCGATCGACCGCATCGACTCGTTACGGTCCAGCCTGATCGCTATCTCTTCCCGTTCCGCCACACTCAACCGCGCCGCCATCACAGCATCCCATCAAGATCCATCGACAGTGATGCAACGAAGTATTGACTCCGCC
>NZ_JBEZXU010000215.1:0-1107 GCF_040638175.1 Actinoplanes sp. NPDC026670
CTGGATGAGGGACACGTCGATCGTCTGACTCGGCTTCCGCCCCTCTTCGGTGATCTGTTGGCAGAAGCGGTCCATCTCCGGGCTTGCCGGCTGGTCTCGTGACTCGCTCTGAGGTCGGTACAGCATGGTCTCGCGCTGACGGACGAAGTGCCCGAGCGGGCGCCTTGCCACCACGAGCCCTTCCGAGACCAGGACGGCGATCCCGTTGCGGACGGTCTGCCGAGCTACGCCCCACTCCTCGGTCAGCTCTTGCTCCGTCGGGAGCCGCTCGCCTCCAGCGAGCTCTCCCGACGTGATCCTGTCGCGGAGCGCCGCAGCGATCCGCTGGTAGGCCGGCAATGGGGTGGCCCTGAAGTTGTCCACGTTCCGAGTCTCGCTCATGCAACCGAACAATGTCTAGTCAATGTTGCCGTTACCCCTTGACGTCCTTTGGTGCCGAGTAGCACCATCAACACCACGCGCATTGTCTGGTCAATGACGATGGTCTAGACCTTGGAATGCGCCTGCATAGAACAAGAGGGCTCGGCGGGATTGCCCTCCCACCGAGCCCGGATGGCACCCACCCCTAGGAGGACGAGATGCCAGCTATGAGGGTACGTGCTGCCCGGATACGTCCGGTACAGCCTCGCCCCGAATCGATGTCCAGCGAGGTGTCTGCGCTGGTAGCACGGGCTCAGGCCGGTGACGCGGAGGCGTTCGGTCTGATCTACGACCGGCACGTCGACCAGGTGTTCCGGTTCGTGTCGGGCCAGGTGCGTGACCGCCAGGCGGCCGAGGACCTGACCTCGGAGACGTTCGTGCGGGCGCTGCGCAACATCGGCGCGCTCCGTCCGGACGGCGACATCACCGCCTGGCTCACGACGATCGCTCGACGCCTGACGGGCGAGTCGCCCTGGCAGAGCGCCGAGGTGCCGGTGGCGGAGATCCGCGACCGGGCCGAGGGCAGCCCGATGGCCGATCCGGCGAAGACGGCGGTGGACCGGCTGGTCAACGCCGAGCTGATCGCGGGCGTCAACAAGCTCAGCGCGCCGCAGCGGCAGTACATCGTGCTGCGCTACCTGCGGGAGCTGTCGATCGACGAGATCGCCGTGGTGATGGGCAAGACCC
>NZ_JBEZXU010000216.1:0-1086 GCF_040638175.1 Actinoplanes sp. NPDC026670
GCGAGGTCCGGATCGGCCGCCGCGATGACCGAGACCGTCCAGGAACTCGGCATCGCCGTCGGTGTCGCCCTGCTCGGCAGCCTCACCACCGCCCTCTACACCGCTCACCTGACCGCGCCCGCCGGCGTCGCGCCCGAGGATGCCGACCGGATCACCGACAGCCTCTCCGGCGCGCTCTCGATCGCAGACCGGGTGCCTGCCGAGGTCGTGCAGGCCTCGCAGGAGGCGTTCACCACCGGGATCAACATCGCCTCGGCCGTAGCCGGCGGCGCCATCGCCGTCGCGGCCGTGCTGTGCCTGGTGACGCTGCGGCACGTCCGTCCGCTCGGCGAGGACCAGGAGGCCGCAGCAGATCCCCGATGACGGACTCAATTACCCTGAACCCAGGGGGGCGGAAGCATGAGCGGTGGCGAGGGACGACCCGCCGACGGACGACGCGCCAGGGGCGACAAGCGCCGTGCGGAGATCATCGAGGCGACCCTCGCCGTAGTCACCCGTGACGGCGCAGCGGGGGTCACCCACCGCACCGTCGCCAGGCAGGCCGGCATCACCACCAGCCTGAGCACCTACTACTTCGCCGCCCTCGACGACCTGCTCGTCGCCGCGCTGTCCAGCGTCGCCGACACCTATACCGCGCGCATCCGCCAGATCATCGACGAACCTGGCGACAAGCTGCGCGGCCTCGCCGAACTCATCGTCGAATCCGGCGGCCCCGGGCGCGAACGCGCCCAGGCCGAACGCGAACTGTCCACCCTCGCCGCCCGCAGGCCAGCTCTGGCACCGGTCGCCCGACAGTGGCGCGAGGACGTCGCCGAACTCGCCGCCACCCTCACCGACGACCCGGAAGCCATCGCCGCCCTCGTCGCCGCCTCCGACGGCCTGTGCACCGCCATCCTCATCGACAACGTCCCCGCCGACACCGACTATGTCGAGCGTGTGCTCTCCCAAGCCCTCGGCGCACCCGCGAGGCATAAACACCACGACGAGAACCGGGCCATCCATCGCAATCGCACGTAGCCACTCTCGCGAAAGCGTGTCCGATTTCGAAATCTGAGCAGCTCATCCGGGTTCCGGATACGAAACTTC
>NZ_JBEZXU010000217.1:0-1082 GCF_040638175.1 Actinoplanes sp. NPDC026670
CGCGGCGAGAATCATGATGCCGGGTACCAGCGGTTTGGCGATCCGGTCGGCGAGCCGCTGGGCGGCACCCTTGCGAGACTGCTCGGCCTCCACGATGCGCACGATCCGCGCCAGAGAGTTGTCGGACGCGGTAGCGGTCACCTGCACCTCAATGGCACCGGTGCCATTGATCGAACCGGCGTAGACGGCATCACCAGGATTCGCCTCAACCGGCACGGACTCACCGGTCAATGCGGACACGTCGAGCGCGGAACGGCCCGTGCGGATCACACCATCGGTCGCCAGGCGTTCACCGGGCCGCACGAGCAGCAGATCACCAACGCGCAACTGGGCGGGGTCGATGGTGACTTGCGCCCCTTCGCGAAGGACTGTCGCCTCAGCGGGTACGAGGTTGAGCAGCGCCCGCAGGCCGCGCCGAGTCCGGGCGACGGAGTACTCCTCCAAGCCTTCGCTGATGGAGTAGAGGAACGCCAGCATGGCGGCCTCGGTGACCTCGCCGAGCACCACCGCACCGACAGCGGCGATCGTCATCAAAGTGCCGACGCCGATCTTTCCCTTGGCCAGGCGTTTCAGGGTGTTCGGCACAAACGTCCACGCGCCGACCAGCAACGCAACAGTGTTGAGGCCGATGCCAACCGGGCGCGGGGCGTCGACCAGCCCGGCGATGAACCCGGCGAGCAGAAACACCCCGGCGACGGCAGCAGCCCGCAACTCGCTGACCTGCCACAGCCGCTCGGGCTCGCGCTCCTCCTCGGCACCTTCCACGCGGGGTTCGTCGTCTCCGCAGCCGCACGCGTCGCTCATCGCACAGCCTCCTCGTCGCCGATCCCGGTACCGTCAGGGCCGTAGTTGGGGCACAGCGCCACCGCATCGCCGGTGGCGGCCAGCAACTGCTCGGCGCTGGCGAGCAGATCGAGCAACTCAGGCCGGGCCAACGAGTACACCGACGCCCGGCCGACCGGCCGATAGTCGACCAGGCCACAGTCACGCAGACACGCCAGATGCTTCGACACCGTCGACTGAGCCAGACCCAGCTCGCCGGTCAGGTCCACCACCCGAGCCTGCCCCCGGGCCAGCCGCTG
>NZ_JBEZXU010000218.1:0-1072 GCF_040638175.1 Actinoplanes sp. NPDC026670
GGAGCAACTCGGGCACGCCGACGCCCGCACCACCCGCCGCTACGACCACGGCGGCCAGCGCCTCGACCGGGCCCCCGCCTACACCCTCGCCGCGTACCTCACCGTCGACGACGGCGACGATTCGACGGAATCAGCCGAGGGGGCGGCGGCATGACCACCAAGGCCCGCACCTCGCCGGCGGCGGTGGCCGCCTGGACGGAACTCAACGACCGTCAGCAGGGCACCCTGCGCGCCATCTACGACATCGACCAGCAGAAAGAAGCGAGCCGGCGCCGCGACGCGGCCCGGGGAATGTTCGACGGCACCCCGGCGGTCGAGTGGCGGCGTATCGACTTCGCCCACGATCCCTCCGACCGGAGGGCTTTCGGCGTCACCGACCTGCAGGCACGCCTGGACATGCACGGGTGGGACAACCAAGGCAACGGCTCCACGATGGCGGCCCTGGCCAGCCGGGGGCTGATCACCCGCAACATCCGAGGCACCGCGTTCGGGGTGATGCACACCGTGGCGTTGACCCGGGCCGGCCGGGCCGCCGCCCGCGCCGGCACCTCCCTGGACACCGGCACGAAACCGAAGGTCGGACTCAGTGAGCGCGCGTGGGAGGTCCTGGCCCTGCTGTGGGCGGTCGACCAGCGCGGCCAACCACTCACCTGGGGCTACTCGAAGACGATCGAGCACGTGCTGATCGACCGGCACATACCGCCGCTGGCCGAGAGGTGCGCGGACGGCTACCGCATCACCGACCGGGGCCGCGACTTCTACCGCAACCAGCACGCCGCACACACCGCCGCCTATCCAACCGTCACCGCCCGGCACCCCGACGGCGCCGACGCCGAGCCGTGGCCCGCACGAGCCGACGAGCTGCTCGGCCAGCACCGCACGTTCTACCGCGCGCTGGTCACCGCGTGGAGCACCGCACGCGCCATGCAGCTCGCGGCCGAGAGCGAAGCGAACATCGAACCGCCGACGCCCGCCGCCGTCCTGCCCGCCACGGTGACCAAACAGGCCGCCAAAGTGCACCAGCTGTGGCAGAAGACCGCCCGCCAGCGCGCCACCCTCGCCACCACACACG
>NZ_JBEZXU010000219.1:0-1052 GCF_040638175.1 Actinoplanes sp. NPDC026670
GCCCTCGCTGGCTTCGCGAGCGATCCGCGCGGATTCGGGATGGTAGGCGGCCACGCCGATGCCGGAGACCGCCACGAAGAAGAGAGTGAGTGTGTAGTTACCGCTCAGTCCGCTCAGTGCGATACCCACCCCGCCCAGCATGGTGCTGACGGGCAGCAGCCAGGGCATTGCCCACCGGTCGGTGAGCGCGCCGAACACCGGCTGCGCCACCGAAGACAGCAGTGACGCAGCGAGCACGAAGCCAGATGCCGCCGCGTAGGTGTAAGCCCGTTCCGCGACGAACAACGGCACCAGAGCCGCGACGGTGCCCTGGTAGATGTCGACGCAGGCATGGCCAACGGAGAGCAGGGTGATTGAGGTTCTCCTTCGCACTCAGCGATGGTTCCAACTCGCCACCCTGTCGGGCTTCCGATAATCTGCCAACCAATGACGGAAATACGCCACGCCCCGGTGGCCCCCACGCGTACTCAACGGCTCGCGTCCGGGGGCCAGATCGACGCGCACCGTCATGACGATCACCAGATCGTCTACGCCACCCGCGGGGTGCTGTCCGTCACGACCGACGAAGGTTCCTGGGTCGCGCCGGGCACGCGCGCCATCTGGGTGCCGGCCGGAACGGTGCACGCCCACCGGGCATACGGCGAACTGGACCTGCACCTGGTCGGGTTGCCGGCATCGGACAACCCGCTCGGCCTGGACACTCCGACCGTGCTGACCGTCGGCCCGCTGCTATGCGAACTGATCATCGCCTATGCGGGCGACGGAAGCGGAGACAGCCCAGAACGGGCCCGGCTGCGCGCCGTGCTGCTCGACCAACTCCGGGCCTCTCCCCAGCAACCGCTGCACGTGCCAACCCCCACCGAGCCCGTGCTGCGCACCGTGTGCGCCATCTTGCAGGCCGACCCGGGCGACAACCGTACGCTCGCGGAACTCGGCCGTGAGGTGGGGGCCAGCGACCGCACCCTGTCCCGGATGTTCCGCCGCGACCTCGCTATGACCTTTCCACAGTGGCGCACCCAGCTACGCCTACACCACGCACTGATTCTGCTGGC
>NZ_JBEZXU010000220.1:0-1052 GCF_040638175.1 Actinoplanes sp. NPDC026670
ACAGCACGGTGCTGGTCGGCGCGTCCGTCGGGCTGGAGGCCGCGGCCAGCTCGATCCGGGCGTACGAACAGCAGGTGGTGCCCGGTCTCCTGGAGACCGAGGAGTACGCGAGCGCGATGATCCGGGCCGCCCGGCCCGACTTCACGCCCGATCAGGTACAGCAACGGGTGCGTGTCCGTTTGGGCCGTCAGTCGTTGTTGACGCAGGATGATCCGGTCGATCTGTGGGTGGTGCTCGATGAGGCGGTGGTGAGCCGTCCGGTGGGCGGGGACGAGGTCATGCGTGACCAGCTCAAACGGCTGGTCGAGGTGGCGGAACTGCCGAACGTGACGCTCCAGATCCTGCCTTTCGAGGTGGGGGCGCACGCCGGCATGGACGGCACCTTCACGATCCTCAGCTTCCCTGAGCCCGGTGATCCGGATGTCGTGTACGCGGAGAATGCCACGGGTGGGCTCTTCCTGGAGAAGAGTGACGAACTGCAGAAGTACAGCTTCATCTTCGATCACATCCGAGCGGCGGCCATTCGCCCTGAGGAGTCCATCGCACACATCGCGAAACTGGCAGAGGAGCCGTTGTGGAAATGGCGACCAAGGGGTTCCCCGCGGACCTGACGCAGGCGACATGGTTCAAGAGCTCGAAGAGCGGGCCGAACTGTGACAACTGCGTGGTGGTGGCGTACGTGACGGGGGCGGTCGGCGTGCGGGACTCGAAGGACAAGACGGGCCCGGCCCTGGTCTTCGCCCCGGGTGACTGGCACGCCTTTGTCGCCAGCACCAGGGGCGGTGCGTTCGACAGGGGCTAGACGGGACTGTGAAGTGACGGGATCCCCCGTCCGGCGGTAGGCCGGGCGGGGCATCACCGTGCCCGCGCGCCCCAGCCGGGTGCGAAGACGTCCCGCCGCCCCGTCGCCACATCGGGCCCGCGTCGTTGTACCCCTCGGTACGGCGCTGGTCGACAACCCGCCGCACGGATCGGCAACCGAGCGAGGCAGGCGAGACGGATGACGACGATCGGGTCAGACAACCTCACCAACGGTCCGGGCAAGCCGGAAC
>NZ_JBEZXU010000221.1:0-1050 GCF_040638175.1 Actinoplanes sp. NPDC026670
TTCACCGCCAGCAATTGCGACTCCGAATTCCAGCCCGAGTGATCGAACGCCCAGCCATCCCAGACCGCGTAGGCATGGAAGACCTGCCAGTCGCCTGCCGCCCGCACTCCTGCTATCTCGATCGGCCGGTCCAGGTAGGAATCCCGACAGACCCAGGCCAGGATGTGACACGCTCCGGCAGCGAAGAATGCCTGGTCCGTCCGTTCCCAGGCGATGCGCTGATCTGATCGCTCGATCGCCGTCCGACGAAATGCTCCCGCTGCTTCGGCCGCCACAGCCCGGATGTTAGCGGACTGCCCGCCCCGTCGCGCATGCCGCTGATCGCGCGGTCATGCCGAATCGGGTGCGGTCAGTGTGTTTGGGACGCCCAGGCCGGCTGCCGGGGCTCGTCGTTGTGCACGATGATGTCGACGTGATCGGTCGGGCGGACCGTAGCGAAGTAGAGCTGTTGGGAGGGGATGTAACGCTCGCGCCAGCGCCGTTCGACCTCGGCCCGAGATGACACCCGGCGCTCTCGGATCACGGCACGATCAACGGTCTTCTCGAGCGCGGTCGACACGAAGATGCGCAGGTCCCACCGGTCAATCAGTTCCGGGCGCATGAGGAAGACGCCGTCGAAGACCAGCACGGCGTCGGCGGGGGCAGTCGTGACCGGCGGGGACAGCACGGTGTCCGCCGTGTGGTAGTAGACCGCGTGTTGGAAGCGTCGATCTCCGCCCGGGCCGAGCGGATCGAGCAGCACCCGGTTCAGGGCGTCGTGGTCGTGGGTGTCGAAGTAGCAGCCTTCGGCCGAGTATTCGCCGCGCGGGTAGCGCTGTGCACTGGGGAAGAGGAAATCGTCGATTGTCGCGCGGATGACGTCGTGGCCCTGTGTGCGCAGGACGGCGGCCAGCTCGTCGGCGAGCGTCGTCTTGCCTGCGGCGGGCGGTCCGTCGATGGCAACCCGCGTCGGGTGGGTGACTGTGACGGACCCGACTGCCTCAGCCAGGCGGCCTAGCATCTCGTCGCGGGTGCCTTGGTCCACGTCCTGCCCCTCCTACCCGCTCGGCC
>NZ_JBEZXU010000222.1:0-1044 GCF_040638175.1 Actinoplanes sp. NPDC026670
CTAGGCCGTGTTTCACATTGCTCGGAGCCACTGGTCGATGATGGCAATGATGACGGTGGCTTCGAACCGGACGGCGAGCTTGTCGTAACGGGTGGCCATGGACCGGTGCTGCTTGAGCTGGTTGATACCGCACTCGACGGCATGACGCAGCCGGTACTCGACCGGGTCAAAGGCGGGCGGCCGCCCGCCTTTGGAACCCTTCTTCTTCCGGTACGCGTCCTGGTCGGCCTTGCTCGGGATACACACCCTGATCCGGCGGCGACGGGCGTACCCACGATTACCCCGGCTGGTGTACGCCCTGTCGGCCAGCACCAGATCCGGGCGGGTCCGCGGCCGGCCACCACCCACCCGGTACACCCTGATCTTGTCCAAAACGGTGACGAACTGCGGACTGTCACCACGCTGACCAGCGGTGATCACGACCGTCAGGGTCTTACGGCCCTGCTCACACGCCAGATGCGTCTTGGTCGTGAACCCACCCCGCGACCGCCCCAAAGCATGATCCGCCGGCTCCTCGAACACCCCACCCGGCGACTCCTTCTGCAGATGGCCATCGTTACGGGCACCCGCGGCATGCTGATGGGCACGACTGACGGTCGAATCGACGCTGACCGTCCACTCGATCCCACCGGCAGCGTCGGCGGCGGTCTGCAACCCGGACAGGATCCTCGCCCACGTGCCGTCCCGCTGCCAGCAACGAAACCACCGGTACAACGTCTGCCACGGCGCATACACCGACGGCACGTCACGCCACGGCGTCCCGGCCCGCACCCGCCACCGGATACCGTCGATGATCTGCCGTCTGGTCCATCGAAGCGGCCGACCCCGACCCGAAACCGCAGGCAGGACGGCCTCCAGCCGTTCCCACTCGGTGTCGGTGAGGTCATGCCGCCGCGCCGCCGCTACGCTGGCCACGAGGTCTCCGGTATTCAGGTTTGCTTGGTCGCTAACCCACTTACCGGAGACCTCAACCTTTATCGATCACCGCCACACCGGACATCCATCACACCCAGGCCCCAACAGCCCATACGAAACACGGCCTAG
>NZ_JBEZXU010000223.1:0-1043 GCF_040638175.1 Actinoplanes sp. NPDC026670
GACCAGAACACCGCCATCATCAGAGCCGACACCCTGGCGTCGAAGTAGGACGCGGTCACCGTCGCGGTGGTCCTGGCCCGCACCGCAGAACGTAGCGACACCGCCGTGGTGGCCGAGCAGGTCCGCAGGTTGTGGATCGCGGCCCAGACCGCGCCGCCGGTTCTACCACCGGTTCGGATGGGCCGGCCGGTCGGCGAGTGTGATCCCCTCGTCCTGGAGGTGCACCCGGCGATCCACGCCTCAGGCGAGCACGATGAACGGCTGGACCGGCTGCCCCGGTACGTGCCCAGGGCGCACGACGTCCGGTTGCGGACGGAGGTCGACGGGCTGCTGGCCGGTGGGGTGTCGCGGTTGGTGACGTTGGTGGGCGGGTCGTCGACGGGCAAGACCCGCGCCTGCTGGGAACTGGTCCAGTATCTGGAGCAGCAGCAGCCGGGCCGGTGGCGGTTGTGGCATCCCTACGACCCGACCCGCCCGGAAGCGGCGCTGGCGGATCTGGAGCGGGTGGGTCCGTACACGGTCGTGTGGCTCAACGAAGCCCAGTTCTACCTCGCCCCGCCCGACCCAGCACTCGGTGAACGGATCGCGGCGGGCTTGCGCACCCTGCTGCACGACAGGCAGCGGGGGCCAGTGCTGCTGTTGGCAACCCTATGGCCGCAGTACTGGAACGTGCTGACACCCCGGTCCGGCCCTGCACAGGCCCGGGACTTGCTGGCCGCTGGCGGCATGGTCAGCGTGGCGGACACCTTCACCCCAGCCGAAGTCGCAGGCTTGCACGGCACCGGAGTGGACCCACGGGTGAGGCAGGCCGCCACCCATGCGGAAGGCGGCCGGATCACCCAGTACCTGGCCGGCGCGCCCGAGCTCGAAGATCGCTACCGCACCGCGCCGCCCGCCGCCCGTGGGCTCATCCAGGTCGCCATCGACGCCCGCCGGCTCGGGTACCCGCCCGCGCTGCCGCACGCACTGCTGGAACAGGCCACCCACGGCTATCTCGACGACCACGACTGGGACCACCTGGGCGAGGGCTGGCTGGAACAGGC
>NZ_JBEZXU010000224.1:0-1040 GCF_040638175.1 Actinoplanes sp. NPDC026670
GAGCAACGTCGACGAACGACCCCGCCGAACTCGACGTGGAACAGGCCTCGAAGCAGGCGGAACAACTGCAGGCCGCCGGCGAATTCCGAGCCGCCGCCCGCCAGTGGCGACAACTCGCCGATCATCACGCGCGGAGCCACGGCGACAGCCATCCTCTCGTATTCGACCTCCGCTTGCGCGCCGCCCGCGCCCACGTGCCGCTCGGCGAGCACGACCGCGCCCTGCGCCAGCTCAAGAGCCTGATGCACAGCCGCGCCCAGGCGGACGGACCGGAACACTTCGCGGTAGTGGAACTGCGTCAAGAAATCGAACGACTCAGCAAGGAACGGCCTTCGCCACACGACCCCGCACGACACGCACCAGACGCGGATCACTGAACAACCGAGGCAACAGCACCGCCTTCTGCTCAGGGAAGCGACCGCCCCGATAGTGGAAGATCTGGGCACAGTTCTGGCCACGCGTCTCGGTCGCCAGAGCGCGACGCGCCAACGGCGAGTACATGCTGCTGTGTTTCAACCAGGCCGCCTCCTCGCCATGCCGGTCGAACCCCCGGCCGCTACCCGCGTGCCCGAACACGTCATGGACCGCACGGAACATGTCGTTCTCACCGTCACTGAGGTAAGGGTGGGGGTTTCCGCTGGACGCGCTGGCCCACACCTTCAGCTGACGGTGCCGCACATCGTCGACCATCGAGTCGACCTCCTCGTACGGGTCCTCGTTCACCACCCGCACCGTCACGCCCAGGCCACCGAACTCGACCCGGCCCACCATGAAGTGATACTGCCGCACCGTTTCCCGGCAGAACGCGGCGTAGGCGGCATAGGCACGTTCCTCCCTGAGCGGCGCGGCCATGTAAGCGTCAGCGATGGCAGCGCCGACGACGGGGTCAAGGCGCACTCGCGCATACACGTGGACTGGCGTGGCATCCGTCAACTCGGGCCGATACCGCCGTACACCGCCGCACACGTATGCGACCGGAGCAAAGGTTGGAGACTGGGCGGGTGGCAGCGCGGCTGCGAGCAAGGGTGTTCATGGTCCTC
>NZ_JBEZXU010000225.1:0-1036 GCF_040638175.1 Actinoplanes sp. NPDC026670
TTCCCCCCGCCTCCAGCAACGCGGATCCGCTCGCGGTCTTCGGTCGCATCGTCCCCCGCGACCACGCCCTGCTCGCCCTGCTCGCCGAGCACTACCTGCTGTCCACCGACCAGATCACCAACGCCTTCTTCGACGCCCGGCGCACCGCCCAGCGGCGGCTGACGATCCTGCACCGCCTCGATGTGCTGCACCGCTTCGGCCGCAGCGGCGCCCACGGCCGGTTCGGGTCCCTGCTCTACACCCTCGGCCCCGTCGGACTGCAACTGCACCCGACCGTCTACCACGACCCGAACGGCACCGGCGGCAAGGCGCCGCGCAGCTCGCTGGAGCGGGCCAAGCGGATCGCCGCCAGCGGCCAGGTCAACCACCTGCTCGGCGTCAACCAGTTCTTCACCGACCTCATCGCCACCGCCCGCCGCGCTGACGACGCCCTGCTGCCGCGCTGGTGGTCCGAGCAGCACGCGACCACCGTCTACGCCCAGGCCGGCATCCACCCCGATGGGCACGGCGTGTGGACCGTCGGCGACAC
Organism: Actinoplanes sp. NPDC026670; assembly: GCF_040638175.1. Classification (NCBI taxonomy): domain Bacteria; kingdom Bacillati; phylum Actinomycetota; class Actinomycetes; order Micromonosporales; family Micromonosporaceae; genus Actinoplanes; species Actinoplanes sp. NPDC026670. The sequence goes on from NZ_JBEZXU010000225.1 coordinate 530, forward strand.
CTCGACCGGCTTCTTCCTTGAGCACGACAACGACACCGAGAACCTCGCCCGGGTTGTGGCCAAGCTGCGCGGTTACGAGCGCCTCACCACCTTCGGCCCCCGCTACCCCGTGCTGTTCTGGGTCCCCAGCCGGCGCCGCGAGGCCAGCCTGCTCGGGGTACTCGCCGGACTGCGCAGCGCCAGCCCGATCGCGACTGCGGTCCACGGCCCGGACCCGGCAGGTCGGGTCTGGACTCTCGTGTCGGATCCCACCCACCGGCGGTACCTGCACGAGCTGCCTTGCGATCACGGCCCCGACACCGTGACCAACCCGCAGCGCTTCGACCACCTGTAGAAATCACACCGCAGGTCAGCGCGCTGACCTGCCAGAGCGCGCACCTCCGGCAGGCCGACCACTGTCGGCTTTTTTAAGCAAAAAATATCTTGTGTTAGAGTCTTTAAATCTCACAGCTTCGGCGCCGGCGCCGGGCCGCCGTGAGCCGGAATGTCTCACAGCGCAGGTCAACC
>NZ_JBEZXU010000226.1:0-1035 GCF_040638175.1 Actinoplanes sp. NPDC026670
AACGTGCCGATGCCGAGCGTCTCGCGGGGGTCCTCAAGGCCCTCGCCGACCCCGCTCGACTGCGGCTGCTCAGCCTGATCCAGTCGGCGCCCGAGGGCGAGGCGTGCGTGTGCGACCTGACCGCGCCTCTCGGCCTCTCGCAGCCGACGGTCAGTCACCACCTGCGTATCCTCACCGAGGCCGGCTTGCTGGAGCGGGAGAAGCGCGGTGTCTGGGCCTACTACCGGCTGGTGCCGTCCGCGATCGCCACGATCGCCGATCTGCTGACCCCGCCGCGCAAGCGCGCCACCAAGAAGGCACGCTGACCTGTACCGATCGTCCGGTGCCATCCCCGACCAGGGACGGCGCCGGACGCCCGGTCGGTCAGTGCTTGCCGTAGTGCTCGCGGGTCTCCCGGATCGCCTCCTCGGCGGCGGCCCGCTCCTGCGGGGTGGTGCCCCGCCTGGCGGCCAGCCACGCCCGCAGCAACTCGACGGCGATCGGGATGACCGAGATCCCCACGATGGCGATCAGGATCATCTCGATGTTCGCCTTGACGAACGGGATCTGGCCGAGGAAGTAGCCGAGCACGGTCACGCCCGTGCCCCAGAGGATGCCGCCGATCACGTTGTAGATCACGAACGTGCGGTAGTTCATCCGGCTGACCCCGGCCACGATCGGCGTGAACGTCCGCACGATCGGCACGAAGCGCGCCAGCACGATCGAGCGCGCGCCGTACTTCTCGAAGAAGTCGTGCGCCTTGAGCACGTTCTCCTGCTTGAACAGCCTCGAGTTCGGCCGGCGGAACAGCGCCGGGCCGACCTTGCGGCCGAACGCGTACCCCACCTGGTCGCCGGCGATCGCCGCGATGGTGATGAGCAGGCAGACGAGCCACAGCGGGTAGGTGATGTACTTCCCGTCCGCGGTGAGCAGCCCCGCCGTGAACAGCAGCGAGTCGCCGGGCAGGAAGAACCCGATCAGCAGGCCGGACTCGGCGAAGACGATGACCAGGATGCCGATCAGCCCGAACGTCGAGATCAACACCTCTGGATCGAG
>NZ_JBEZXU010000227.1:0-1033 GCF_040638175.1 Actinoplanes sp. NPDC026670
GTAGCGGGTGACAGGTCCCGGGGGTGTGGCGTGGCCCGGGTCGTGAGCCCGTACGCCGCAGCGCTTGCGTTTGGCCACGTACATGGCCTGGTCGGCGGCGTGCAGGAGCTCGCGGGCCAGCATGCCCGGTGCGGCGATGGCGTAGCCGACGCTGGCGGTGACGAACACCTGCTGGCCGGCGATCTCGTAGGGCAGCTTCGAGATGCGCCGGTGGGCCGCCTGGGCGGCGGTCTCGACCTCGGTGTCGTCGCCGTGCACGACGAGGGCGAACTCGTCGCCGGCCAGGTGCGCGGCCAGGGCTACCGACGGCCCGAGGGCGCTCAGACGCAGTCCGACCTCGTGCAGCAGGTCGTTGCCGTTCTCGTGGCCGTGGGTGTCATTGACCTGCTTGAACCGGTCGAGGTCGATGAGGACGAGCCCGAGCGGTTCCCCGAGGGAGAACGTGGCCTCGAGATGGGTCCGCAGGGCCCGCCGGTTCGGCAGGCCGGTCGTGTCGTTGTGCGTGGCCAGGTGGTGCCAGTGGGACCGGTCGCGGTCGCGGGCGGCCAGCGCCTGTCGCTGGTGGTAGATGACCTGCCGCTGCCGCACGAGTAGTGCCGCCGCGGCGGCGAGACCGGCGAGGACTCCGCCGGCCGCGGTGAGGTAGGAGTTCAGGTGAGACACTGGATGTCGCTCCTTTGCGTGAAGGAGCACCGGGGTGGGCGTGGTTCCGCCAAGTTCGACGCCCGCCCCGGGCTACCGGATGAACGGGTCAGTTGGTTTCCGGGGCGAGTTGGAAGGTCGCCGGCTTCTCGACGACTTGAACGGCGACGCCGTCGGTGACGAGCTTGTGCACGGCGTTGACGACCGCGCCCGCGCTGGCCTTGGCCGAGCCGGTGTCCTCGTTCGCCTGGTCGATGGCCTTGCATAGTTGGCTGGTCTTGAACGGCTGGTCGGGATGGGCTTCGAGCACGTCGAGGATGGCCCCGCGCAGGCTGCCCTTGGACCGGCGTGGCTTCCCGCCAGTCGACGCGCTCGGAGCTTCGGCTGGGCT
>NZ_JBEZXU010000228.1:0-1031 GCF_040638175.1 Actinoplanes sp. NPDC026670
GGGTTTGTGGGGGTTTTGTTGGCCCCCCGGTGGTGGGGGGGGGTTGGGGGCCCCGCGCCCGGGGGGGGGGGGGGCCCGGGCACGGGGGACGGTCAGCCGAGGTCCTGGTCGACGTCGACGACGTCGGGCAGGCGGGTCCAGCCGGTGGGGGTCCAGATCTGCCAGTGCTGGCCGGGGCCGGCGGGGGAGTCGCGGTGCAGGGCGCGGGCTACCGCGCGGTGCCAGGTGGGGTCGGTGGTCAGCGGTGCGTTGGCGCTGGCGTAGGTGGTCGGGTACGGAGCCCCGGTGGGCTGGCCGTCGCCGTCGCGGATGTGCTGCATGAGTCGGATCGGGGTGCGGGTGGCGGCTAGCCGCTCGGCGACGGCTGCCGCGGTGATGTGCTCGCGGACCAGCTCGGCCAGCACGTCGGCGACGGTGGCGGGCTCGCCGGTGAACAGCCGGCACTGCTGGGCGTACTCGTCGAGTTCCCTGCCTCCGAGGGAGTTCGTCTGGTAGGTGGCGCTGCGGTGCGGGTGGCGCGGGTGGGTGGTGATCCAGCCGACGAAGCGGGCACCGAGGTACAGCCGGTGCTGCTCCGCATGGCCGGGGCCGGGCTGGGTGGGGCCGTCGACGCGGAGCTGGGTGTGCGGCACGGTCAGTCCGGTGTGCGGCAGGGTCACCGGCTCGCTGGTCGCCGCGATCACCGTGGCGTTGATCCAGGCCACGCGGACCGGGTTGGAGCGCGTGCAGGTGCGGCAGTCGATTGGCGCGGTGACGGCGGCACCGACCGTGACGGTGTCGCCTCGGGTGCTGGCCCCGCACGAGCCGGCGACGTAGCGGGGCTCGCCGGCCGGGCCCGTGATGCTGCTCAGGTTGCCGAGGTGGACGACGCGGCCTCGGCCGATGCGGACCGGTGCGAGCTGGGCGGGCCGGGTGTGGGTGCTGGTCATGGTCTCGATCCCTTCGATGTGCTGACGTGGGGCGGTGGGAGCGCCCGGGGGGCGCCCCCCCCGCCGCCCGCGCCCGTGGTGGGCCTGCGGCAGATGCGGGCG
>NZ_JBEZXU010000229.1:0-1023 GCF_040638175.1 Actinoplanes sp. NPDC026670
TGGTTCCGGAAACGTCCCACAACCTCCTTCCGGGACCCACTTCAACCCGAACCAAGATCACCCTTAGCGTGGCTTTCCCGAACGTTGGTCATCACGGGCCGGGCCCAGCTCACCGACACGACACTGCCCCGGCTAGCCGAGCGCACCGGCCACCCCGTGGCGGTGATCCGCGACGCCTTGGACCACCTCGCCGACCGTCAGCTAGCCGTGCTGTACCGGCACGGCGTGATCGTCGATGAGGCCGTCGCGCTGGCCGAGCACGCTCGTTTCCAGCTGCGCGTCGCGTCTGTCCCACGCCGGCTGTCCGGGCCTGCTGGCCAGTAGGTGAGGCACCCGGCACCGCGCTTCGATCCACTGACGGGACACCGGGCAGATCCATCCGGCGACCAGCAGCGCCGTCGTCCGCAGCTCGTCGATCGGCCGGTTGAACATCGGCTCGTTGTGCGCCATCCGGTTGCGGGCCAGGTGAAGGTCACGGACCGCGTCGCTGACGTCGCGGCGCATACCGCGCCCCCGCAACTGCGGGAACGCCTGGCGGAGGCAATCGAGCCACAGGGTGCGCTCGTACCGGCTGGCCACCAGGTAGCGCCAGAAGCCGAGCGTGAGCTCGGCGACCACCCTGCCAGGAGCCTCGGTGCGGCCGTCACGAGTCGCGCGGCGGCGCGCGGTGGCCACGTCACGAGCCGCGTCCACGGTCAGCAGGTCACCGGGGTCCAGGTACCAGCGCGGCTCGCCGTGGCAAGCGGTCGACCATACGGTCAGCGCGTCGTGCATGGCGTTGCGGAGCAGCACCTCCAGATGGCCCAACGTGGTGCCCAGCGCCCCGGAAACCTCGGCGTTCCACTCGTAGAGCGCCACAGCGGCGGCAAGATCCCCACCGCACGCCGCCCGGTACGGTCCCAGCCGCTCGGCCGACAACCGCCGCTCCAGGACCATCAACTCAGCCGGTCCCACCACAGCCCACCCTTATTCCGCACCGCAGCGACAGACGCGCTATGCTAGCTGCGAAGACCCCGGTCGCCC
>NZ_JBEZXU010000230.1:0-1023 GCF_040638175.1 Actinoplanes sp. NPDC026670
CCGGCACGCCGGCGGCGCCCTCCCGCGGACCCACGTCGAAGGCGCCGGCCTCTCCCGGCACGTCGCCGGCCTCCCCCGGGTCGGGCGACTGAGTACGCACCTGGTGGATCGGTGCCGGCGGCGGGTCGCCCGAGTCGCGCCGGTCGACTAACCTGTGCCCTGCCAACGGTTATCGACGATGACGTACGGGGATGCTGCCATGACCGGGCGCACGACAGTCGACCTGATGTCCCTGGAAGACTTCCACCAGAAGTTGGCCAACCGGCTGGCCGAGGCGGAGAAGGCGTTGCGGAAGCTGAGCACCGAGATGCAGTGCCGGCCCCCGGCGCTGGGCTCGTTCACCGACGCCACGCAGAACTCCCGCCGCTACTCCGAGATCCAGCAGTCCTACGTGGACCAGGTCGACCGGCTGCGTGCCGCGGTGAAGGCGGCGCAGAGTGCCACCGCGACGATCCTGGCCAACTACCGCACCGCCGAGGAGCGCAACGCGGCCAACTCCGCCGACATCTCCGCCGCGCTGAACGGGGTGGACGACGCGCTGAAGCGGAAGGAGGCTCCCCGTGTCTGAGTACACCAGCCGCTACCAGCCCGTAAGCCATCAGGAGCTCTACGACGCCGTGATGGCCGGCCAGCCGGGTCAGATCGACGGCGTCGCCGCGCAGTGGACGTCGCTCAAGGGCATGCTCGACGGGCTGTCCCGCGAGCTCAGCGGCGACCTCGACAAGCTCGCCAACACCTGGACGGGCTCGGCCTCGCAGGAGTTCCAGCGCCGGTTGACGCTCGTCACCGACTACGCCGACAAGCTCGGCGAGGGCATGGCGGACGTGAGCCGGGGCCTGACCCTGATGGCCGGCGAGCTGCGCACCGCCCGCAAGCAGGCGGAGAGCCCGGCCGAGACCGACGACCACGACCAGGCGATCTCCGGCGCGGCCAAGGGTGCCGTGTTCGGCGTGCCGGGCATGGTGGTCGGCGGGCTGCTGGGCCACCAGCAGGACAAGGCCGAGCAGGAGAAGGCGCACAAGC
>NZ_JBEZXU010000231.1:0-1009 GCF_040638175.1 Actinoplanes sp. NPDC026670
TGGATGGAGACCAGCAGCATGTCGCCGATCTTGAGGATCGGCACCCGCTCCATCAGACCTCCCGGCGGTGGCGGCGGCCGGTGTCGGCCCCGGTGAGCCGGAGCACGTGCCGCAGCGCGTCGGCGAGGCTGGCCTTGGTGGCGATGTCGCCGAACTCGATGCCCAGGGCCACGATGGTCTGCGCGATCTGTGGCCGGATGCCGGAGATGATGCAGTCGGCGCCCATCAGGCGGGCGGCCACCACGGTCTTGAGGATGTGCTGGGCGACCTGGGTGTCCACCGCCGGTACGCCGGTGATGTCGATGATCGCGTAGGGCGAGCTGGTGTCGACCAGGGTCTGGAGCAGTCGCTCCATCACCACCTGGGCCCGGGCCGAGTCGAGGGTGCCGACCAGCGGCACGGCGACCACGCCCTCCCAGAGCTTCACCACCGGCGTGGAGAGCTCCAGCAGTTGCTCCGCCTGGTCGGCGATGAGGCTCTCGCGGGTGCGTACGTAGCTCTCGAAGGTGAACAGACCCATCTGGTCGATCAGCCCGGAGAAGGCGACGTAGTCGCGGAGCGTGTAGGGGCTGTCCTCGGCCTCCATCAGCTCCAGCAGCACGTCCTTGAGGGAGAACACGCTGATGGCGGTCTCGGAGGCGGAGAAGCCCTGCCGGGCGCGGCCCCGGGACAGCTCGGAGAGCACGGCGCGCAGCTCCGCGGCCTGCTCGGCGTCGAGGTCGCCGGCACCCTGATCACTGGCGGTGATCATGCTAGAGTGCAGCTCCTGCACCTGCCGACGCAGCTCTCCCTGACTGAGCCGCCCGCGTAGCGAGCTCGCGATGATCTCCGTCCAGCGCTGCATGATCCGCTCGGCGTGACCAGTCAGCAGACCGGACAGCCGGCTGCTTTCCTCGACGCTCAGCGTCATGGTGAACCCCCTTCGACCTGGACGGCGGACTCTATCACCGGAGGCCACGAAGCTACTTGCCGCATGGCAAGCGAATGAGGATGGCCACCGGAGCCTGCT
>NZ_JBEZXU010000232.1:0-1009 GCF_040638175.1 Actinoplanes sp. NPDC026670
GGAGACCTTGAACTTGCGCCAGGTCAGCGTGTCCGACTCGCTGGTGGCGCGCATGCCGAGCGTGATGCTCGACCAACCGCCGTTGGCGCCCTGCTGGGCCGCGTTCTTGACGTCGAAGCTCACGTAGTCGTCGCTGCAACTGCTGCCGTAGCCGTGGGCGAAGGACCGCTTCTGTTGCAGGGTCGTCCAGCTCGGCTGCTTGTTCCAGGTGGTGCCGGAGGAGATGGCGCCGGTGAGCCAGAGCTGCATTTCACGGGCCGTGCAGTTCCACGAGTGGTTGTTCAGCACCTTGAAGCTGGCCGAGCTGACGGTGGCGCCCTTGATGCTGCTGCTGTAGCCCATCCGCCAGAAGGAGCGGGTCCGCAGCGGCGTGTCCTGCTCGTAGCCCACCCGGGCGTCCGTGGTGCCGGAGTTGAAGTTGGTGCCGTTCCAGGTGTTGGTGTTGGGGTGCTGCGAGTAGACGGTCGCCCAGGCCTGCTTGCCGGTGATGAGGGTCGGGTCGAGGAAGACGGGGAAGCGCACGCCCTCGCCGGTGAGCAGGCCGGTGGCGGCGGCGTCCAGGCGCAGGCGGGCGTCGCCCGTGCCGTCGCCGTCCAGCCGGGTGGGGATCCGGGCCTGCCGGGCGCCCGGCTCGCTGCCGCAGAGCCCCGAGAGCGACAGCACGTCGGCGCTGGTGGCGACAGCGGTGCGGGTGGCGGTGTCCGGCGCCTCGGGGTCCCGGCCGGCGGAGTCCCAGGCAAACGGGGTGGGGATCGAGCTGATCTCCTCCCCGCTGACCCGGTCGAGGGCCTGGACACCGCCGGTGGTCGCGTCGTGGCGGAAGACCAGCGTCTCGGAGCGCAGGCCGTAGGTCACGGCGCTGACTGCCCTGATCGTCTCGGCCGACCGGTTCTTGACGATCAGCAGCTGGCCGAAGCCGCCCTCCTGACGGGCGACGACGAGCAGGTCCGCCCCGGGAAGAACGTCGGGGTAGAGGGCGCGCGGACCGTCGAGCACCGGCTTCGGCAGC
>NZ_JBEZXU010000233.1:0-1005 GCF_040638175.1 Actinoplanes sp. NPDC026670
GTCCGCAGCGCGACGTTGAGGATCGTGTTGTCCAGGACGACCACGAGGAGGCTGATCACCAGCACCCCGAGGATCGCCCACCTCCTCGGGTGTCCCGTGTTCTCGTGTGGTGACATCTTTTCGCGCTCTCCCCCCGGCCCCGTTCCGAAACGGGTCAGACTCGTATTGCGGGTGTCAGCGTAGGCGGGCGATTATCGATACGGAACAGGTTCGTATCTTATGTGACAGCGGCCACCTGTGCTCCTCGATCGCCTTGGGGCGGCTGGCGGTCGATGCTTCGCGATGCCGTGCGGGTCGGGGTCGTCGCTGGTGGCCCCTCCGAGCCTCTTCCGGGCCTTCCCCCGCGATCTTGCACTTCCTGCCCGGACAAAACCGACATTCGCCGCAAGTCGCGGGCACAAAGTGCAAGATCGCCGAGCGCGGGGTGCGGGGTGCGGGGCGGGGCTGCCGGGGCTGTTTCCTGCCAAGATCTCTTTCGTCTGACCGCGAACCTGTGCTCATTGTCCGGATCTCGCACGATTGTTGGTTGAGATGCCGCCTCGGTTGGGCACGGCCGGCGGGGTGTCCGGTTTGGCGGTGTGATCGGGGGCATCGTGGGGGCGGAATCGTGGCCGGGGCGGGGTCGTTACACCATGCGTACGACCGAGCAGCACCGCAGGACCGAGTGATGGGTGCACCGCCCACAAGGTTGGTGTGCTGGGCTCGGAATGATGGTGGGCCGGCGGTCGTTGGTATCTCGCGACGACGACCGACCGAGCACCACACGTAGGGCCGAGTGATAGCCGCGCCGCCCCTGGGCTGGTGTGCTGATAGCCGCGCCGCCTACAGGGTTGGTGCCCGGGAATGTTGGTGGGTCGGCGGTCGTTACACATGGTCGCGGCTGACGTGAGGGCGTTCTCCCGTCCCGCCGGCAGCCCGATCCCTGGCCCTGTCCCGGCCGGGTATCCGGCCTTACGGGTCGGTCTGAGTCTTTGCTTCGGCGTGTTGCCGGAGATTCCCCCCCTT